>CAYVIJ010000006.1:0-127627 GCA_964451515.1 uncultured Phycisphaeraceae bacterium | reverse complement strand
GTCGAGGGCGAGGGCCCGGGGCGAGGTTGGGGGGGGCGTGGCGGGGGGCGTGGCGGTTGCGGGCGGCCGCGGGAGTGCTAGACTTGTCTCTTCGGTCGTGATCGGCGACCGACGGCGGTGACCGAGCGCAGTGCATCGGAGCCGGCGCAAAGGTGGAACCCTGTTGAAGGCTTGCGGCGAAGGGTGAGCCCGCCTGGGTGCGGCGTCGCCTTGATGAGCCGTGATTGAAGCGGGCCCCGCGGGCTGACGCGTCGATCGTCCACAGGCGTGGAGCGATCGATATTCCGATCCGTCATCCGCCGGCTGCGCTGACACAAAGGCGCCCTCATGGCAGAGAACAACTCCCTCGTCCAGGACCTCATCGAGGCGGGGATCCACTTCGGCCAACACGCGTCGAACTGGAACCCGAAGATGTCCCGCTTCATCTACGGGAAGCGCAGCTCGATCCACATCATCGACATCAAGGAGACGATCAAGGGTCTCCTGCTGGCGAAGCGCTTCATCGCGCAGACGGTCGCGGATGGGAAGGATGTCTGCTTCGTGGGGACGAAGCGGCAGGCGAAGAGCGTTTTGGAGTCTCGGGTTTCAGACGTGAAGATGCATTACGTCACGGAGCGATGGCTGGGCGGAACGCTGACGAACTTCCGCACGATTCGGTCGCGTCTGAAGCGGCTGGAGGAGCTGGAGGCGATCGAGGAGACGGACAGCTTCCAGTCTTACTCGAAGAAGATGGAGTCGCGTCTTCGGCGCGAGATGCGGAAGATCAAGCGGAACCTCGAGGGGATCCGCAACATGGAGAAGGCGCCGGGGGCGCTGGTGATCATCGACGTCCGGCGCGAGCTCAACGCGCTGCGCGAGGCGCGGAAGCTGGGCATCCCGACGATCTGTCTGATCGACACCGACGGGGATCCGGATCTCGCGGACATTCCGATCCCCGGCAACGACGACTCGATGCGCGCTATTGACGTGGTGGTCCGCGAGCTCTGCGCCGCGTGCTCGGATGGTCGGCAGGGCCGGCAGGCGAAGACCGGCGAGGAGCCCGGCGGCGAGGAAGGCGGCGCGGCCCCGCGGAAGCGCTCGAGGCGGGCCCAGTATCGCGCCGACGATGAGACGCCGCCCCCGACGGAGGATGCGCCCGAGGTGGACACCAAGAGCGCTGAGCGCAGCGGCAGCGCGGTGGGAGCGGGTGCGGAGCAAAACCAGAGTTGATCGAACCCGTTCCGTTCGGACGATCTTTCCCGACAACGACTCACTCCTCACGCACGACAATGGAGAGACGAGAAGCAATGGCGGAGATCAACGCCAAGGACGTGATGGCCCTTCGCACCGCGACCGGCCTCGGCATGATGGACTGCAAGAAGGCGCTCGCCGAGAACGACGGCGATGTCGAAGCTGCGAAGGAATGGCTTCGCAAGAAGCTCAAGGGCAAGATGGACACCCGCACCGACCGCGCGGCGGGCGAGGGGCTGATCGCCATCAAGGTGGATGACTCGGGGCGCGAGGCGGCGATTGTCGAGCTGCGCGCCGAGACGGACTTCACCGCGAAGAACGAGATGTTCCGAAAGCTGGGCGCCTCGGTGGTGGACGTGGTCCTGAAGCAGTCGGCGGGGGAGGTCGATTCGAACGATGAGATCGCCAAGCTCGTCGATGAGGTGCGGATCGCGACGGGGGAGAACGCCTCCTACGCCCGGGGGCACAAGCTCGTCGGCGACAGCAACACCATGTTCGGCTCCTACATACACCATGACGGCAAGACGGGCGTGCTGATTCAGGCGGAGGGATCCGCCTCCGAAGATCTGCTGCGCGATATCGCGATGCACATCACAGCCGTCGTCCCGCGTCCCCTCGGCGTCACGGCGGAGGACATCCCCGCAAACGTCATCGAGAAAGAGCGGAAGTTCGCCATGGAGCAGGCGGAGGAGTCCGGAAAGCCCTCCGAGATCGCGGAGAAGATGGTCGAGGGCAAGCTGCGGAAGTTCTTCGAGGAGGTGGCGCTGCTCGAGCAGCCCTTCGTGAAGGATCCGGACCAGAAGATCAAGGATCTGCTGCCAAAGGACGCCTCGATCGATGCCTTTCTGCGTTGGCAGGTCGGCGAGACGGGGTGAGGCGCCATCGCTGAGCCCCGGACCTCGCTGAGAGCGCCCGGACGGACGCGGCCCTCGGTTATCTGACGAGCGAGTTGTGTTTTTCGCTGGGCGGCGAGGCCGTTCCGATGTAGTCTGAGGCGTGGTCGCCCTCGCACGGGGCGTCATTCGCACAGGACGAGTCAGGGATCTTCCGCCATGAGAACGCATGCTTGGATCGCCGCGATCGGCTGCGCCGCGCTCGCGCCGGCGCCCGCGCTCGCTGTCGTCGACGGCTTTGTCGAGGACTTCGCCTCGGGGACGGCTGGATGGTCCAGCCAGATCAGCAACACCAACCCGGGATCGGGGGGCGTCGGAGGGGCCGGCGACGGATTCCTCCGTCTAGATCTCGCCACGCCCTTCGCCTTCGGATCGGCCGGGCGCGGCCCGAATTACACGGGGGACTACCTCGCTGCGGGGATCACCGCGATCGAGCTCTCGCTCAACGACGTGGACTCTGATCAGGAGTTCGAGATTCACGTCGCGATCGGGAACCCCGCGAACTTCTGGCAGTTCAACACGCCGTTTGTTCCGCCGGAGGAAAGTTGGGGGGACTTCGTGGTGGATCTGACGGACGCTTCGGGCTGGACGCAGCTCAGCGGAACCGACACCTTGGAGAACGCGCTGCGCAGCGCTGACCGGCTGCTCGTCCGCCACGATCCGGCGCCCTTCGCGGCGGTCGGCCAGATGCCGGACCCGATCGCCGGCGAGATGGGCATCGACCGGATTCGTTTCGTGCCGGGCCCGAGCGTGATCGGGATGCTCGGAGCGGCGTCGCTGGGGGCGCTGCGACGCCGGCGCGCGAGAAAGGAGTGGCAATCGTGAAAATTTGCGCCATCCGGCGTCTCGCCCAGGGTCTTCCCGGGGCTTGAGGGCGAAAAATTGCCCTGTTTCTCGTCCTGAGCATCTAGCATCTAGGCAGTCCCAAACGAACACCGGAGCGAAGTCGATTCGAGGAGAAGGGGAGCCATCATGCCATTCGCCCATCAGATGCTGACCGCCGCCGGCATTGTCGCCCTCGCCGGCGCCCACGTCGCGCTCGGCGCCGACGATCAGAACATCGAGGACCGTCCCGCTCCGGCGCTGCGCGCGCCGGCAGCGCGCGCGCCGGTGATGCGCGATCGCGCCGTCAAGCCGGTCGCCTTCAAGACGATCCTGCCGGGGGAGGAGAACTTCGGCGACTGGCCCGCGGCTGCGACGACGCTGCTGGCGCCTCTGGACGCGGCGCCGCTGCTGGCGGAGGACGCGCTGGCGAACGAGGCGGGGACGCCGCTGCGGGTGGGCATTGAGCGTTCGATGCCGGAGGGCTTCGTCACGCCGGTCGGCGCCGGTCAGTGGCTCCAGGCGGGGGAGGGCGCGGTCGTCTGGCGGATGCGGGTGGACGCATCGAACGCCAAGGGCGTGCGGCTGCACATCGAGAACTTCGACCTTCCGGAAGGCTCGGCGCTGGTCATCGGGACGCCGGCGGGCGACCGGCTTCAGCGATACACGGACCGCGGACCGAACCTGAACAACGAGTTCTGGTCGGGCGTGACGTTCGGACCTGAGGTGGTGATCGAGTATCAGGGGCCGGCGGATGCGCCGCCGCCGATGTTCCGGATCACGGAGGTGGCGCACCTGTACCGCGACGTGATGCCCGAGCGGCATGAGGCTCAGCCTCGAGGCGCGACGCCGACGCAGACCACGACATCGTGCCCCGTTCGCGTGAACTGCGCTCCGGAGCCGGTGGATCAGATCGCGCGCGACTCGGTGGGGCGGATGCTGTTCCAGAGGAATGGACAGTCGCTCGTGTGCACGGGCTGTCTGCTGAACGATCTGGATCCGAACACGTTCGCGGGCTGGTTTCTCTCGGCGCAGCATTGCCTGAGCACGCAGACTCAGGCGAACACGCTGAACGTGCTGTGGTTCTATGAGTACGCGAACTGCTCGGGCACAAACGCGAACACCGGCGGCTCGACGGTCGGGTCCACCCTGATCAACGAGTCGGTCAACACGGATTTCACTCTGCTGCGGCTGCGCGACGATCCAACGCTCGGGCAGGGCTTCTCCGCGTGGACGACGGATCTGCCGTCGGGGGGCTCCTCGGTCAAGATGATCCACCATCCGGGCGGCAATCCGAAGGAGTTCACCTCCGGGAACCTGACGACGGCCGCGCCGTTCTGCTCGGGCTTTCCCACAAGCCGTTTCTGGTACTGGGATGAGTGGGTGGGCGAGACGCAGGGCGGCTCCTCCGGCTCGCCGCTCTTTAACGAGAACTGGGAGGTGGTCGCCCAGCTCTTCGGCGTGTGCAGCTTCACCGGCACGGAACCCAACTGCAAGAACCAGAGCCAGTGGAACTCGCTGGGCGGGCGCTTTGATCAGACGTTCCCAAGCATCAGCGACGAACTGACCCAGCCGATCCCCGATGACTCATTCGAGGACAACGACGTCAGCTCGGAGGCGGCGACGCCGGGAGCGGGATCGCACGATCTGCGGCTCGTGGATTTCGACGACTGGTTCTCCTTCGAAGTGTGCGAGAACACCGACATCAGCGTGACGACGACGTTCGACAACACGGAGATGCGGCAGATCGTCCGCCTCTTCGACGAGTCGCTGAATCAGCTCGACGCCGACGGCTCCTCGGGCGGGACGAAGCTCGTCGAGGCGACGGTCGGGCCCGGGACGTACCTCGTTCGGGTTCAGAAGACGCAGTTCTGGGGCGGCGACTACACGCTGGTGATCAACTCCGGAGAAGACGCGGACGGCAACGGCGTTCCCGACGCCTGCGAGGCGTCGGCGTGCCCGGCGGATCTCAACGGCTCGGGCATGGTCGACGCGCAGGATCTGGCGGCGCTGCTCGGGTTCTGGGGCGAAGCGGAGGGCGACATCAACGGAGACGGGGTCGTAGGGCCGCAGGATCTCGCGGCGCTGCTCGGCGCGTGGGGCGCCTGCGACTCCTGACGAGGGATCTGGATCGCCCAGAGATCGTCCGAGCCGGGATGGCGCATGGGAGAGCGTCGGCTCGCTCCGCGGGCGGTACACTCCGATTCGCTCGCCGGAGTGGCGGAATTGGCAGACGCGACGGATTCAAAATCCGTTGCCCGCGAGGGCGTGAGGGTTCGAGTCCCTCCTCCGGCATTCGGGGATGGAATCGGATGAGATTTGGATGGGTGGCTCGGCGCGGACGCCGTTTCCTTACGCCTCTGGTGAAAGGAGCGACACGATGCGAGTGACATCCCCGGCCTTCTCCGACGTTCAGACGATTCCGAAGAAGCACACGGAGGACGGCGAAAATGTCTCGCCGCCGCTACGGATCGAGGACAGGCCCGACGGCGCCGTCGAACTCGCGCTGATCTGCGAGGATCCGGACGCGCCGCGCGAGGATCCGTGGGTCCACTGGCTGCTCTACCGCCTCCCCGCTGCAACGGACGAGATTCCGGAGGGCGTCCCGCGTGAGGACGCGGTCTCGCAACTGGGCGGAGCGGCGCAGGGGCGCAACTCCTTCGCCAAGAGCAACATCGGCTACCGCGGCCCCGCTCCCCCTCCCGGGCACGGCGTTCACCACTATCACTTCCGTCTCTACGCGCTGCGAGCGCCGCTCGAGCTCTCCGCGGGCGTGGAGAAGGATGCGCTGCTGGCCGCGATGGAGGGCAAGGTGATCGAGGAGGCGGAGCTGGTCGGACTCTACGAGCGGTGATTCGCGCGGGGCGCTGCACGGGCTGGTTGCATTCGCTCGGCGGGGTCCGCACAATCCCTCCCCCGCGCTGCGTCGCGCCGGGTTTCCCGTCCTCGAGTCTTCGAAGGAGCGCCGACATGGCCGAGCCACAACCGGGCGCGGAGGGTCGCCAGATCCAGATCCGGATCGACGAGTCCCACATGCACACTGCGTACGCGAACACGATCCGGACGTCCACGACGATGGATGAAGTCGTGCTGGATTTCGGTCTGAACCTGCCCGCGCAGCAGAGCCAGGGCCAGCAGCAGTCGTCGATGATCTTCAGCATCGGCGCGCGCGTGGTCCTGAACTGGGCGGGCGCCAAGCGGCTCGCAGCGACGCTGAATCAGGCGGTCAACGCCTACGAGCAGGCGCACGGCGAGATCCCGATGCAGCGCGGTCCGGCGGCGGGGCCGGGCGGCGCGCCGCCTGCGTGAGAAGGGTCAGAGCACGCGCGTCGCGCGCGGGTAGGATCCCAGGACGGTGAGCTCTTTGCAGTGCGCCGCCGCCTCGCGGATGGCGTACTTCATCTCCGGGTCGTCCCGGTGGCCCTGCGCATCGACGAAGAAGGTGTACTCCCAGTTGACGCGCCCGCTTGGGCGCTTATCGATGTGCGTCAGGTTGATCCCCGCGCGCTCGAAGACGCTGAGCACGCCGACGAGGGCGCCGGGACGATCAGCGGTGGTGAACATCATCGACGTCTTGTCGTCGCCCGAGGACTCCGCCGCCTGTCGGGCGATGACGAAGAAGCGGGTGATGTTGTTGGGGTTGTCCTCGACCTCCTCGAAGATCATCTTGACGCCGTGGACCTGTCCCGCGAGCGTGGAGCCGATGGCGGCGGCGCCCGCGGCGGGGTCGGCCTCCTGCTCCCGGCGGGCGGTCTGGACGGCCCGGCTCGTGCTGGTGGCGGGGATCTGCTCGGCGGCGGGATACTGCGTGGCGAGCCAGCGGCGGCACTGCGCGAAGACCTCGGGCTTCGAGTGAATGCGCTTCACCTCGCTCGGCTGGCAGTTGGCGAGCAGCGAATGGCGGATCTGCACGAGGAGCTCGGCGTAGATCGTGACCTCGCCGCAGTGCTCCTGGAACGCTTCGAGCGTCTCCACCACGCCGCCGCCCGTCGAGTTCTCTATGGGAACCACGCCGTAGTCCACGTGCCCGCGGCGCACCTCGACGAAGACGCCGTCGATCTCGTGGAGATCCTCGAAGGCGACGCTGGAGCCGAAGTGGGCGGTCGCCGCCTGGTGGCTGAAGGTGCCGGGCGGCCCGAGATAGCCGATGCGCAGCGGCTGCTCGAGGGCGAAGGAGCCGCTCATCAACTCGCGATAGACGCCCTCGATGGCGCGGTCGGGCAGCGGACCCTGATTGATCGCGATCGCCTTGCGAAGCACTTCCGCCTCGCGATGCGGCGCGTAGATGGGAACGTCGCTGCCGCGCTTGAGACGGCCGACGTCCACAACGATGGCGGCGCGTTCGTTGAGCAGCTCGACAAGGCGGCGGTCGATCTCATCGATGCGGCGACGCAGGGATTCGAGGCCCCCACCCTCGGGAGGCGCCCCGGCGGGATCGGGGTCGCCAGTCTGTGAAAGGGGATCGGACATGGGCCCATCATCGGCGACTCGGGCCCGCGCGGCCATCGCCCGAGGAGGCGGCCCGCCATGCGATTCAGGAAACCGGACCTTGCCTCCGAAGGCCCATCGGCGACCCTACCCTTGAACAGTCGCCGCGCCCCCGCCACTCCGCTGGAGCCCTCCAACCGTGAGCCTCGCCGCCAAAGCCGTTGAAGGGTTCGACGCCCTCCCCTGGGCGGGAGACGCGATGATTGTTGTGGCGTTCGGGCTGGGCGTGCTGCTGTGGCTCGTGGGGCGGCGTTTCGTACGACCGCTGTTCATTTTGCTGTTCGCGGCGACGGGCGGGGCCATTGGCTATCTGGGGCCGCCGGCGCTGGCGATCAACGTGAGTCAGCCGATTCTGATGGCGGTCGGGCTCGTCGGCGGCGCGCTGCTGGGGCTCGCGGTCTTCCGCGTGGCGCTGGCGATCGCGGTGGGCGGGCTGCTGGCGTTCGCGGCGCCGATTATGGCGAGCATCGTCTTCAGCATTGCGCCATCCTCGATGTCGGGGGAGGAGGCGGCGCCGCTCCGCGCCGAGCAGCTCCTGCTCGACGACGTGCCGATGGAGGGCGAGAGCGCGTCCGAGAATGCGAACGCGTGGTCCGAGAACCATGTCGGGCCCGCGCCGCTCACGGCGGAGGAGGCGGCGGAGGAAGCGCAGGCGCAAGTGGAGGCGTTCCTGAGCCAACTGCGCGAGGAAGCCGTCGCTGAGTGGGAGAGTCTGGGCGCACGGGAGCAGCGCATTCTCGTGCTCTCGAGCCTCTCAGGCGCTTTGATAGGCCTTTTGCTGGGATTGATGTGGCCCAAGCACGTGGCGGCGGCGGCGACTTCGTTCGTCGGCGCGGCGACGTGGCTGCCGGCGGGGGCGTTGCTGATCAGCGCGCATGGGCTTCCCGGGGCGGATCTGCTGCCCTCCAGCGCCAAGATCTGGCTGGCGGTATGGCTGGCGGTGGCGCTCGTCGGCGCGATCCTCCAGTGGACAGCCCTCAAGCCTCGAGCCGATAAGCCCTCATCCTGAGGCGCCTGGCTCCGTGACTGCTCCGGAGGCGCCGTGAGGACTTCCGGCATGCTGCACCATCTCACGCTCGGACAATCGGCGGACGCGCTTTCGGAGACGGGGGAGAGCCCGGTCGAGGTCTTCGGGGGGACTCTGGTCGGGCGTCTCGACGTCCTGAACCATCCGGACAGTCTGCTGGCGGCCCTTCAGAACGTCCATCCCGTCTGGGCGGTGATCTTCGTTGTGCTGGGCTCGCTGAGCGTGGCGCACGGGTATCGCTGGCACAAGCCGGTGGTGCTGGCGCTCTCGGCGCTGCTGGGCCTGGCGGCGGGGATGTTCATCGGTGATCGCATCGGAGGAGCCCACGCCATCGCGGCGGCGGCGACGTCGCTGCTGTTCGTGATGCTGGCGCTGCCCGGGCTGAAGTTCGCGGTGGCGCTCTTCGGCGGACTGGCGGGCGCCTTCGCGGGGGCGAACGCCTGGACGGCATTGGGAGGAAACCCGGACCTGCATCACATGGGGTCCGTGATCGGTCTGATCGTGCTGGGGATGCTCGCCTTCCTGACCTTCCGGTTGGTGATCGTGCTCTTCACATCCATCGGCGGGACGATCTTCCTCCTGTGCGGCTCGCTGGCGCTGATGCTGCGCGTGGAGGCGTGGCAGGGAGGCATCGCCGATGCGTTGGAAACGAAGCCTCTGGTTCTGCCGATGGTCGCGATCGTGATCGCCGCCGTCGGCGCTGTGCTTCAACTCGGCGGTGGTTTCAAGGGCCTGAACGCGACGGCGGATCGAGCGGATCCGAAGAAAGCCTCCGCCAAGCCCGCGTGATCGGGCGTCAACCGTCGCCGGCGTCGTCGTCCTCAGCGGGCGACGGCTCTTCCGGCGGCTTGGAGGTGGATTCCGGCGCAGGCTCGGAATCGGCGGATGAGCCGCGCCCGGCGGCGCGCTGCATCAGCTCTTCGACCTTGGGCAGATCCTTGAGGCTGGCGAGGCCGAACTCCTCGAGGAAGCGCTTGCTGGTGCCATAGAGCATGGGTCGGCCGACCTCCTCGGCGCGCCCCGCGATGGCGATCAGGCGTTTCTCCAGCAGCGTGCGCAGGACCTCGCCGCAGGCGACGCCGCGGATGCCCTCGAGTTCGGCGCGTGTAATGGGCTGTCGATAGGCGATGATGGCGAGGGTCTCGACTGCGGCGCGGCTGAGCTTGGCGCCGGCGCGCGCAGACTGGAAAGCGGCGACGGCCTCCGCCTGCTCGGGGCGGGTCATGACGCGATAGCCTCCGGCGACGCGCTCGATCCGGAAGGCGCGGCCCGTTGACTCATACACCTCGTTCAAGGCGTCGATCGCCCGCTCGACCTGAATGGCGGGGGAGACATCGTCCGACGGCAGCCGCAGCGCTTCGCCGATCTTGGCGGGCGTCACGGGCCGCTCGAGCGTGAGGAGGATCGCCTCGACGGCGGCGGGCAACTCCTCCGCGCCGACGACCGGCGTCGCGGACGCGGGATCCCGCCTGTGGCGCGGCTCTTGGTCCACCAACGTCTCCGGCTCCAGCGTGGCGGCTTCGCTCAAGACGAGTTCCTCCGAATGATCGTATCCGACCTGGCCCGCGGTCCGAGAAGGGGCGGGCGTCATCCCTTCTTCGGCCGCTCGGCGCCCGAGAGTCGAGTTCCATCGCCGCGGCGGCGTCCGGCGATGGATTGGCGCGAAGCGGGCGGGCGATCCTGCCGACAGAGGGCGGCGGAGGTCGAGCCATGGCGCGTCAGACGGATCGCGAGTACGCCCAGACCCTCATGCGCATCCTCTCCGCCGACTGCGAACGGCTCCGGGAGACGGCGACGGCGATCCCCGCGTGGTCATCGATCGTCCTCTGGGAGGCGGAGGAGATGAGCCGCCAGGCGGAGACGCTGGCGATCCCGTCCGATGTCGCGTCGGAGATGCGGTCGCTGGCGGAGCAGGCGCGGCTGATGGCGCGGGCGAAGCGGCGGGCGCCGATGAGCTCGAACGGACAGAAGTCTCACAGCGACTGATCGGGCGACGCGGCGGCGGCGGCATAGACTCGCGACCCCCCTGCTTCCTCGGGCCGCCGCATGTCCGCCTCATCGCCAGCCCATCCCGATCCTGCGCCCCCGTCGCGCTCCGCGCTGGGCGAGCTGCTGACGCTCGCGGCGCCGACCGCGGCGACCATGATTTCCTACTCGCTCGCGCAGTTCGTCGACGGGCGGTTCGTGGCGGAGTTGGGCCCGCGAGAGTTCGCGGCGCATGGGAACGGCGCCGTCATGGCGTACGCGCTGATCGCCGTGATCATGGGCGTGCTCACGGTCATCAACACCTATGTCTCGCAGCATCTCGGCGCCGGGCGTCCGGAGCGGTCGGCGGCGTATGCATGGAACGGGCTGTGGATGGGCGCCATCTTCTGGATCGCGATCCTCGCGCCGGTCGGTCTGCTGGTGGGCCCGCTCATGTCGGGCGTGGCGCAGGTCGTCGAGTCGGCGACGTCGGGAGCGCTGACGTTCTCGCCGGAGGTGATCCGCCTTCAGAACGAGTATGCGCGCGTGCTTCTGCTCGGGGCGTTGCCGGTGATCTGGGCGCGGGGCATTTCCCACTTTTTCTTCGGAATGCACCGCCCGGGGATCATCCTGATCGCATCGCTGATCGGCAACGGCGTCAACGTGCTCGCCAACTGGCTCCTCATCTTCGAGCAGATTCCGGGGCTCGGCGTCCCGGGGGCGGGGCTGGGGCTGGCGGGGGCGGCGCTGGGCACGGTCATCGGGACGGCGGTGGAGTTCGCGATTCCCTTCGCGGTCTTCCTCGGCCCCGCGCTGCATGCCCGATGCGCCACGCGCAGCGCCTGGCGGCTGCAACGCACGCCCCTGCGCGACATCTTCAAGACCGGCTGGCCCGCCGGGCTGATGTTCGGCAACGAGGTCGTGTGCTGGTGGATCCTGTTGGCGATCATCATCGGGGGGATCTCCCCGGCGGACAACGCGGCGGGGTGGATCGGACTGCGGTACATGCAGCTTTCGTTCATGCCGGCGATCGGGCTGTCGATCGCGATCACGGCGGTCGTCGGGCGGGCGATGGGCGCCGGGCGGCCCGATCTGGCGGTGCGCCGCGCGTGGCTGGGCCTGAGCGTGGGGATGGCCTACATGGGCCTGTGCGCCGCGGCGTTCTTCCTGTTCCGCGGGCCGCTGGTCGAGTTCTTCATCGATCGCGGGACGACATCGCCCGAGATGGCGGCGGAGATCCTCGAGATCGGGGCGAAGGTGATGATCGCGGCGGCGATCTTTCAGGTCTTCGACGCGATCGGGATCTGCCTCGCCGGGGCCCTGCGCGGGGCGGGAGACACAGTCTGGCCCGGGGTGGCGACGGCGGGGCTGTCGTGGACGGTTCTCATCGGCGGGGGCTACGCGATGGTGGCTCTCTTTCCCGAGCTGCGGTCGATCGGGCCCTGGATCGCCAGCGCGGCGTACATCATCCTTTTCGCGGTGTTCATGCTCCTGCGCTTCCTGCTGGGCCCGTGGAAGAGGATCGAGCTTGTCGATCGGGAGCATCTGCCGGCTCCGACCCTGCCGGACCCGACCGCGCAGGAGCTGGCGGCGATGGGCCGCCCCTCCGTCGACGGCTTCGACGACGCCACGCGCGATCTCACCGCGCGGCGCTCGGGCGGCGGCGCATCGAACGAAGGGCCCGAATCGGTCCCGAACCTCCCGTCTTGAGGCGCCCGCCGAGCCGCCATAGGATGCATGCAGATGTGATCCTTCCGGGCACGACGCGGCGCGGCCGCGAATTCATTTGGAGATTCTGAGCGCATGGCAGCAGATCCGATGGACGTTCTCATCGGCGCCGATGAGACCGAGACAGGCGATCCTCAAGCGGCGGAGCGACATCTCGCCGTGGCGAAGGAGGCCGACGAAGCGGGCGATCCCGAAGCAACGCTGGCGGAGCTTCGGAAGGCGGTCGCCGCCGATCCGAACCATCCGCAGGCTCTGTTCTCGCTCGCGTATGCGCTGGATCGCCACGGCGAAGATGACGAGGCGATCTCGCTGTATGAGCGCAGCGCACGACTCTCGGAGGCGCCGCTGAATGCGCTGGTGAATCTGGCGGTGCTCTACGAAGATCACGGGCAGTACGGCGCGGCGGAGAAGACGCTCCGGCAAGTGCTGGACTCGCGTCCCAACCATCCGCGAGCGCGACTGTTCATGAAGGACGTGCAGGCGTCGCGGACGATGTTCTATGACGAGGATCAGGACCGGGATGTCGCGAAGCGCAATGCGCTCCTGGACACACCCGTAACGGATTTCGAGCTCTCGGTGCGGGCGCGAAACTGCCTCAAGAAGATGAACATTCGCTCGCTGGGCGATCTGCTGCGCGTCTCCGAGTCGGAGCTGCTCGCCTACAAGAACTTCGGGGAGACGAGCCTCGAGGAGATCAGGTACATGCTGGACGCCAAGGGGCTGCGCCTCGGACAGCGCGTCGAGGAGCAGCAGCGGGCGATCAAGCGCGAGGTGTATGACACGGCGAAGCGCAACAACGCCGAAGCGGCGCTCAACAAGCCCGTCACGGAGTTGAATCTCTCCGTGCGAGCGCGGCGGGCGCTTCAGAATCTCAACATCCGAACGCTCGGCGAGCTGGCCTCCAAAACGGAGGCGGAGTTGATGGGCGTCAAGAACTTCGGGCAAACGTCGCTCGTGGAGGTTCGCGAGAAGCTGGCGGAGAACGGCCTGTCGCTCCGGAATCTCGAATTCTGACCCGGGGAGCTCTCGCGCCCTCGCGGCGCTCACAATCACACGGATCATCGACGGACCGATGATGAGCCACACCGCAGGAAGCATCCCCGATGCGCTCCTCGCCAACCCCATCCGGCGGGCGCGCGGACGACGCCGCATCGCGGTCGTCGCCGCCGCCGCGGCTCTCGCCATCGCCCTCGTCGCCGTCCAGTCCTGTCAGAGCGTCGGGACGCCCCCGCCATCGATCTCCGAGTCGGAATCGATCGCCGACCCCGCGCTGCCGCGTCAGGAGCCCGATCTCCGCGTGCGGATCCGTTCGACGGCGCGGTCCGTCGAGCTCGACGCCGACGCCCCCCTGCTGATCGCGAGCCGCCCCGTCGCCCCCCCCGCCACGATCTCGCTCATCGACGATCGCTTCCGTGTGCGCACCGGAACCGGCGAGGAGCTCGCCTTCGACGGCGGGCGCCCTCTGTCGATCGCGCGGTCCACCGACTCAGGGCTGCTCGACATCGATCGTCAACCGCACCCGGGGTCGCTCGAGCTGCATCCCCGGCGCGAGTCGTCGAGCGGCGCGCGCGCGTTCGACGTCATCGAGCTCGTGCCGATCGAAACGTACCTGCCCGGGGTGATCGCGAAGGAGCTCTACGCGTCGTGGAAGCGGGAGACGTTCGAGGCGCAGGCGATCGCCGCCCGGAGCTACGCGCTGCACGAAGCGCTGCGCCAGCGCGCGCGCGGCAGGCATTACGACCTCGAATCGACGACTCGGGATCAGGTCTACGGCGGCGCAACGGCCAACACAACGGCTCACCGGGCCGTGCGCGCGACGGCGGGGCGGGTCCTGCTTGATGAGCAGGGGCGGCTGCTCCGCGCGTACTACAGCTCCGACTGCGGGGGGCGCCCCGCTTCCGCGGCGGATGTCTTCCCAACGACGGCGGGCTACGAGTTCAACCTCGCGGCGCCGATCCAGGCGACGAGCGGCCCCAGACGGGATTACGCATCGTTCAGTCCGGTGAATCGATGGACGGTGGTGCGTCCGAAGACGGATCTGACACGCCGGTTGGCGGAGTACGGGCGTCGTCGGGGTCTGCCGATCCGGGATCTTGGCGCTCTCACCCGAATCGAGGCGGCGGGCGTGAACGCCGCGAACCGCCCGACGCGCTATCGCATTCACGACCGCTCGGGGCGGATCTTTACGCTCACCGCCGAATCGCTGCGCAACGCGTGCAATCAGACGGTCGAGGGGCTCCCCGAGATCACCCGCTCCAGCCGCGTCCTCTCGGGCGATGCGGCCTTCCGGCTCCGCGGGAGGGATGTGGTGATCGAGGGTCGGGGCTTCGGACACGGCGTGGGGCTCTGCCAGTTCGGGGCTGAGGGCCTGGCCCGGGAGGGGGGGGAGACGTCCGAGATTTTGAGCCATTTCTATCCGGGGGCCCAGATCGTGCGGCTTTATTCGCCCCAAGGCCCAACCGCGGGGGCTTTCGCCCGGTAGGGGCTAAGAGCGCCGCAAGAGGCGGGCTCGCGATTCAACCCGGGGATCCACCCGCCAACCGACCAGGCTTTTTCCTCGGGGGCGTGGAACCCGCTCGCGTTGGGTCCGAACTCTTCTTGCGGCTGGGAGACACCCGCCCCTCGCACAGCGCCTTTGGCCAGTCATGACATCCATGCTGAACCGAACCAGCCCCGTTCCTGTCGATCTCATGGACCAGATGGACCGCGAGCCCGCGCGCCTGGCTCTCGATGAGGTGGCCACGATTCTGGCGGCGGTGGCGTCGCAGGTCGCGGTCCTGAACGCCCGCGATGAGATCGTCTGGGCGAATGCGGCGTGGGCGGCGGCGCATGGCGTCTCAGCCGAATCAACTCGGGGGCTCGCGCCACAGGACTACATCCGAGCGGATCGTCTCGCGGAGCAGCGGGAGCTTCTGGCGAAGACGCGTGGGACGGGGCGACCGATCCGATTTCACCATGCGCCGCACGGGTCGGCGGCGGAGACGACGATTTATCCGCTCGAGAACGATCGGCTGCTCGTGGTGACCAATCCGATGGTGGGGACGCCCGAGTCGCCCGTGCCTGTGGGGATGCCGGCGCCGGAGTGGGTGAAACTGAAGCGGGCGGGCCTCGGCGCCGTCGACAATCTGTCGCGCCGCGAGCTGGATGTGCTGGGGCTGCTCGCCTCGGGCAGGACGATCCGACAGATCGCCGAGAGGCTTGGGCGCAGTGAGAAGACGATCGAGGGGCATCGGGACTCGATCTACCGGAAACTGAGCGTCTCGAGTCGGGCGGAGCTGACGGTGCTGGCGATCCGAGCGGGGGCCCTGTCGCTCACGGATCTGCCGGAGGCGGATGGAGCGGGCGGCTGAGGGCGGCGCGCGCCGCGCTGGGGCGCGTACCCTCTGAGCATGAGTGAGAAGCCTTCAGCCGACGGCCCGGCGCATCCGGCGCTGGATCCCGGGGTCCACACCGATCTCGCCGACACGATGACCTACTCCGACTATCTGTGCCTCGACCAGCTTCTGTCGGCGCAGAAGACGCTCTCGAGCCCGCCGCATCACGACGAACTGCTCTTCATCATTCAGCATCAGACGTCGGAGCTGTGGATGAAGCTGGTGATCCACGAGCTGCGCGCTGCGATCGATCGGGTGCAGCACGATGATCTCGAGCCGGTCTTCAAGATCCTGGCGCGCGTGAAGCACATCCAGTCGCAGCTCTACGATCAGTGGGGCGTGCTCGCGACGCTGACGCCCTCGGAGTACGCGGAGTTCCGCGGCGTGCTGGGGCGGGCGTCGGGGTTCCAATCCGTTCAATACCGGGCGATCGAGTTTCTGTTGGGCAACAAGGACGCGTCGACGCTGCCCGTTCACCGCCACGACGAGCGCGCGTTTCTGCTGCTGAAGCATCTGCTCGAGAGCCCGAGCGTCTACGACGAGTTCCTGCGGTTCCTGGCTCGGCGAGGATTCGCGATCCCTGATCGGATCGTCGAGCGTGACTGGTCGCAGCGCCGGGGAGAGTCGGACCCGGATGTGCTCGCCGTGTTCAAGCAGGTGTACGACGACCCGGAGCGCCACTGGGACGCGTACGAGATGGCGGAGAAGCTGGTTGACATTGAGGAGCAGTTCCAACTCTGGCGCTTTCGCCACATGAAGACGGTCGAGCGCATCATCGGATACAAGCCCGGGACGGGCGGCTCCTCAGGCGTCGCGTTCCTCAAACGGGTCATCGATCATCGCTTCTTCCCGGAGCTGTACGACGTGCGCACGCTCATCGGCGCCGCGCCTCAGCCTCCCTCCGGCGGCGCCTGATCGTCGAGGGGAAGGGTGATGACGAAGTCGGTGCCGCGTCCGAGCTCGCTGTGAACGTCGAGGCGTCCGCCGTGCTCCTCGACGATGCGTCGGGAGATGGGCAGCCCGAGCCCGGAGCCGCCGCCCTTGGTGGTGAAGTAGGGCGTGAAGATGCGGGAGATCGCCTCGTCGCTCATGCCGGGGCCCGTGTCGATGACGTGCACACGCGCGGCCTCGCCCTCCACGTCGCGGGCGCGCTCCGTCTTCAGGATCAGCTCCCTTCCGCGATCGCCGTCCCCCTCGCCGCCGGCCATCGCCTGCGTGGCGTTGATCATGAGATTGAGCGCCGCCTGCTTGAGCTGGGCGACATCGACGGGCGCTTGGATAGGCCCCTTCGCCAGATCGATGCGCAGGCGGACCCCCTGGCTTTCCGCCTGCGCCAGGTAGAAATCCGCCAGCTCCTCGACGAGGTCGTTCAGGTCCGCCTCGCGTTTTTCGATCCGCACTTCGCCCGCGAAGCGCAGGAAGGACTCCAGAATGTCGCGCAGGCGCTCGATCTCGCGCCGCAGCGTGCTCACGCGGCGCAGGAGCCGCTCCCGCTGCTCATCCGGCGTGTCAGCGTCAGCGAGCCCCTCGGCGAGGAGCTGCGCATTCAGGCCGATCGTCGAGAGCGGGTTGCGGATCTCGTGGGCGAGCCCGCCGGTCATGGCGCCGATCTCCGCGAGGCGCTCCGCGCGCCGGGCCCGTCGCTCGGCGGCGCGCATCCGCCGCACGACACGGCGCGCGTACAGCCAGGCGGCGAAGGCGCCCGTGAGCCCACCCAGGGCGAAACCGATCAACGTGAGGGGCAGGCCATTCACCCTCGGCGCGCTCCACACCGGCGACAGCGGATCATGCCCAGAGTATGACGCGCCGCAGGCCCGCCCGCGGAATCAGCGCTGGCGGCGCACGGGGCGGCCCGAAGCGCGCTCAGCGACGCGGGCTCCGGGCGTAGCCGCGCTGCGGGCGCACCTCGATCTCGGGCTCCTCGTGTCGGACCACGCGCGTGGCCTGCCAGCCCTTCTCGCCCAGCGCAGCGTCGTACGTCACCGTGGCGCCGTCCCGCAGGACGCGGAACCCTTCCCCCTCGATTCGCGAGAAATGCACGAAGATGTCCTGTCCCTCAGGACCCACGATGAAGCCGAACCCCTTGCGGGGATCAAACCACTTCACCGTTCCTTCGACTTCCGAGAGCGTCCGGCTCTGATGGTCGGTCATGATCACCTCGCGAGGGACGCCGTCGCGCCGTCGCATTCCGCGCGACGACGAGCGCGCCCGGACACAACAGCAGCCCCTCCCGGGGCCGCATCACCTGCTCATGAGGCTGCGCTCACCGGCGCCTTGGCCGGATCCTCCCCGTTCGGGCGCCCCGCACGTTTGACGCGTCCGGCGGGTTCCTGCGGCGACCGTCAAGCGCCACGCACAAGCCTCAAGACTTCCCAAATTAACGGGTGATAATCTATCCATCAATGCCCGATTATCGGGCTGGGACACGTCAGCACGCCAATCGGCGCTTCCGACACGAAAAAAGCGGGCCGGCCCTGTGGCCGACCCGCCCGTGATCAATCTCTGCGCTCCGGATCTCTTGTGGAAGAGGCCCCCCGGCGGCTCACCCCGCCGCCGCCTCCTCCGGCTCCTCCGCGTCCTGCTCGACGAGCACGGCCTTGCGGCTGAGCTTGATGCGGCCCTGATCATCGACGGCGATGACCTTGACGGTCACTTCGTCGCCGACCTTGACAACGTCGGAGACATTCTTGACGTAGCTCTGGTCGAGCTCCGAGACGTGGCACATGCCGTCGGTCCCGGGAGCGAGCTCGATGAAGGCGCCGAAGTCCTTCACGCTGACGACTGTGCCGGTGTAGACGGTGCCCACCTTGACCTCCGCCGCGAGGGCCTCGACCTCGCCGCGCGCCCCCTCGAGGGCGTCGGCGTCGGTGGCGGAGACCATGACGGTCCCGTCGTCCTCGACGTCTATGTTGGCCCCCCAGCGCTCCTGGATGGCGCGGATGACCTTCCCGCCCGGCCCAATGAGCTTGCCGATCTTCTCCGGATCGATCTTGAGCGTGACCAGACGCGGGGCGTAGCGGCTGATCTCGCCGCGAGGCGCCTCGATGGCCTTCTCCATCATTTCGATGATCTGGATCCGGGCCTCGCGCGCCTGCTTGAAGACCCGCTCGATCTCATCGAGCACGATGCCGCGGGCCTTGAGGTCGAGCTGGATCCCGGTGATGCCCTCCCGTGTTCCAGCGACCTTGAAGTCCATGTCGCCGAAGAAGTCCTCCTCGCCGAGGATGTCGGTGATGTAGAGCTCCTCGGACTCATCGTCGTTGGTGACGCGTCCGACGGAAATGCCCGCGCAGGTGTTCTTGATCGGCACGCCGGCGTCCATCAGCGCCAGGCAGCCGCCGCAGACGCTCGCCATCGAGCTCGAGCCGTTGGACTCGGTGATGTCGGAGATGATGCGGACGGTGTAGGGGAACTCCTCCGCCGGGGGCAACACACCCTGGAGCGAACGCTCCGCCAAGGCGCCGTGCCCGATCTCGCGCCGACTTGGCCCCATGATGCGCCGCGCCTCGCCGACGCAGAAGGGCGGGAAGTTGTAGTGCAGCATGAATTTCTTGGCGTACTCGGGCGTGAGGCCGTCGACGATCTGCTCGTCCTTGCCCGTGCCAAGCGTGCAGTTGACGAGCGCCTGCGTCTCGCCGCGCTGGAAGAGCGCCGAGCCGTGCGTTCTCGGAAAGAGCCCGACTTCGCACTCGATCGGACGCAGTTCCTTGGCTCCGCGCCCGTCCGACCGCACGCCCTCCTCGAGCATCAATCTGCGGGTGACTTTTTTCTCGAGGCTCCGGAACGCCTCCTTCGCCTGCGCCCGCTTCGTCTTGCTCTCCTCCCACTGCGCGACCGTGCCGTCGGCCTTCTCGGGGAAGAGCTTCTCGAGCATCTCGTCGCGCAGCTCGCGAATGCGATCGCCGCGATCCTCCTTGCCCGCGGTCTGTCGCGCCGCGGTCAGGGCTTGCTCGCACTCCTCCCGGACCGCCGCCATGACCTCATCGCTCGGCAGCAGCAGCTCGCTCTCGCGCTTCTCGACGCCCGCCTTCTCGACCAGCTCCTCGATCGAATCGAGCGTCTGCTGAATGTGCTCCATGCCGAACTCGATCGCGCCCAGCACGTCCTTCTCGGACATCTCCGCCGCGCCGACCTCGATCATGTTCACGCCGTCGCGGTGTCCGCTGAGCACGAGGTCGATATCGCTGTAGTCGAGCTGGGTGACCGTCGGGTTGATGACATACTCGGGGCCGTCGTCGGTGAAGATGCGCCCGACGCGCACCGTCGCGATGGGGCCGTCGAATGGCGCGTCGGAGAGCGCTAGAGCCGCGGAGGCGGCGACGCCTGCGAGCACGTCGGTGTCATTCTCGCCGTCGTGGCTCATGACCCAGCACTGGATCTGCACCTCGTCGACGAAGCCGTCGGGAAAGAGCGGACGGATCGGACGATCGATCATCCGCATCGTCAGGATCTCTTTCTCGTTCGGCGCCCCCTCGCGCTTGCGGAAGCCGCCCGGGAACTTGCCCGCCGCAGCCGTGCGCTCGCGATAGTCCACCTGGAGGGGGAAGAAATCGAGACCCGGCCTCGGGTCCGCGCGCACCACCGTCGCCAGCACGGCGCTGCCGCCGTAGCGCGCGATCACCGCGCTGGTCGCCAGCTTCGCAACCTGACCCGTCTCAATAGAAAGAACCCGCCCGCCGATCTCACGCTCGACCTTCACCAATGCCATACTTTCGCCTGCCTGCCTCTCACGCACGCCGCGCGACCGGGACGACTTCGGACGCAAACGTGCGCGCTTCCCGTCGGCTTCCTCACCCGCCGACAAAGGAGGCGAAAGGCCGGGGCCGGTCCACCCAACAGATCGAGCGAACCGGAGCCGGCCCACCGCCCCCCGTGCGGCGAGAGCGCCGACGAACAACCTTCGTCCGTTTCAAAAAACACGGGAGCGAGCCATCGCCCACTCCCGTCCGTTCACTTCCTCAACCCGAGCTTCTCAATCAACGCTCGGTAGCGCTCCACGTCCTTGCCGCGCAGATAGCGCAGCAGGCTGTTTCGTTTGCTGACCATCTTCAGCAGCCCGCGACGACTCGAAAAGTCGTGCTTGTGCGTCTGGAGATGGCCCGTCATGTCCTTGATCCGCTGCGTCAGAATCGCGACCTGCACCTCGGGCGAACCCGTATCCGACTCGTGCGTCCGGTGCTCCTCGATAATCGACGCCCGTCTTTCAACAGTCAGCGACATACGCAGTCTTGCTCCCGCAATCGCGATTCAGGATCCGCTCGGCTCCGTGAGTCCGCGGCCACCGCGCCGCGACCGCCGACGATGATGCTCCGCTCCGAGCCCGGGGCGGATGAATCGCAGAGTCTAGCCCCGCCCTGCCCGCGGCATCAACTCCTCCACGCCCTTGCCGCAGCCCGGGCGGCGCCCCGCCTCCACGCTCTCACGCCCCTCCACCCTCGCGGGCGCCCCTGATACGCTGCCCACCATGAAGATTTCTCAGCGGGCCCAGTCCCTCCGCCCCTCGACCACACTCGCTGTCAACACCCGCGCCCGCGAGCTCCACGAACAGGGCCAGGACGTCCTCTCCTTCGCCGCCGGCGAGCCCGACTTCGACACGCCGGAGCGCATCAAGCAGGCCGCCCGCGACGCCCTCGACGCCGGGATGACCAAGTACTGCCCCGCTGCGGGAACCCCCGACGCCCGCCAGGCCATCGCACGCAAACTCCTGCGGGAAAACAAGATAGAGAACATCACGCCAGAGCATGTGGTCGTCAGCGCCGGAGGAAAGCACTCCCTGTACCTGCTCTTCCAGGCCCTGTTCGACGCTTCCCCCATCGCCGGCGGTCCCGGGGAGGCCCTGCTGCCCACGCCGGCTTGGGTCTCCTACGCGCCGCAACTGACGCTCGCCGGCGCACGGATCGTCGAGCTGCCGACCGCGCCGGAGTCGGAGTTCAAGATCAGCCCCGAGCAGCTCGACGCCGCGATCACCGAGCGCTCCCGCGTCCTGCTGCTCAACTCCCCCTCGAATCCCTGCGGGACGATGTACACGCCGGATGAGCTGCGGGCCCTCGCGGACGTCGTCGCCCGCCGGGCGAAATCGACGTGTCCCGATCTGCTGGTCGTCTCCGACGAGTTGTACGAGCACATTGTCTACGCCGGGATCCCCCACTGCTCGCCGGCGTCCTTCGAGTCCATCGCGGAGCGGACGGTCACGATCAACGGCCTCTCGAAGGCATACGCGATGACGGGCTGGCGCATCGGCTATCTCGCGGCGCCGCCGACGGACGATGGGCTGCTGCTGGCGCGGACGGTCGCGAAGCTCCAGACGCAGATGAACTCGCACATCACATCCTTCCTAATGCCCGCCATCCGCGTGGCGCTGGAGGAGGGGGACGACGAAGTCGAGAAGTTCCGCGAGGCCTTCGCCCGGCGCGCCCGGCTGATCTCATCGCGGCTCTCGGAGATCCCCGCCATGCGCTTCCCGAAGCCGACGGGGGCGTTCTACGTCTTCCCCGACGTCTCGGCGCATTTCGGCAAGCACGCGCCGGACGGGCGCATCCTGAACAGCGCGCTCGACTTCGCCGAGGCGCTGCTCGATTCGCACCATGTCGCCGTCGTCCCGGGCGAGGACTTTTTAGGGCCCGGGCACAACTGCGTGCGCATCTCCTTCGCCTGCTCGGACGAGCAGATCGAGACGGGGATGGACCGGCTGGGGGATTTTGTGTCGAAGCTGAAGTGATCAACCGTCCGGATCGCGCCGCTCCGCGTCGGTGACGTCCTCCGTCAGCCAGACACGTCCCTCCGTGCGCACGAGGCCGGTTGGGCGGCCCATGGCGGCGAGCGTGCGGAGGAGCTCCTGGTCGTCCATGACGTAGGGCGCCGGGTCGACGACCTCTCGGATGATCAGCCCCTGCGAGGCGGTGCGATCGGTCTCGACGATGGCGAAGTCGAGCACGGACGCGGGCTCGTTGGCGGCGGGCGCCT
Source organism: uncultured Phycisphaeraceae bacterium (assembly GCA_964451515.1). Taxonomy (GTDB): domain Bacteria; phylum Planctomycetota; class Phycisphaerae; order Phycisphaerales; family UBA1924; genus CAYVIJ01. The sequence goes on along the minus strand of CAYVIJ010000006.1, from coordinate 105,137 downwards.
CTTCGCCGTGGGCGACGGTCGCCGACTCACCGCCGTTCGGTCCCCGCGGCCGACCCTGGACGAGCAGGGCAAGCGAGAGGGCGCCGACGAGCGCGAGTGCGGCGGCGCCGCCCTGGAAAACGCGGCGTCGCGCGCGGCGCCGGCCGGCGGAGCGCGTCACCTCTGGGGCGAGATCGGCCTTCATGCGCTCGAGACGGGCGCGGCCTTCGGGGGAGAGCGCTGCGAAGTCGTCGAGGCGGGCTTGCTCGTCAGGCATCACCTTCCTCCTCCATGCGTTTGCGAAGCTCGCCCTGCGCGCGCCGGACGCGGCCGTCGACAGCCGACGGTGTCAGCGCGAGCCGCTCACCGATGCGCCGCAGCGTCCAACCGGCGCGCATGCGGAGGTCCAGCGCGTCCGCGGAGAGGCGGTCTATCAGGCGGAGCTCCTCGCGGAGGCGCTCGAGGGCTTCGGCGCGCTCGGCCTGGTCCCGCCGCTCGCTGGAATGGTCTTCGTGCGCCCGTTCTTCGCGTTTGGCGCGGCGGCGCTGGGAGCGGAGATGGTCGTACGCTGCGGAGCGAACGACGCGGGTGATCCAGGCGCGCAGGGCCGGCTCATCGTCGAAGGCGCGCATGGCGCGGATCATGCGCAGGAGCGCGTCCTGGGTGATGTCGAGGCACGTCGCCTCGTCGCGGCCCGTCATGCGTCTCGCCATCGCGTACATGGCTTCTCCGTAGCGCTCGTGGAAGATCGTGAAGGCGGATTCGTCGCCCTCGCGCATCGCCCGCGTCATGGCGCGGACGGAGAGCGGCTGCTTCTCCCCCGCGCGCTTGTCCGAAGCCTTGTGCGCCACGGCGCCGTCCATTCGGGGGGCGCCGGGGAGGACTCCTGGCGCGCGGGACTCGTCCTGACCGACCAGACGCGGCATGCGTCCAGTTTATCCGTCCTTCTCAGGGAGCTCTCGCGTCATTTCCTCAACTTTCCTGCGGAGCTGGCGGTTCGTCTCCTCCAGCAAGCTCCGACGCTCGTCGGCGCTTTGCGCCTGCTCCAGAGCGCTGCGCACCTGAGCCTCCAGGCGGGCGTTGCGGCGCTCGAGGTCGAGGAGCGCGGCCTTCAACGCGTCCCGCTCCTTCTTCAAATCCTCGATGAGCTCAGTCGCCTGCTTTAGCCGCCCTTCTCTTTCCTTCAGTTCAATCTTCAGGCCTTCGATCTCCAGATCGCGAAACGCCTCTTCGGCTGCTGGCTTTGCGTGTTCGGCGGTCGCTTTGGCACTGTCTTGGAGCCGGTCCACTACCTCGTCGATCGTGCTCATCTGGGTGGACGTGCCCCGCGCAATGAGCAGCCCCGTCGGCGGATGCAGGCGCAGCGTGACTTCCTCGCCGTCGCCGAGCTCGAGCGCCGTCTTGATGGCCGTGAGCATCTGCTCCTGGTCGATGTCGCGCAGGAGGAGGTTTGCGACGGACCAGGTGTGCGTGCGCACGGCGGCCGAAGGGGCCCTAGCGGTTTTCACGAAGATCAACATTCCTTCGATTGAAGCCGACTCCTGGGTGGGACCCATACGATGAATCCGCGTTCCCTGGTCCCCCAGCGCTGACTGCGCCACCCACAAAGCATCTTGCACAGTCGCTTGCCTGAGGGCGATGGGCGGCACCTGCAGCGAACTTAGCTCATCGTCGTTGGCGACGATGTTCACCTCGGGCCAAACCGTTTGAACAAATTCGATGTATTGCGCAAAGCTCCCACCCTCGAACTCGACATCCCGCCGCGCTTCGCCGAGCGTCAGCACATCCGACTTTGACTCCCCCTGCCCCACCGCCATCGGCGCCAGCATCGGCCCTGTCCCAAGCGCCAACAGCCCCACGATCAGCCCCGCCGCCAGCCGCATCGAATTCCGTCCCAGCATCGCTTGCTCCTTCCGGAATCTCATTCACCCGCCGGGAAGGGAAACGGCGCCGGGTGCCGTCTTTCGCGCCGGCTCGTGGATTTTTCTCGCCGCTCCGCCGCCCCCTATACTCGCGCCATGCATTTCGAGAGCCATCAGCCCATCGTGGACGACCTCGAGGCGCGGATCTTGACCATCCGCGACTCTCTTTGACTACGACGCCAAGAAGAAGCGCCTCGCCGATCTCGAGCGGCGCATGGGCGAGCCCGATTTCTGGAACGACCAGGAGGCGGCCCAGAAGACCGTCCGGGAGCTGAAGATCATCAAGGCGCAGATCGCGCCGCTCGATGAGATCCAGTCGGCTCTGGAGGAGGCGCGGGTGGCTCTCGAGCTGGCTCAGGAGTCCGACGATCAGGAGCTGCTGGGGGAGGCGGATGAGTCCCTCGCAGGGCTGGTCAAGAAGATGGAGCGGGTTGAGACGACCTCGCTCCTCTCCGGCAAGCACGACCACCGCAACTGCTACCTGACGATTTCGGCGGGCGACGGCGGCACCGAGGCCAACGACTGGGCGGAGATGCTCTTCCGCATGTACCTGAAGTTCTTCGACCGCCATCCTGAGTGGAAGGTCGAGGAGGTCTCCATCCAGCACGGCACGGAGGTCGGCATCGACTCCGTCACGCTGCACGTTCAGGGCCCCTTCGCCTATGGCATGCTCTCCTGCGAGCGGGGGGCCCATCGGCTCGCGCGCGTGAGCCCCTTCAACGCCCAGGGCAAGCGGCAGACCTCATTCGCCACCGTCGACGTCACGCCCGAGTTCGAGGAGACGGCCGTCGAGATCCCCGAGAAGGATCTGGACATCTCCTACTTCGCGCGCTCGAGCGGCCCGGGCGGGCAGAATGTCAACAAAGTGGCTTCCGCGGTGCGCCTGGTGCACAAACCAACAGGGATCATGGTCGTCGCGAGCACCCATCGCGATCAGGTCCAGAACAAGCGCCAGGCGATGACCGTCCTTCAGGCCAAGCTCGAACAACTCGAAGAAGAGAAGCGGGAACGCGAGCTGACAGAGGCCACCGGCGGCGCGGTCGAGCGCGGCTGGGGCACACAGATCCGCTCGTACGTCCTGTACGACAACCGCGTGAAGGACCATCGCACGGGCCATGAGGTCATGAACCCGATGCTCGTCCTCGAAGGCGACCTGGATGAGTTCATCCAGAAGGAGCTGCGCCGCCGACGCCATGAGCTGTCCAAGCGATCGACCGCCGTCGCGGCCGAGCGGTGAGCCCCCGCCGTCACTCGGGCGTTTTGTCGAACATCGAATAGATGCGCAAGTGATAGACGAGCTGCGCATCGGCGGGCACGACGCCCCGCCGGTCCATCGCCGCCCCCAGCTCGGGGGGGATGAGCACACGCCGGATCGAGCCCTGCTGAAGCCCCAGCAACGCTTCGTTGACGCCGGTAGGCATCGGGCCAGGCACCTCCAGCGAGCGCCGGCGGCTGGCGGAGGGGCGATCGATCTGGCGTCCGCTCGGGAGGTAGCCGGCGAAGTCGAGGAAGACCGAGTCGCCGGTCGCCACACGCGGCCCCTCGCCTGAGCGGTAATCGATGAAGACCAGCCCGTCATCGCGGACGGTGACTGGGAAGCGTGGTTCGTCGAGGCGGCGCATCTCAAGCGTCTGGTCGCCCCAGATCGGCTCGCCGTCCTCGTCGAGGCCCGCCGCCTTCCAAGTGAGCGCGCTGGGCCCGACCGTCACCTCCATATCGACGCTCCAGACATCGGCGCGCGCAGCGGGGAAGGGCTCAGCGGCGGCGAAGCGCAGCGTGTCTCCCGCTGGCGAAAGGCGCAGATCGCCGAGAGGAGCGAGGGCGGCGGAGGAGGGAGGCGTCCAGCGGCCCGGAGCGGCCCAGGCGCCCTTGTAGAACTCTTCGATCTCAGTTGAGTCGGAAAAGAGGAAGACGCGGGCATGGTCCTCACCCCGGATCTGCCGCAGGATCCAGACCTGCTGCCAGATCGGATGGTGGGGCGCCTCGTCGCGCGCCAGCTCGACGTAGAGGCCCGAGGGCAGGTCATCCATCGGCATCCGCCCGATGTGCAGCGTGTGACCGTCGCCCGCCCAGGCGCCGATCAGCCGCTGCTCCGCCTCGCTGACCGACCTCGGAGGGGCCTGCGGCCCCACGGGAATGAGGCGCTGCGGCGTCTCGGAGGGGACGGTGGATGGCTCCACCAGCGACTGAGCGTCGGCGGAGGCCATGAGGAGAGCGGCGGCGAGCGGTGCGATGAGATAGCGCATGGACCTTCAGTGTACGGGTGAGGCGGAGCCGAGTGGCGTTTGCGCGGTCTTCACACGGATTCCTTCACACTTTTGGAGCGATTCCCGTCTGGAAATCGTTAGTATGTTTCCATCTTCGGGATCGGCGTGCCGGCGACCCGGCTTGATGACCGGTCTTCGGGACCGCTCGCCGGAGTCCTCTCGTGGGTGGGGCCGGGCCAGAGCTTCGGTCGTTCCGGGGTGTCGCTCGTGTCCAGTCTGGGTCCATAATGCAGCCTCCAGAGCGCAGCAGGCGAGCTCGGCGCGTGTCGGTTGAGCCAGCCGATTCGAGGAACGGTCAGATGAGAGGAGACAGCCCCGAGAGCTTCTCCTGCTTTGCCTGTGGGCGGAAGTACCGCTGGCGTGAGGAGATCGGCGGCAAATCGCTTCGGTGCAAGTGCGGCGAGAAGATCCGCGTGCCCATGGTCTCGGATGACACGCTGACCGGGCGCCCCTCGATGGAGGACACTCTTCAGACTCCCCTGACCGAGACCTCCGGAGGATCCACCGCGGGTGCGCTTGGGGGACTGAATCTCGATGAGAATCCGTCCGGCGGCGAGGAAGACGAACTGGACGACACCGTGGCGGATGTCGAGCTCGGGGAGCATCTGGATCAGATCGAGGCTGGAGAAGAGCGTCCCGCGACAAGCGAGGAAGATGAGCTCGTCGATTACCGGCGCGTGCCGCAGAAGGGGATTTTTGGCAAGCCGATCGGCTTCGAGATCGCGCTCTTCGGCGCGCTTTCCCTCGTCGGGATCGTGTGCGCCATCATGGCTGCCTTCCTCTGGAAGTACTGGTGGCAGTGGATCGCCGCGGCGCTTCTGATTGGTCCGTACGCGTGGTATCGGCTGCACCGGGCGTGGCCGCGGTGGACGCAGGGACGCTCGTGGTTCGAGACCCTTGCGGAGACGCTGGGCGAACAGGACGAGGCGGAGGCGGCGCGCTCCTCGCGCCCGCGCTGACGCCTCGTCGCGGCGCGTGAAAAACGCCGCCGCGAGATGTGCGGCGGCGTCGCGCTGAGATCGTCATCTTCGTGAGCGGCTCAGGAGGCTTCGGCGCGAGGATGGGCCTTCTCGTAGGCCTCGCGCAGCCGCTGGGTCGTCAGATGCGTGTAGACCTGCGTGGTGGAGGCGGACTGGTGGCCCAGCAGCTCCTGGACTGATCGCAGATCCGCGCCGTTGTCGAGCAGATGCGTCGCGAAGGAGTGGCGCAGGGTGTGGGGGCTGATCGAGGGATCGAGCCCGACCTGACGGAGATACTTATCGAGCTTGCGGCGGACGGAGCGGGAGGAGATGCGCCCCCCGTGCTTGTTGACGAAGAGGACCCGCTCCTTGTTCTCGGCGCTCCACGCTTCGCTGTAGCGCTTGTCGTTGCGGACCATGTTCACGTATTGGCGGATGGCGGAGAGGGCGTGCGAGCCCAAGGGGACGAGCCGCTCCTTGCGGCCCTTGCCGCGGACGCGCAGCGCCTCACCGGCTTCGTCAAGATCCTCGAGATTGAGGTCGACGAGCTCGGAGACGCGGATGCCCGTGGAGTAGAGCGTTTCGAGCATGGCGCGGTCGCGGGCGCCCAGGACGTCGGTGTCGTCGGGCGCGGAGAGCAGCCGCTCGACCTGCTCGACGGTGACGGCTTTGGGCAGCCGCTTGGACTGCCGCGGCGTGCGGATGAGCGTCATCGGATTCGCGGCGGCGAGCCCATGCTTCTCCGCCCACTTGTAGAAGGAGCGGAGCGTGGCGATCTTACGCGCCATCGTGGCGGGGGAATACTGCTGATCGGCGAGATGGCTCAGGAAGCCTCGCACCATGTCGGTGTCGGCGGCGCAGATGGCGTCGGTGATGGTGGCGGGCTTGATGGAGCCGGCCACGTGCTCTGAGTCGGAGGCCTCGCCCGTCTCGTGGCGTCGGAGCGCCTCGGCTTCGGCTCCCTCCTCGACAGTGATGTCGAACTCATCGGCGAGGTGGGCGACGTATTGCGAAAGGTCCGCGCCATAGCACTTCGCCGTGTACGGACTGAAGTGGCGCTCGTCGGTGAGATAGGACTGAAAGGCCTTGATGATGGGCAGTGTGCTCATGACTGTGTCCTGCTTCGCGTCCGCCGCCGCGATATTGCGACGAGAGCGTCGGCTCTGACCCTGGGAAGGCTGGCGCCGCGCGTCCATGCGCGTCGCCGGTCGTGAGATGAATCGGCGTTCGCGGACCGCGACTGAACGGTCGTCCGCGCCTTCGTTCGCAGATCCCCCACGTGTCGGAGCCCGGCCCCGCCGTCGCATGCGCGCGGCGTCGCCACGCGCTTCGGAGCGCGCGTCGCGGGATTGGGCTGTCCAGGCGCGGGATCGCGCATCGGTCCTCCGGCCGCGCCGCCGCGCGCCGGAGGAGCCGGCGCCTCAGCGGGCGTCTGCGCGGCGTTCCTGCTTCGCCAACCGGATGCGCTCGGAGTCGAGCAGGCGGTTGGTCAGCGCGAACGCCGCAAAGTCTGTGAACAGCGGCATGGCCCTCAGATAGCGTCGCCAGGAGAGCGACGTGTTCTCATCGAACCGCCCCTCCGCGTACGCCCGCGCCGCTATCTGGATCTCGTGGTCGGCGCCGTCGAAGTGCGCCGAGGCGACGGAGAGCGGCTCGCTCGGACGCCGCCAGCTTGTCCCGTTGGTCGTGTAGTCGCTTCCCGCGGCGCTGAGCGCGCGCGGGTCGACGTTGTCCGTGGAGGCGACGCCGCCCATCGCCGGAGTGATTCCGATGAGAGCGACGCTGAGCCCGAGTTGAAGCGGGTCGTAGGGATCCCAGGCGGTGATCGAGCCGATGAGCACCGCGTCCACGCCGAGAGCCTGTCCGACCCGAAGGGCGTCGGCTGGCGATGTGATCGCGGAGAGACCCAGCTCGCGCATCACCGCGCGGGAGCGATTGAGCGGTACGGCTGCCACACCGCGCGTCTGGTTGAGCTGCTTCGTGAGCGTGTCGGCCACTTCATCGGGGTCGACGACGCTCGTCCCGGACTCGTTCTGCAACGGCAGCACGGCCCAAAGCAGCTCCCGCTCCGCCGCGGCGGAATACGGCGCGACGAGCTGCTGCGGAAGGCCGAAGCGCTCCGTCTGGCAGCCCGTGAGGGGAAGGAGTAAACACGCGAGAAGGATCGCGTGGAAAGGGAAGGTCCGCATGCGCTGTTCAGTTGTCATGGCGTCCTGCCTGAAAAGAAGCCCGGCTCCACCGGACCCCGCGAGTGTCTGTGGGCCGCCGACTGGGCGCATCCGTGCGCCGGCGACCTGACGCCCCTTCCGTGGAGCGAAACCGAAAGAGTCGTTCGAGCCCACCGGTTCGAACGACTCGGAGGGGAGAAGATGCTCAGTCGTCGTTCGTTGGAGCGTTGGCGAGATTGTCCGCCGCGCCGGGTCCCTGCGCCGCGATGATGGCGCGGTTGGGAACGAGCGACCAGATGTTGTCTCGTCCGCCGCGGTCGGAGATGAAGAAGATCTGGTTTCCGGGGCCCCACGCCGGCATGAGGTTCACATAGCGTCCGCCGGTGAGGTTGGCGCGTCCCCCGCCGTCGACCTGCGTGATCCAGAGATCGGCGCCCTCGGGGCGCTCGCCGACGCGGTGGGTCGGGTTGGGAATCGCCGCGAAGGCGATGCGGGCGCCGTCCGGAGACCACGTCGGGTTGACGATCGCGGCGGAGGCGGAGCTGGCGATTTCCGTCGGACGGACGCCTTCACCATTGACGATGTCAATCGTCCAGACGGAGAAGAGGCGGTCGCCGCGCTCGCGCGGGCGCTGGAAGAGGATCTTGTCGCCGCGCGGGCTCCATTCCGGAAAGAGTCCGTAGGCGACGAATCGCTTGACGCCCGGACGATCGACTTCGACGACCCACAGCTCCCAGCGTCCGGAGGTCGGACCCAGCCGGCAGTATGCGATCTCCGAGCCGTCGGGCGACCAGGAGGGATGCAGCTCCTCAGCGGGATCGTCAGTGAGCTGAACCGCCTGCCCTCCCGAGGCGTTGACGAGGTAGATGTCCCACGAGCCGGCGCGATCGGAGGCGAAGGCGAGGCGCGCTCCCTGCGGGCTGAATGCGGGCATCACGTCGTTGGCGGGATCGGACGTGAGCTGCGTCACCGTGCGCGAGCCGACGCGCTGGAGATAGATGTCCGCGGTGCTGTTGTGGCGTGTGCTCGAGAAGGCCAGCCGACGGCCGTCGGACGAGACCGTCGGATCGAAATCGGCGCCGACCGGAGCGAAGGTGATCTGTGCGAGGTTCTCCGCGCCGTCGAACTCAGGCGTTTTCGTGCGGCCTTCACGAACGTCGCCGTAGACGCTGATGCCTCCGGCGTTGGCCCAGGGGCGGGTTTCGGGCGTCGATTCCGGGGAGGCGGCCGTCGTCTCGACGACCTGTCCGCGCCGCTGGGCGGACCGACGCGCTGCGGACTCCGCGGCGAAGGGATCGATGAAGCCATCGTTCTCCCAGCGCGGCTCCTCCGGCTTCTCCGACGCGTCGGAGAGCGTCGCCTCCGGTGGATCGACGGTGGCGGAGGCGTCGGCCCCGCCAGCGCAGCCGGCGAGCAGCGCCGCGAGTCCGATCAGCGTGATGGAAGCGAGTGTTGACGCGTGCGTGCGCTCGGTCATGATGCGGCGTCTCCCTGCACGACCTTGGTCCGTGGCGCCGGACGATCCGGCGGGACGGTTGAGGCCGGCCCGGACTCCGCCGTGGCGCGACCGCGAGTTGGTCTGGCTCTGTTGTGACCCGCTCGAAAGCGGGCAGGGCCGACGCTCCGCGTCAGGGGCCCTTATCGGACTGGATCCCGCCGGCACTTGAATGGCAAGGTCCATCAACACACCCGAAATCGGACGCACGCCGCGACCGGATAAGAGGAATTCCGGAAACGCCTCGCCTCCCGACGTGGAACTGGACCCGCCCCCAGCCCAAGATCGATGGATGACCTCCGCCCCTCCCGCCATCGCCATCTGCCTCGTCTCGGGCGGGCTTGACAGCGCCGTGACGCTCGCGGAGGCCCGGGCCGGCGGTCGGCGGACCATCGCCCTCACCTTCGATTACGGGCAGCGCCACCGCGTCGAGCTCGAAGCGGCCCGGCGCGTGGCGGACTCGCTCGGGGCGGCGGAGCATCTCGTCGCGCCCATGGATCTCCGGGCCGTCGGAGGCTCCGCGCTCACCGACGAGATCCCCGTGCCCCACGACCGGCTCAACGCCGCCCTCGACGACAAAATCCCGGTCACTTATGTCCCCGCCCGCAACCTGCTTTTCCTGTCCTACGCCGCGGGCGTGGCTGAGGCGCGGGGCGCTTCTGAGATCTGGATCGGCGTGAACGCCATCGATTACTCCGGATACCCCGACTGCCGCGAGGAGTTCATCCGCGCATTCGAGCGATGCCTCGACCTCGGGACTCGGGCGGGCGTCGAGGGACGTCCTATTCGTGTGCGCACGCCGCTGGTCCATCTGTCCAAGGCGGAGATCATCCGGCGGGGCGTTCAGCTCGGCGTCGACTTCGGGCTCACGCACTCCTGCTACGACCCAGCCCCGGATGGCGCGGCTTGCGGGCGCTGCGACTCATGCCTGCTGCGCAAGGCGGGCTTCGAGGAGGCGGGCCTCGCCGACCCCGCCCTTTCTCGCGCCTGAAGACGAACTCGGGGCCGCCGCAGTCGATACTGTTGAGCGTGCCCCGCCTGCTCTCGACGCTCTTGGTTCTCTGCTTTCTCGCCGCGCTTTCCACGCCCGTCCGCGCAGGCGGGTTCGACCACGAAGAGAGTCGGATACCCGAGGGATCGCTCGGCTATTGGCGATTCGATCCGTCGCGCTTCCAGGGACAGGGGGAGGCGAAGGCGAGCCGGGCCCTGATGCTCTCCACGCTCCGGGCCCTGGTCTCCAGCGGGGTGGTGAACGACGAATCGCGCTCGCGCATCGTCGAAGGCGTCCTCGCCGCCGCGGAGGTCGGCGGCTGGCGCCACACGCTGTGCCTGATGGATTTTCAGGCGAAGCGTTCGCTCCCGGATTGGAGGATCGAAGTTCAGAGTCTTCAGGCGGTGCTCGAGGTCCGAAGCGTCGGGGATCACCGCCGCTTCCTCCGCACGCTCAAGGCGATCGTGCTGGGAGGCTCGCGGGAGGATGACTGGGCCACCGGCGCCGGCTCGCAGGCGCTGATCGAGTTGCCGGGCGGAAGGCAGGGTGTCGCATATCGCGAGGCGAACTGGGAGCCCTGGCGGACTGTTTCCTGGGCCTCCGTCGACGGGGCGTTTCTCGTCGGACTGGGCGAGGGCGCGCTCGAACGATGGCTGCGCGCCCAGGAGGGCCACGAGGCCTCGCAGGGGGGATGGATGCCCCACCGCGCCGCCGTGGACGGCGCGCGTCCCCCGGGAGAGGTCTTCTTCGAGGCGTACGCGAATCTGAACGCCATGCGCCGCGGCTATCCCAACACGTTCATCGACGGGCGCACCCAGCGCGTGGTGGAGGCGATGAACCTCTCCAATGCGCGCGAATTCATGCTGCACGGGCGGTGGCTGAGCCCCGCTTCGGACGCCCCCGGCGCGCCGACGATGATCGCGCTGGATGCGACATGGTCGTCGCGATCGAAGGGTCCGGGCCTGGTCGGACGCCTTCCGCTGAGCGAATCGACCTGGCCCGCTGACGAGCTCCGCATGGAGCCCCCGCCGGGGTCGTACGTCATCGCCATGCGCGCCGACTGGCCCCGCTGGCTGGACTTTGGGCTGCGCATGGCCATCGCCGTCGTCCACGCCGACTCCGTGATGCGTCGCCATCGATGGATCGATGATTGGGCGGCGCGGAATGAAGAGACGGTGCAGGCGCTGCTGACCCGACTCGAGCCCTGGCTCATCCTCTCCGACGCTCCGCCGCCCATCGCGCCCATCCCCGGCGCCACGACGCTGTTCGCGGAGGTCAAGGCGGGTGTTGAAGGCGGAGAGGCGGCTGAGCTGCTGGAGCGAACGCTCGCGGAGTTCCGCCCGGCGCTGGGCGCCGATGGCGAAGGGCTCTGGTGGCTGAAGCTCGAGCCGACGGGGACGATCAAGGCGCCCGCGTGGGGCGTTGTCGGCCCTCCCGGGCATCGCGTGATCGTCGGCGGCTGGGGTCCGCCCGCAGTGATTGAGAATCGGCGGCGGCTCGAAGCCGCGCGCTAGTCTTCACGCGCCTGAAATGGGTTCGCCCGGATAGACGCAGGAGGTCTTCTCCGTCTCCCACACCGTGACGCTCCGCAGTCGCGCCGAAGCGCCCTGCGCCGCGATCGCCGGCGCCAGCAGGTCGAAGGCCACCTTGGCGATGTGCTCGACGGAAGGGTTCAACTCCGCGAACTCCGGGCAGTCCTGATTCAGGTGCTTGTGGTCGAAGCGTTCGATGATCGTCTCATCGGTCACGCGCTCCAGATCGCGCAGGGTGAAAGGGGCGCGCCCGGAGGCGTCAAGAGACGCCTCGACCACGGGCTCGAAGCCGTAATTATGCCCGTGCCCCGAGGGATTGTTGCACTTGCCGAAGACCTCGCGGTTCCGCTCCTCCGGCCATTCAGGAACATGGAGGCGATGGGCCGCGGCGAAGTCGAAGCGCTGGCGGAGCAGGATGGTCGTCATATCGTGGGTCTCGAGTGAGAGGCAGTGTGTCGGGGTCAGCCAGAGCGAGAGGGAGGCGACGCGCGCGTCCAGCGCTTGCTGCGCCGCCTGTGCGAGCTCCGGAAGCAGCGCCGCGGGACTCATGAGCGCATTCGAGGCGATCCGCTCGGCCATCAGCGGCGCCACGCTCAGCCGCACGGCCCGATCGATCGCACGAATGTCGACCGAATAACCCGTTCGAGGGTCCGGAGCTCGCTCGCAGGCGATGTCCACCTCATAGTGGCGTCCAAAGCCCTCCATGGACGGATGGCCCGCATAGGAGTTCGCCGCCGGGGCCTGTGCCGCCGCCCGCTGGGCCGCGGCGTCGGCGCCCGGGAGCAAGGCGAATCGGACGCGTCTCGTCAAGCGAAGCATTCAGCCTATGCTAGGGAGGCCGAGTCACACGACGCCCGGCCGGACGCGAATCGCATCACGAGGAGGTCACGCCGATGAGAATTTGTGCGCTCCTGATCGCCGCCGCGCCGCTCGCCCTCACCGCGTGCGACGACGGCGGCTCGCAACAGGCCGAACCTGTCTCCGCGGTTGAAGCCGGCGGGCAGGGATCGTCCGACGAGGAGGCCACGCCATTCGTGCTGGATTTCGAGATGGCGCGTCTCGACGGAAGGGCGGAGAGTCTTGAGAAATACAAGGGCGACGTGGTGCTCATCGTCAACACCGCCAGCCGCTGCGGGTTGACGCCGCAGTACGAGGGGCTCGAGACCCTCTACGACAGCTATGAGCCCTTCGGCTTCACGGTTCTAGGATTTCCGGCCAACAACTTCATGAATCAGGAGCCGGGGACCGACGAGGAGATCGCCGAGTTCTGCAACAAGAACTACGGCGTCACGTTTCCAATGTTCTCAAAGATCAGCGTCAAGGGGGAGGATCAGCACCCCCTCTATCAGCGGCTGACGCGGCAGCCCGAGCCCATCGGCGGGGACGTGGTCTGGAACTTCCAGAAATATCTCGTCGATCGCGAGGGCAACGTGATCGCGAAGTTTGGCCCGCGCACGAAGCCCGGGGATCCGGAGATCGTGGCGAAGATTCAGGAACTGCTCGATCTCGATCCGCAGGTCGAGGGCGGCTGAGGGAGTCGAGCAAGCGAAGCTCTTCGAGCGGGGCCGGCCTCGAGCCGGCCTTTTTCATGCGCTCATTCTCCCATCGCCGCGAAGACCTCGTCGGGGATGTCGAAGTTGGCGTAGACCTTCTGCACGTCGTCGTGATCCTCGAGCGCCTCGATGAGGCGCAGCACCCGCTCGGCCTCGCGGCCCTCGACGCGGATGGTGTTGGAGGGCAGCATCGTCAGCTCCGCGGAGTCGGGGTCGAGTCCGCGCTGGGCGATCGCATCCTTTACGGCGATGAAGTCCGTGGGTGCGGTCAGGATGGACCAGACATCGTCCTCGCGGCGCACGTCCTCCGCACCGCATTCGATGGCGATATCCATCAGCGCGTCCTCGTCCGGGGCTTTCTCGCCGCTGATGGTCAGCGCGCCCTTGGGCTCGAAGAGGTACGAGACGCAGCCCGTCGCGCCGAGGTTGCCGCCGAATTTGCCGAAGAGCGTGCGCATCTCCGGCGCCGTGCGGTTGCGATTGTCCGTCAGCGTGTCGACGATGACCGCGACGCCTCCGGGACCGTAGCCCTCATAGCGCACATCCTCATAGGACGCCCCCTCGAGATCGCCCGCGCCCTTCTTGATGGCGCGCTCGATCGTGTCCTTGGGCATGTTTGCCGATTTCGCCTCGTCGACGGCGTAGCGCAGCGCGAGGTTGGCCGCCGGGTCGGGCCCGCCCTGCTTGGCCGCGACGATGATCGCTCGCGAGCATTTGCTCCAGAGCTTGCCGCGCTGCGCATCGACACGCGCCTTGCGATGCTTGATGTTGGCCCATTTGCTGTGACCGGCCATGAAAGAGCTCCCTGACGTCTCCGAGATCTCGCGAGGTCAGTTCCTCGCGGCCCCGCCGCTGTCCTCATGATCGGGCGCCTCGCCCAGCGGCGCGATCCGGGGCTCCTGATCGTTCCGCGCCGCCCGGATCTTCGCCTGGAGCCGCCGCAAGTGCGACTCCAGCTCCTCCTGACGCTCCGTCTGGGAGAGCAGCTCGGCTTCCACTCGATCGCGCGCGTGGACCCAGCGCTCGAGCGCATCCTCCCGTCGCCCCACGCGCCAGTAGGCGTCGCCCAGATGGTCGTGGATGACGGGATCCGTCCGTCCCGCCGCCATCCGCGTCGCGCGCTCCAGCAGCGAGACGGCGCCCTCGCGCACGACGTTGCCCTCTTGATCCAACTCGTCTTCGATCATCCCGAGCTTGTAGCGAACCCAGCCGAGCGAATCGATGATCGCGACCGACTGCGGCTGCTCCTCGTAAGCGATTTTGAGCATCTGCTGCGCTTCCTCGAGACGCTCGCCGCGCTCGACCATGCGATAGCCCAGGTTGTTGTTCGCCATTGGATGGCGCGGGTTGTAACGCAGCGCCAGGCGGAAGAGCCGATCCCCCGCCTCCTCCCGCTCCGACGCCGAGAAGATCGCCCCGACGCTGAATGCGAGCGACGCCGCGGCGTCCCGCGGCTCGGGCGGCGCGCTGTTGAGCAGTCGTGTCGCCAGATCGCGCACGACGCCGGCGTCGAAAGCCGTGTTGATCGCCGCCTCCGCCTCGTTGACATCCAGCAGCGACACCGCGAGCTGAGTCCACAGCTCGAGCACGCGCGCATCGCTCTGCCCGGCGCGCCGTCCCGCCTCCGAGATCACATCTAGGGCCTCTTCGCTGCGCGACGCCCGCCCCAACAGAATCGCCGTTTGCAGGTACAGGTCCGTCTCGTAGCGCGCGTGCTCGGCGGCCGCGCGCCCCAGCGCCGCGAGAATCTGGCCTGAATCCACATTGTCCGAACCGGCCATCACCTCCAGACGAACGTTGTGCAGCGCCAAGGGAAGCGACTCCTCGCGCTGCTCGAGCGCGTCGAAGATCGACAGCGTGATCGGACGGAGCGACTCGACGGACTTGGCGCGCTCCGCGATCTGAAAGACCGCGCGATGCAGCGCTGTCCGCTGCTGCTCATTCAGCGGCGCCGGCGAGCCGGCGACATCCGCAATAGCCTCGCCTGCCTCTGCGTGCTCATCCCGGCGGATGAGGATCCCCGCCAGCTCGATCGCCGCCGCCAGGCTCCGCGGGTCATCGCCGATCCGGCGCAGAGCCAGCCGATCCGCCTCTTCCGTGCGCCCGAGCGCCTCGCGCAGAATGCGCTCGAGCTGGCGGGAGACAGCCTGATCCGTGGGAAACCGCTCGAGCCAGTCCTTTAGCAGCGTCGCCCCCTGCTCGGCGCGTTCCGTCGAGGCCAGGACGCGCGAGAGCCCGAGCACGGGCACCCGATCCATCGGGCGCTCGCGCCGGCGCTCGCGCAGCCAGCTTTCCGCCCGCTCCGTCTCTCCCGTCTGGAGCCATGCGGTGATCAGCGCGTCCACTATGGCGGGCGACGGCTCCTCTTCCGCCAGCGAGACGAGCTCCCGCGCCGCCGCCGCGAACTGGCGCTCGGAGAGCAGCTCGCGCGCCCGAATCCAGCGGAGCGTCCGGCTGGAGGGGATCACCTCGCGCAAGCGTCCGATCGTGTCCGCCAGCAGCTCGCGGTTGTGAAGCGGCCCGCCCGGCATGTAGAGCGAGATCAACCCGCCGTAAGCCTCCTCGATCGTCGGATCCAGCTCCAGCACGACGTTCCACCAGTGCTCGGCTTCCTCGTGCTCACCCAGCGCCGTGTGCATCTGCGCCGCGCGCATCGCCTCGACCGGGCGCACGGGCGCCTCGCCCGACAGATCCAGCGCGGGCTCCAGCGTCTCGAGCCCCTCCTCCGGACGCCCGATCGAGGCCAGCGCGATCGCCTTCGCAAGGCGCAGATCGCGCGAGAGCGGCGCCTCCAGGCGATTCAGCAACTCATCGGCGCGCTGGTATCGCCCGCCTTCCACATAGAGCTCCGCGAGATCCACGATCAGCGCCGGATGCTCGCCGCCCGTGCGCTCGAGGGCCGCCGTCAGGATCGAGATCGCGTCGTCGGGATCGCCCGTCGCCTGCTCGAGCCGCGCGCGCAGCAGATCGTCCGCGAAGCCAACGCTGGAGAGCGCTTGCGCTGCATCGAGCAATCGATCGGCGTCGGGGCGCAGACGCAGCAGCACGCGCGTGTAGAGCTCCGCGAAGAGCGGATCGCTCTCGATGAGCCGGACGGTCTCGCGCAGCAGCTTCTGAGGCTGATCGACGCCGAGGCGTCCGAACAGATCCAGCAGCGCAGCCTCATCCGCCGGCGCCTCGCGAAGCCGATCGCGCAGCAGGCGCACCGCCGCCCCGTCGCGCATCGCCGCCGCCTGAGCTCGGATCAGCCGACTGCTCGCCAGCGCGCGCTCCCGCTCCGGCAATTCGGAGCGGATGGCGCTCACGCCCGCCGCGAGCGTCGGCCCGACCTCGCTCGTCTCAGCCAGGTACCGGATCAGGCGCACATGACGCGACTCGACCTGCCCGTCCTCCTCCCGGATCTCCTTCAGCACCGCCTCCGCCGCCAGCGCCGGCGCTCCGAGGCGCATCGCCGCCAGCGCCCGGCGCGGCAGCAGCGATCCGGGATCGAGCGAGGGGTATTGCATCGCCTGCTCATAGGCGTGCAGCGCGCGCGCCGGATCGCCCGTGCGCAGGGCGAGATCGCCGATGGCCCGCCAGATATCGCCTCGTTCGCGATAGACCTCGCTCAGCTCGCGCGCGTAGATCGTGGGCTGCGGCGAGCCCGGCGGCAGCTCCACCGCGATCGTGAGCGCCTCGGAGGCCGCGCGCAGATAACCAAGATCGCGCAATCCACGTCCGAGCGCCAGCGCCACGACGTGCCGCAGGGAGGGATCAACGCTCCCGTCCAACGCTCGCCACGCGCGGGCCAGCAGCGCGGGCGCCTCCTCCGTGTCGCTCCGACTGCGCAGCGTCAACGCCACTTGGACGAGACTCCGCACATCTTCGGGATCCCGATCCAGCGCGCGCCGAAACGCCGAGGACGCTGACAGCCGATCCCCCTGCGCCAGGTAGACCTCCCCCAGCTCCCGCCATGGCGCCGCCGCGGCGGGATCGAGTCGCGCGGCCTCCTCCAGCGCCTCGATGGCTTCGTCATACGCCCCCGCGAGCCGACGCTCTCGTCCTTCGATGTAGAGCCGCAGCGCCTCCTCGGGCGCCTCAATCTCCCTCACGTCGCGCCCGATCGGCTCCGCGGCGAGCAAGCGATCGACCACCTCCTCCAGCGGCAGGGCCGCGCGGGCTGGATCCTCGGGCGGCGCCAGGGATGAGGCGTCCACCCCCGGGGGCGCCGGCGCGGCCTGGGCTGATTCGATGGGGCGGCTGATCTGCGTCCGGGCCATCGCCTCGAGACGCGAGAGCACATGGTCGCTTGTCTCGCCCGAGCCCGCGGTCGCGCAGCCGCCGAGAAGAAGCAGGGGCGCGAGCAGGGCACGCAGCGCCGCTCGGGCTCCCAGCGACAATCGCTTGTGGGAATGGTCCTGCATTGCAGCGAGAGTGTAGGGGGAGAGGGGGCCCGTCCCCTCCGTCAGGCGCCCTTCCGGTTGGAGGTCCTTTTGTTGCGAGATCGCTTGCGGACCTCGCGCTTCCCCGAGCCGCCGCCCTCGCCGCCCCTCTTGCCCGGATCGATTTCCCCGTCCGAAAAGAGCTGGAGGAGGTGATGGGCCTCCCGCGCGTCCGCCGCCTTAATGTGCCGTTCGAGGACCGAAGCGGCGCGCTCGACGCTCACGCCCTCCTCGATCACCCCGTGCTCGATCAGGAGATCGAGCAGCTTCTGGTCAACGGGGACGGCGTGCCCGCCCAGACTGAGCAGAGTCACGCGCGCGGCGACGAAGGAGGGCGCGCCGTGCAGGGTCTCGAGATACTTGCGCGCCTCGCGTTTCGGCAGCGAGGCGAGGTGATCGACGGAGACCGCGTACTCGCGAATATAGATGTCCTGGAGGGCCGAGCGGATGCGATGCGCTCGCTCGGGGGCCAGGGGATACCGCTCGCCCAGCATCGTGTGAATCTCATCGGGCAGGCAGACGCGGAGCTCATTGACATCCGCGACTGAGGACTCGATCCGCTTCAGCGCCAGCTCCGCCTTGGCGAGCGTCGATTCCCACAGCAGGAGCGAATAGACAAGCTCCTCCGTCGGCGGACGCTCCGGGAATGCCTCCACCTCGGGCGCCGCCGACTTGAGACGCTTGATGAACGCCTGAATGGACTCCGTCGTCGCGGATGCTGTCATTGCTCGTTCGTCTCGCTTTCTTCCTGACGCCCCTCGTCGGGCGGCTGCTCGCCCGGCTCCGCATCCAACTCCGCCTTCGCCTGCGCGATCGCCTCCAGCACTTGTCGCTGCGTCTTCAGACTCCGATCGAGCTCGAAGTTGAGTTCAGGGACGCGCGCCATGGCGACATGATCGCCCACGCGCCGCCGGATGTGCCGCGCCGCGGAGCGCAGCCCATGCATCGTCAACGACTCATGCTTCTCGGGAGTGATCGACACCAGCGCCTTGGCGACGCGCAGATCGGGAGAGACCTTGACCTGAGTGACTGTGATGACGCCGCGGATCCGGGGATCGCTGAGCCCGCGCTCGAGCTGCTCCTGAATCGCCCGCTGAAGCGTCTTGGAGACCTGCTCCACCCGGCGAGTCACGAGCGATCCTCCCCGCCTTGCAGCTCCCGTCGAGCGGCTCGTTCGGCGTCGGCGAAGACGTCCGACCATGCCGCGCCCTCGCCGGCGGGCTCCGGCTCGGTCTCGGGCCCGTCCGCGAGGTCCTCGACATCCTCCTTGGTGACGGCGAAGACCTGCTGCCCATGCACGATCTCACGGGCCGTGGCCCCCACCTCCGCCTCTGTGAGACGCCGCAGCTTGGAGACGATCTTGTCCAGGGTCTGGTTGGCGTGCTCCGCCGAAGCCGACACGACGGCGCAGGCGAGCACCGCCACGTTGAGCCGGTTCTGCCCGTCGACTTCCGCGATCGACACCATGTGCTCCCGATGGAGGCGATCCTTCAGCGAGCGAATGACCCGCCGCTTGTCCTTCAAGGACTCCGCGCCGCGGATCAAAAGTTCGAACTGAAGCACGCCGATGAGCATTCAAGCGCCCGCCGGGGCCTTACAGCTTCCGGCGAACCTCCTTCTTCCGATAGCACTCGAGGATGTCGCCCTCCTTGATGTCGTCGTAGCCGACGATCTTCATGCCGCATTCCTGACCATTGCGGACCTCCTTGGCGTCATCCTTGAAGCGCTTGAGCTGCTCGAGGACCCGGTCGTTCTCGATGACGATGTCGCCGCGCGTGACGCGGATGTAGGCGTTGCGCTCGATCGCGCCGTCCGTGACGTAACAACCCGCCACGGCGCCGACCTTGGAGATCTTGAAGACGGCTCGGACCTCCGCGTGGCCCAGCACCTCCTCGCGGATCTCCGGCTCGAGCATGCCCTCGGCCGCCCGCTTGAGGTCGTCCACGATGTCGTAGATGACGGAGTACGAGCGGATCTGGACGTTCTTCTGCTCGGCCATCTGTCGCGCCTTCGCGGACGGGATGACGTTGAAGCCGATGATGACGGCGCGCGACGCGTCCGCAAGGATGATGTCCGACTCCGTGATGCCGCCCACCGCTGCGTGCAGCACGCGGACGCGAATATCGTCCGTCGAGATGTCCTCCGCCGCCTTGCGCAGCACATCGACGGATCCCTGCACGTCCGCCTTGATGACGACGAGCAACTCCTTCGTCTGCGCCGCCGCCATCTGGCTGAACATGTTCTCGAGCGTGACCTTGGGCTTGGCCAGCCCCCTCTCTCGCTCGCGATGGCGCCGCTGCTCCGCCGCCTCCTGCGCCTTGCGCAGGGAGTCGACGATGTAGAACTTGTCGCCCGCGTCGGGCAGTTCGTCCAGACCCGACACCTGCACCGGATCCGCCGGGCCCGCCTGCGGGATGCGCTCGCCGCGATCGTTCGTGATGTCGCGGACGCGTCCGTAGGCGCGCCCACAGACGATGAAGTCGCCGACCTTGAGCTGACCGTCCTGAACGAGCACATTCGCGACGACACCGCGCCCCTCGTCGACGCGCGCCTCGACGACGCTGCCGCGCGCCGGGCCGCCGAAGTCAGCCTTCAGCTCCAGGAGCTGCGCCTGGAAATCGAGCGTCTCGAGCAGATCGTCGACGCCATCGCCGGTTTCGGCGCTGGTGCGCACCACCTCGGTCGATCCGCCCCACTCGACAGGGTTGAGCTCGTGCTCGGCGAGCTGGCCCAGGATCTTCTGAATGTTCGAGTCAGTCGCCTCGGGCTTGTCGATCTTGTTGAGCGCGACGACGATCGGCACGCCCGCCGCCTTTGAGTGCGTGATCGACTCGATCGTCTGCGGCATGACGCCGTCGTCCGCCGCCACCACCAGCACCACGATGTCAGTCACCTGAGCGCCGCGAGCGCGCATGGCGGTGAACGCCTCATGGCCCGGCGTGTCGAAGAAAACGACCTGCTTCTCCTCCTCGCCGACGTGGACCGGCACGCGGAAGGCGCTGGTCGCCTGGGTGATTCCGCCGGCCTCGCCCTCGGCCACCTTCGTCTTACGGATCTTGTCCAGCAGCGAGGTCTTGCCGTGGTCGACGTGGCCCAGGATGGTGACCACCGGCGAGCGCGGGCGGACGTCGACCGTCTCGCGCTCCGCGAATTGCTCCTTGACGACCTGCTCGGCGCTCTTGGCCTCCTCGACCTGGAGCTCGATATTGTGATCGAGCATGATCTCCTGCGCCTTGTCCGCGTCGATGCCGGAGTTGACGGTGGCCATCACCCCCTCCATGAAGAGGCGTTTCATGATGTCCGAAGCCTTGACGCCCGTCGCCGCCGAGAGATCCTTGATGGTGAAGGGCTCGGAGATCCGGACGGCGCCGCCCGACGCCGCAGGAGTCGTCGCGCGCTCGCCCGTCGACTCCTGCTTCTTCTTCATATCGCGACGACGCTGACGCAGGAACCCGCCGGCGCGCGAAAGACGCGCCTCGCGCTCGAGCAGGTCCTGCTCGCGGAAGGTCGGCTCGGTGCGATCCCCGCGACCGCGCCCGGCCTGGCCGCCGCCGCCACCGCCGCCACCACCACCGCCGCCGCCGCTGCGACGCCCCCCGCCCGGTCCTCCACCGGTGCGGCGCTTGTTCCGGCGCGCGGAGCGCCCCTCTTCCTCAACCGGCGCCTCGCGTGCGCCGACGCCTGTGCCCCCGCGCGGCCCGCGCGCAGTTGGAATCCCCCCCGCTTCCGGACGGCGCGAGCGGGGCGCGCGCACCGGATCCGGGCGCTCGACACGCACCACGCGAGGGCCCGACAGCCGCGCCGGCTTCTGCGTCTCCAGCCGTGGACCCGCCGGCGAGACCACCGTCGGTCGCGACGGCACGTTCATCTGGGGCTTCTCTTCGCCGCGCTGCTCGTCCCCTCGCGTGTCCTCCCCGCCCTCATCGTCGCCCTGATCCTGCGCGGGCGCCTCCGCCGCGGGGCGGACCGTCTGCTTCTCAGGGGCCTCGACGGGCTCTTTCTCCTTCGCCGGCGGGGCCTGCTCGCTCGTCTCGGGCGGCGGCGCCATTTCGGGCGAGGGGGCGGCCTGCGGGGCGGGCGCCGGCTTGGCCTCGGGTTGCGCAGGCTGTTGGGGAGTCGCCTCCGGCTCCGTCTGCTCCGGCGCCTTGACCTCCGGCGGAGTTTCCTTGGCAGGCTCCGCCTTGGGCTTGGGCTTCGCCTTTGGCTTGGCCCTGGCTTTGGAGCGCGCCTTGGGCTTGGCCTCGGCGCGCGCCTTCTGCACCTCGACCTTCGGGGTCGTTTGAACCGCGGCGCCGCCGCCGTCAGAGTCGCCGCCGCCGAACCACTCGCGAATCGTCGCCTCGAGGCCCGCGGAGACGCTCGACATGTGGTTGTTCATGTTGGGGATGCCCTCGTCCTGGCACTTTTCCAGGACCGTCTTGGACTTCACGCCCAACTCTTTCGCAATTTCGAAGACTCGCTTCGGCACACTCGACTCCGTGTCGGACCGTTCAACCATTCACCGACGAGCCACCGCGGCCCGCCGCCCCCGCAACAGCGGGGGCTTCACTCCTGCTCGCGGCGCGACTCGGCGCCTTCGCGCTCCTCATATTCAGAGGGCGTCTGCTCAGTCTCCGGCGCCGTCACCGACTCCTCATCCGAATCGGCGCGCCGGCTCTTCGCGATCACCTCATGAACCGCATCATCCGTGATGTCTCGCGCCTCGTCCTCGATCTCGTCGCTCGGCGCTGGCGCTTCATCCCCATCTCCCGGGTCGTACCCCGGATCGGGCTGACCTGCGATGTGCTCCTCGCCCGTTCCGCGATCCTCCTCCGCAGTGGTCGTCGGCGTGCGCGCCGGCACGCCTCCGGAGAGCATGGCCTCGACATCCTCTTCCGCCTCGACGCTCACGTTCTCCAGCGCGTTCGGGTCGACCGACTCCTCCTGCGGCGTCTCGGCGCCCTCTGCGGCGCCCGCGACGCCGGACTCCCCGCCGCCGGCGGGAGGCGAGCCGCCTGAGAGGATCGCCGCCGCGGCGAGATCGGCGCTGAGGTCGGCCGAGCTGGCCTCTCCCTGGAGCAGACGGCGCGCCGCATCGTCCTCTTCCTCCTTGCGCTTCTCCGCCTCGGCGCGCTGCGCCTCCTTCTCCTTCGCCTGCTGCTCGGCGACCTCCTTCGCCTTCGCGGAGCAGGTGGTCACCATGCGCTCGGCGACCTCGCGCTCGACCTCGAGCTCCTCCGCGAGAACTTCGACGCCCGCCTCTTCAATGTCGAAGACGCTGACCATGCCCATCGCCGCCAGGCGATCCAGCATCGATTCGGTGACGCCCTCGATCGACTCGAGCGTGCCGGCCATGGTCTCGAGGCCCTTGCTGAACTCCGTGGGCGTGAGAATGTCGATGTCCCAGCCGGTGAGGCGGGCCGCCAGCCGCACGTTCTGACCGCGCTTGCCGATCGCCAGCGAGAGCTGCTCTTCGTGGACGACGACGGTGGCGCGCCCGAGCTCGAAGCAAAGGCTGATCTCCGCGACCTCAGCGGGCTTGAGCGCATTCTGGATGAGAATCTGGCTGGACTCGTTCCAACGAACGATGTCGATCTTCTCACCGTTGAGCTCATCCACGATATTCTTGATGCGCGAGCCGCGGACGCCGACGCAGGCGCCCACCGCGTCCACCTTCGAGTCGATGGACGACACGGCGACCTTGGTGCGGTAGCCGGCCTCGCGGGCCATCGCCTTGAGCTCGATCACGCGCTCAGCGACCTCGGGGACCTCGACCTCGAAGAGGCGCTTGATGAAGTCGGGGTGCGAGCGCGACAGAACGATCTTGACCTGGTTGCCGACGTCGCGGACATCGAGAATCAGGCAGCGGATGCGATCTCCGGGCTGGAACTGCTCGCCCGGGATCTGCTCCGAGCGCGGCATGAAGCCCTCGCCGCGATCCATCTGAATAACCAGCGCGCCGCCCTCGTACCGCTGGGCCGTGGCAGTGATGATCTCGCCGACGCGCTTGGAGAACTCTTCATACAGGCTGGTGCGCTCGTCCTCGCGGAACTTCTGGATCATCACCTGCTTGAAGGTCTGGGCCGCGATCCGCCCGAACTGCTCGGGCGGCATCTCCATGGGCTCTCCGTGGCGGAACAGCGTGATCTGCCCGGACAAGCGATCGACTTCGCAGCGAAACTCCTCCGTGTCCAGGGTGTTGTAATGCTTGCGCGCAGCCGACACCATCGCCTGCTCCAGGTCCTCGAGGAGCAGGTCGCGATCGACATTCCGATCCCGCGCAATCGCGTCGATGATCCGCATCATCTCCTGGCTGTTCATGGAAAAGTCGCTCCGATTGTCAGCTTGTCCAAACCTGTCTTGTCTGCATGTCGGTCGCGGCCTGCTTCGATCACCGCGCCCTCCAAAAACGAAAACCACGTACGTCCGGCGACGTGCGTGGTCCGCGCCAGGCCTGCCCGGACGCCCGGAAAGGGCGCCGACGGGAGCAAGGCCCCGAATCCGACCTGTGCGGCGTCGCTCAGGTCATCGGGGCGCTCCTGCCCGGGAGGACGAAGAGACTCCACTCGCCAAACATGGCGTGGAGCCGATCCGCACTCGTGCGGGCTTACTTGGCATGGCCGCGGTCCATCCGCATTCCACCAGTCCAAAATACCAACCAAACCGGACACGACTCTCGCGCCCGGGGAACTCATAAGCGTAGGGATCGTCGCCCCGAAGCGTCAAGACAGGCAAGCTCCACCGCCAGTGGGAATCTCGCCCGCTGGCCCCAGCGCTCGCCACTGCTCCCGGGCCAACCGCCAACTCAGACGCGATCCCCCGGGCGGATCTTCCGCCGGATTCGGATCGCTCTGGCGCCCTTTACCTGTCCGATGTCGGCGAGGAACTTCTTCTGTCCCTCCACGCAGAGGACCACGGGGTCCGACGCCGGCTTCTCCGTGACGATCAGATCCCCCTCCGAGAGCTGCGCCAGATCCTTCAGGGTGATGGTGGTCTCCGCGAGCAGGCCCGAAACCTCCACCCCCGCCATCGACAGGCGATCGGAGATTCGCGCGACGAAGTCGTGGCCAGACTTCTGCTTGCCCGCGTTGAACCAGGACTGGGCGTTCAGGCTCTCCATCAACGGCTCGACGACGTTGTAGGGGATGCAGAGGTTCATCGTGCCCGCCCGGTTAGAAAGTTTGATCTCGAAGCCAATGACGATCACCACCTCGTTGGGGGGCACCATCTGCACAATCTGGGGATTCGACTCCGACTCCTCGCACTGAAACTCCAGCCTCGCCACACCCTCCCACGCCTCCTTCAGCGCCGACATCGCCCGATCGGTGATCTTGCCGATCAACCGGTTTTCGATCGCTGTCAGCGGGCGCTGGGGAATGAACAGGTCCTGATTGCTCCCGCCGAGCAGTCGATCCAGGATCGGGTAGATGATGAGTGGACTCAGCTCGAGACACATCTGCCCCTCGAGTGGCGACGCCGTCAGCAGGTTGAACGAGGTGGGATTCGGAAGCGCTTCGATGAACTCCCCGTAGGTCATCTGCTCGCAGGTCGCGACGCGCACCTCGACGATCATGCGCAGGAACCCCGACAGACCGGCGCCGAAGTTGCGCGCAAAGCCCTCATGCAGCGTCTGAAGGGCGCGCATCTGATCTTTGCTCACGCGCTCCGGACGCTTGAAGTCGTACGGACGCACCTCGATATCCAGAATCTCCCGCCGACGGCTGAAGATCAGCTCGTCGTCCTCCGCCTCGCCCACCTCCCCCGACTGCACGGCGCTCAGCAGCGCGTCGATGTCGCCCTGATCCAGAGTCTCCGACATGGCGGCTCCCTTGGCTTTCCTATCCTTCACAGGGACGCGGACGCACCCCATCTATTCGGACCCACCCGCCCCCTCTCTTGAGGCGTCCCCTTCGCACAACTGTTCGCCGGGGGCAACCCTGGCCATTTCTCGCGGAACAATCCTCAGCCCCGAACCTGTTCTCACAGCGCCATGACCAACCATTCCACCAGATCATCGGTCCTCCGGATCGCCGCCCGCCTGCTCCCAAGGGCCGTGGTCGCACTGCTGCTCGTCGCGATGGCCCTTCCCGCGGCCCGCGCCCAGCTCGGGCAGAGCGACTCCCCCTTTGGCGAGCCGTCCAGCTCCGAGGAAGCGAGCCAGACCGAGGAGAAGGAAGTTCAGCTCTCGGTGCTTTCCTCTCGCGAGGCGGTCACGCCCGGGGGGCAGTTCGCCCTCGCCGTTGTCTTCGAGATGGCGGAGGGTTGGCATGTGAACCCCAGCCAGCCCGTCGTCCCCGAGGCGATGGGAGATTTCAACCCGATCCCCACCACCATCGAGCTCCCCGAGACGGAGGCGCTCACCTTCGGCCCCATCCAGTGGCCCGAGACCCACGCCGTGGAGGTCCGCTTCACGGGCGAGCCCCTCATGTTCGAGGTCTACGAGGATGGCGCCAAGGCGTACATCCCCGTCGTCGTTCCGCCTGACGCCCAGTTGGGCGAGACGATCCCGCTCGAGATCACCGTCGGCTACCAGGCGTGCGACGACGTCACCTGTCTCTTCCCGGAGAGCGAAACGCTCTCGATTGAGATCCCCGTCGTCGAGGCCGGGGAGGCCGCCGCCGCAGCCGTCAACGTGGACGCCTTCCGCGACTTCGATTTGGGCGTTTTCGCGCGCACGGACGAATGGGGCGAGGAGATCGCCGCGGCCCAGGCGAAGACCGCCGCGAAGTCGGACGCCATCGCCTTCAACGTCTTCGGGCTCGAGTTCTCGATCGACGCGATGGGCCCCGCGGGGTTCGTCGTCCTGCTGCTCATCGCGGCGCTGGGCGGAGCGCTGCTGAACCTGACGCCCTGCGTGCTGCCCGTCATCCCCATCAAGATCATGGGCCTCAGTCACGCGGCCGGGAATCCCAAGCGGACGCTGATGCTGGGCGTGGTGATGTCGCTGGGCGTGATCAGCTTCTGGCTCGCGATCGGCGGAGCTATCGCCTTCATCTCGGGCTTCACGGCCATCAGCTCCCTCTTCCAGCGACCCGCCTTCTCGATCCTCGTGGGGCTCGTCATTGGGTTGATGGGCTTGGGCATGATCGGGCTCTTCACGATCCGGCTGCCCAAGTTCGTCTACATGGTCAACCCGAGCCACGAGACCATCCACGGCTCCTTCCTCTTCGGGATCATGACAGCCGTCCTTTCGACACCCTGTACCGCGCCCTTCATGGGCGCCGCCTCCGCGTGGGCCGCGACCCAGGCGCCATGGGTGACGATGACCACCTTCGCCGCCATCGGGCTCGGCATGGCGCTGCCCTATCTGCTGCTGAGCGCAAACCCGAACTGGGTCTCGAAGGTCCCTCGCACGGGCCCCGCCAGCGAGGTGGTCAAGCAGGTCATGGGATTGCTCATGTTCGCCGTGGCCGCGTTCTTCTTCGGGATTGGCATCTCGACGCTGACGTCCTCGCCGCTCGACCCCCCGAGCAAGGCGCACTGGTGGGCGGTCGCGGTCTTCGTCTCGATTGCGGGTGGGTGGCTGCTTGTGCGCACGATGCAGATCACAAAGCGGACGCCGCGCCGCCTCGCCTTTGGCGGGCTCGGCGTGGTGATGGCGGCCGCCTCCATCTTCGCCGCAGCGCGCATGACGGCGGCGAGTCGGATTGAGTGGATCTACTACGAGCCGGACCTGCTGGCGCAGGCAATCGAGCGCGGGGACGTGGTGATGGTCGATTTCACCGCGGAGTGGTGCCTGAACTGCAAGGCGCTGGAGTCGACGGTGCTGTACACCGACGCCGTTGTCGAGGCCATCCAGGAGCGCGGCGTCGTGCCGATGAAGGTCGATCTGACGGGCGACAACCCCGAAGGGCGGGCCCTCCTGAAGGAGTTGGACTGGGTGGGCATCCCGCTGCTCGCCTTCTACGGCCCGGGCGTCGAGCAGCCGCTGCGCTACGGCGACGGCTACACCGTTGAGATGGTTCGCCGCGCCCTGGCGGAGGCTCGCGGCGAACCCGCCGCCGCCACGGACGAACCCGTCGCGGCGGGCGAGTGACCGCCGCGCCGGAGCCCCAACGCCCCCGCGTCCAGATCCGTTGACACCCCCCGGGCCCCGCCCTACCTTTGCTGATCGACGTCGGTTCAAGGGGATGGGCGGGAAACCGCCCTGACCGACGCGGGTGTAGCTCAGTGGTAGAGCGTCACGTTGCCAACGTGAATGTCGAGGGTTCGAATCCCTTCACCCGCTTTTCGCCTCGGGCGGAGGAGCGGTGATCGCCGCATGGTTCCCAACGCAGAGCGAGTTCGTCTCGTCCCAACGCTTATGTGGTGCGTCTACGCGGTGGTCGCTGTCGCGCTGGGCATGGGCAGGACTATCGAGAAGGTCCTCGACGACTCGGGCGGCATTCCGAGCCGCTTCGGCCCGGCGGCCGGTGCGATCGTCGTCGGCGTCGGAGTGATTGGCTACGCGACCCGCGCTCCCATCGGGTGGGCATGGGTTTGGAAATTCGTCTTTGCGCTGGCGATCCTGGGATGCGTCGGGCTGATCGCCCTCGAAGTCGTCACTCTGCTGACCAGCGACGCGCCGCTGCGCATCCATGCGATGATCCTCGCCGGCGCCGCGCTGCTCGTGCCAGCGCAGATCGGCTTGTTCCGGTATGCGTTCCGGAGCCCCGAGACTTGGCGGCGCGGCGCCCGCCCACCTCAGCTCACTCGCTGACGCGACCGCGCGGCAGCAGCGCGGTGTACACCGCACTCCGCTCCGAGCCCGTCAGAGCGAACCCAGATCGCTCCGAGGAGTCGAGATTCCTCCCCGAATAGAGTGAGGTCGCCGCGCGTTCTCTTTTCAGCGGATGCGCACGCGAGCCCGAACAGATCGAAGGCGACCAATGCG
This sequence comes from uncultured Phycisphaeraceae bacterium, assembly GCA_964451515.1. Lineage (GTDB taxonomy): Bacteria > Planctomycetota > Phycisphaerae > Phycisphaerales > UBA1924 > CAYVIJ01. Next base: position 76,998 of record CAYVIJ010000006.1, on the reverse strand, counting down.
GCGACGCGCACGCCGTCGCCGGCTCATGCTGCTGATGCCGATGCTCGCCTTCGCGCTGCTGCACGCGGCGTCCTGCGCGTTCCTCCCGGGAACATCGGCGAGTCCCGTCGATGCGCCGCGGGCGTCCTACGAGGCGCCCGGTTTGCCCGGGTCCGAGATCAGTTACGTCCATGGCGGCGAAGAAGCGGATCCACGGGTCCTCTTCATCCACGGCACGCCCGGCTCCGCGGGCAACTTCGCCCGTTTCGTCACCGATCCGCCGGCGGGAATGCGCGCGATCTCGATCGATCGCCCCGGCTTCGGCGAGTCCCGCCCGAAGGCGGCGGTCCCCGAGCTCGAGCGGCAGGCGGCGGCGGTCGAGCCGCTGCTGGTCAAGCGCGAGGGGCGCTGGCCCATCCTGGTCGGGCACTCGCTGGGGGCGCCGATCGCGGCGCGGGTCGCGGCGGCGCATCCGGATCGCGTGGATGGGCTCGTGCTCGTGGCCGGGGCGCTCGATCCCGAACTCGAGCGCGTGCTCCTGATCCAGCGCGTCGGGAACTTCCTCTTCTTTCCGTATCTGCTGCCGAGGGCGCTTCGGAACGCGAACCGCGAGCTGATCCCGCTGAAAGGGGAGCTGGAGGAACTCGGGCCGATGCTCGAGCGCATTGACTGCCCCGTCGTCATCGTGCACGGGCGCCAGGACGGGCTTGTTCCATTCGAGAACGTCGCCTACATGCAAGAGCGGCTGGGAAGCGGAGGTCGCAGCGTTCACGTGATCGAACTGCCGGAGGGGAACCATTTCCTGCCGTGGAACGCCGAGGCGCAGCTCCGACGCGCCATAGACATCATTCAGGGCAAACTGGCTGGCCCGGAGGGGGAGGTGGAGATGGAGGCGCCGCGCATCCTCGCCTCTCCAGCGAGCGAGGATCAGGATTCCTGACGACGAGGGCGCCCGCCGCCGTCCATCCGGCGGTATGGTCCCCGGAATTGATCAGGCGTGGGTCGCGCCCCGATGGGCCGCGCCCGCGCGGGACGCAAAAGTGCGACGCTTGCGCCGTCGACGGTCGTCAGCGCGAGCGTGGCGATGTGAAGTCGCATTCCCTCTCCGGAGGGCGGGATGATCCCTTCGCGGGCGCCTGCCGAGCGGCAGAGCGAGATCCCGGCGGATCGGAGGAGACTTTCATGCAGCAGGAAGCAGCAGGCGGCGAGCGCCCCATCGATCGGCGCGGGCTCATGGCCGGCGCGGCGGCTCTGGGCGTGGGCGGGCTCACGGCGGCCGCATTCGGACAGGGCGGCAGCGCCGCCGGCGGCCCGAGCGAGCTCGCGGTGGTCTGGACGAGCCCCGATCCCGACGTGGCCCACCGCGTCGGGCTGATGTACACGCACGGGGCGAAGACGGCCCGATGGTTCGAGCATGTGCGCCTGATCGCGTGGGGCCCGAGCCAGCGAACGCTGGTGGGGGACAAGGACCTGCGCGCCAAGGTGCGGCAGATGCAGGAGGACGGCGTGGAGTTGCAAGCGTGCGTCGCCTGCGCCAACTCCTTCGGGATCGCCGATGAGATTCGCGCGCTGGGGTTCGAGGTCAAGACCATGGGCGAACCGCTGACGCGCTTGCTCAAGGATCCGGGCGTCGCGGTGCTGACGTTCTGAACGCGCCGCTCAGAAAGGACGCCCGGCGAAGCCCAGGGCGTCGTCCAGCCAGTCATCGGCCCGGAGGACGCCCGCGCGCCGCCGCGCCGCCAGACGTTGGGCGCGACGCTGGGCCAGACGGGCGATCGCGGGCAGCCCTCCGAGCGCGACCGTTCGGCGCGCGCGCGGAGCGAATCGCTTGAGCAGCTCGTCCTCGCGTGAGAGAAAGGCGACGCCCGAGCCGGGATCTCCCTGCCGTCCGGCCCGACCGAAGAGCTGCCGGTCAACGCGCCCCGAGGCGTGCCGCTCGGTCGCGATGACGTGCAGCCCTCCCCTGTCCGCGACGCCTGCCCCAAGCCGGATGTCGGCGCCGCGTCCGGCCATGTTGGTCGCGACGGTGATGCGCCCCGCCTGCCCCGCCCTCTCGATGATGCGCGCTTCTTCCTCGTGCCGAACCGCGTTGAGCACGTCGTGCTCGAGCGTCAGCTCGCGCAGCATGGCGGAGAGTCGCTCGCTGGCTTCGACGCTGCGCGTTCCGATCAGAACGGGCCGCCCCGCGCGGCGCACACGCTCGATCTCCTCGACGACGGCGCGCCACTTCTCTTCGGTCGTATCAAAGGCGCGGTCGCGCGCGATCCGCCGGCGCACCGGGCGGTTTGTCGGAAGGATGACCACGGGCATGCGGTACGTCCGCCACAGTTCGCCCGCCGCCTCGGCGGCGGTTCCGGTCATGCCGCTCAGCGATCGGTAGAGGCGGAAGAAGCGCTGGAAGCTGATGCGCGCCTGCGTCTCCTTTCCGGCGGTGATATCGAGTCCCTCCTTCGCTTCGACGGCCTGGTGCATTCCATCGCGCCAGGTGCGGTCCGGCATGAGGCGGCCCGTGAACTCGTCGATGATCACCGCTTTTCCGTCCCGCACGACGTAGGAGCGGTCGCGCTCGTGCAGCTCCCGCGCGGAGAGCGCTTGCACGAGCAACTCCTCAGCGCGCCGATAGCCACGCCAGACCCCTTCGGCGCCCGTGCAATGCTCGACGAGGCGCAGGCGCCCCGCGCGCGTCAGCTCGATCTCGCTCCGTGAGGGATCGGTGCGAAAATCGACGCCCCGCGTGAAATGGCGCGCCAGCTCCGCCGCATCCCGGAAGACAGCCGCTTCCTCCGCGCCATCGCCGGGCGCGGAGAGAATCAGCGGGGTCACCGCCTCGTCGATCAGGACGGAGTCCGCCTCATCGATGATCGCCCGCTCGAGCCCGCGCTGAAGCAGCGTCGGCGGCGACCCGGACGCCGCCGACATCCGCGCCCCGAACGCGCCGCCGGTGCGCTCAATCGCAAGACGATCGCGAAGAAAATCGGCGGCCACCTCCTTGTTCGTGCTGTAGGTGACGTCCGCGTGGTACGCGGCCCGGCGCCGCTCCCCGGGCGTCGCGCCCGTCACGGCGCCGACGGCGAGGCCGCATCGACGGTACAGCGGCGTCATCCACTCCGCATCGCGGGCCGCCAGATAGTCGTTGACGGTGATGACGTGGCAGCCGCGCCCGCGCCAGCCCGCCAGCACGCCCGGGATCGTCGCCGTGAGCGTCTTGCCCTCGCCCGTCGCCATCTCGACGACGCATCCTGCCTCCAGCGCGCGCGCGCCGGCGATCTGCACGCGGAAGGGCCGCAGCCCCAGCTCGCGATGGGCCGCCTCCCGGATCAGCGCATACGCCAGCGTCCGCTGCTCGCCCGACTCGCGCCCCAGCCGAAACGCGGCCCGCAGCTCCGCCAACTGCTCTCTAAGACGCGCGTCGGAGAGTGTGGAGACTGAACCCTCCAGCCGCAGGACGGCGTCCGCGAAGCGCAGGAATCTCCCGCGCCGCGGCGCGAAGCGCTGCCAAGTGGCCGCTCCATGCGCCCAGGCGGCGTCGAGACCCGTCGGCGCCCGATCGGCGCGCAGATCGCGCGAGAGCTCGCGCCACGCCGCGCTGGAAAGACCTGTCACAATCGCGCCTCCTGCCGGTGCATCCCGAAGGATACGTCGGCCCGCCGGAGCGCCCGCTTGGCCTGCGGAGGCAAAAAGAACAGGGCCGCCCGCAACGGCGGCCCTGCGCGTGTGTGTCGGACTGTTGGCTCTTGCTGCGGCCCGCCGGTTACGCAGGCGGGTGCATCCGGTGAGGCAGGTTGCCTCAGCGGCGGCGACGAGCCGCCGTCAGGCCCGCAAGGCCGAACACCGCCAAGGCGCCCGGCGAGGGGATGAGCTTGAAGCTGACGGCGAGCGACGGAGCGTCGACTCCCTGGAAGGGGCTGTCCTGTCCCTTGTAGGTGGCCTGCACGCCGAGGTCGTCGGTGTCCAGCACCAGAGTCAGGAAGGAGTCGCGGGCGTTGAGCTCATTGAGCACGACCGCGGCGCTGATGTCGGTGCTGTCCAGAGTTCCGTCGGCGATATTAGTGAAGTTGAACTGGCCCAGGAAGGACGTGGCGCCCAGCGAGCCGTCGTACATCGAGTTGCCGCCGTGAACGGTTCCGAAGCCGAGCGTGCCCGCGGCGGTCGAGGGGTTGATGTCCGTGGCGTCGTCCGGCGCGTGGTAGACGTCGATCGGGCCGCCCGCCTCGCTGAACGAGGCGTTGGACTGCTCGACGCCGAAGGTCGCCGACTGGATCTGCCAGCCGGGCAAGCCCGCGGACGCCGCCTGCGCGTCGAGCTCGGCGTAAAGATCGCTCAGGTCGAAGCGAACGGCGCCCCACGACGCGAACGAATCGTCGTTGCCCTGGACGTTGAAGAACCGCTCGCCGCTGGTCCCACCCCGAATGCCGCCCGACTGAACTGTGGCGACGACGCCCGATCCCAGCGTGGCGCCGGCGTTCGGCCCCGTGTCCGCGAACGTCGTGACCGTCCCGGTGGAAGGCGTGGCGAACGCCGACGCTGACAGCGCGACCGCCATGCCGGCGGCCATTGCAATGTGAGTACGCATTTCCTCTGTCTCCTTTGTTGACGTGGTCTCGTACCCTCTCTCCCGTCGCCGGTCCCACCCAGCGACGCGCCGCGGAAGTGCGCACGCGCGCACTCGCTCCGCGAGCGTCCGCATTGAACCGGCCGCGTCTTTGGATCAGCGCGCCCCGCTGTTCAGCCTGCGCAAAATTCGCGCAATCGCTCTTTGAGCAGCAGGTGAAGACCGCGCTCAGACACACACCCCGATTTTCCTAAGGCGCTATGAGATCGATGGTTAGCGCAGGTCTCGATTCGCGTCCGAGCGATTTAGAGTCATCCGCCCGAGCCGCCCTCGCCGCCATCATCATCCTCGCCGTCATCCCCGCCATCGTTGTTGTCGCCGCCGCCCAGAAGGTTCCGGATGCCCTCCTCCGCCTTCCTGCCCGCCTCTTTGCCAGCCTCCTCCAACCCCTTCGCCGCCTCCTCGATGCGCTCTCCGCTCTGCTGGACGACCTCACCGACATCGGCGGTGAGCGTCGCGCCCACGGCTCCAAGATCCTTGAGCTGAGCAAGCTGACTTTTCAGATCGTTCACCAAATCCGCGGGCAGGTCCGCCCCGCCCTGCTCCACCACGGTGGTCATGATCGCCTTGACGACCACGGTGACAAGCTCCGCCAGAATGATCCCGCGGTTGTCCTTGGCGCCGACGTCCTCCAGCGTCAGACGCTCGATCGGGACGTCAATCTTCATCAACTCACCCCCGGCCGGCAGCAGATCCACGTGCACGTTGACATCCTCGACCGTCACTTCGCGCACGATGTATCGCTTGGCGTCCGCTGGCGGCCCTCCCTGATCGCTCGGTTTGTCCTCCTGCGACTCGAATCGACCCAGGTTGTCGAGGATGACCTGATAGTTCGCCTTGCCCTCCTTCTTCTGGAGCCAGACTTCCAGGTCGTTCATCCGCAGGTGAGGCAGTTCGACGACATCCTTCAGCAGCGTGCCGAGCGTGACGGCGACTCCGCCCTGCCCGAGCGTCAGAAAGTGCGCGTTGGTGAATCCCTCCGGATTCGCGACGCCCAACTGCTCCATGGAGAACTCGCCCCCAAGCACCTCGACGTCGGCGCTGGCGAGGTTCGTCTCGACATCCAGCGCATAGCTCGCCCCCCGCTCGACTCCGACGCGCGCGATCGTGTCGATGGCCACGAGGGCGATCACCAGCGCGAGAATGACAGCGACAACGGGAATCCCGACGACGAGCGCGAGCTTCTTCATGAGAGCGACCTCCTCAACCCCCTCGACGCCCTGATTATATCGTTCGGAGAGGACCGACCCACGATGCCCGATCGCACACTCCATCTGTTGACCGACCCCCTCCTGCTGGAGCACCGCGCGCCTCCCGCCCATCCGGAGCGTCCAGATCGCCTCCGCGCCCTGCTGGACGCCCTGGAGCAGCCTCCGAAGGGGTGCATCCTTCGCGCTCCCCGATCCGCAACGCGCGAGGAAGCCGCCCGCGTCCACACGGAGCGCCATCTCGACCTGCTCGAGGCCCATCGCGGACGCGCCGCCCAACTCGATCCCGACACGCACGCCTCCGAGCGCAGCGTCGAGTGCGCCTACCTCGCCGCCGGCGGCGGCGTCGAAGCCGTCGAGACGGTCGTGCGCCGCGAGGCGGACGCGGCCTTCGCTCTCGTCCGTCCGCCGGGGCATCATGCGGAGCCCGATCGCGTCATGGGCTTCTGCCTGCTCGCCAATGCGGCGATCGCCGCCGAGCACGCGCGCCGGACGCTTGGATGCGGGCGCATCCTCATCCTCGACTGGGACGTTCATCACGCCAACGGGACGCAGCGCATTTTCGAGGCGCGCGATGACGTCCTGCTCATCTCACTCCAGCAGTGGCCGCTCTGGCCCGGCACGGGCTCGCCCGATGAGCGCGGCGTCGGCGCGGGGGAGGGCTTCACGATCAACATCGCGCTCCCCCCCGGCTGCGGCGACGCGGACTACATCGCCTCCTTTGAGCGCGTCATCGAGCCCGCCGCCCGGCGCTTCGAGCCCGATCTGGTGATCGTCTCGGCGGGGTTCGACGCGCACGAACGCGATCCGATCAGCGCGATGCAGGCGAGCGCCGCGGGCTTCGGCGAGATGTGCCGCCGCGCGCGCGTCATCGCCGACGAGATCGCCAACAACGGCCTCGCCCTCACGCTGGAGGGAGGCTACGACCTGCTCGGGTTGAGCGAGAGCGTGCGCGCCTGCGTCGAGACGCTGCTCGATCCCGCTCCGGAGACGCGTTCGTTCGGCCCGCCGTCAGACGCCGGCGCGCGCGCGATCGAGCGGACGCGCGAGGTCCATCGCGTTCGCTGGTCGCTGTGACGCAGCTTCGTGTCGCTCAGCGCCGCCGCCGGCGCGCCGCGAGGCAGACGCCGCCCAGTCCCAAGAGAGCCGCCGGGCCCGGCGCCGGGATCGCGCTGCTGAAGGTCAGATTGTCGAAGATCGCCGCCTGCTTCTCAACCTGAAGCCGCGCGATGGGCGTCGGCGAGAAGATCCCCATGAAGCCGTAGTCCGCGATGCCGACCGTCCCGTCGACCAGATCGCCGCCGAAGGCGACCACTTCGATCTCGACGCCCTGTGCGTCGAAGGCCGTGAAGGTCGGCGGCGTCTCGATCTCCGGGCTGTTGTTCGCGATGACCCACATCCCCACCGAACGGACCGAGGTCGAGAAGACAATGTCGAAGGCGCCGATCGAAGCGCCGGGGATCGCGATCTCGCCCAGGCCCGCCGCCGTCTGCGCACCGTCGAAACTGGCGTTGCCGTCGTTCACCCAGCGCACGGCGGGCGAGAACGTCACCCCCAGATCGGAGTACTCATCCGCGGGCATGGGTGTGCTCGCCGCATCGCCGAGCAGAACGGGCGCTCCGTCTCCATCCACGTCGAACTCGATCAAATCCGAGGGCAGATCGTCGAAGAACGTCGGGTCCTTGATCACGCCGCCCTGCGCCGAAAGAGCCGGCGCCAGCAGCGCTGCGATCGCCATCCTGACATATCGCGCCGCACGCGCACCGCGCGTTGGCGCCGCATGGAGTTGTTCCATACTCCTGACCCCTCTCTTCTCGCCCGCGAACGAACAGCCCGGACCGTGTGCGGCGGACCGACTGCGCAAAGATGAGCCGCAGGCGCTTCGTCATGTTCAAACCGGCGACTCCCTGGCGAGGACGCCGGCTATATAGAGACTACACCAACCGCGCAGCGCGTCAATCGAGAATCTACAAGACCGGCGTCCCGCGGCTGTCGTCCTCTGCAAAGACCGTTATTGGACGCTTCCATCCTCAGCGCGCGTGACCACCTGCCGCTTCCCGCAGGCTCGTCGATCCCGCTCAGTCCTCGTTGGTGGGAACGCTCGCGAAGGCGTCGGCATCTTGCGGCTCGTCGGGGGCACGGAGCTCCTCCAGCGCCGCCAGGACCACATCGTTGGTGTGGATCGCCCATCCCAAGGCGTCGCCCGCTCCAAGCGTGACGATTGCCTGAGGCGCCGCCGTCTCTCCCACGGGCCAGCTCTGCGCCCAGAGCGGCCCCATGTCGCGCTCCCAAGCCGCCGCCGTCACCGACTCGGGCGCTGAGAGGCAGCCGCCCAGCAGCGTCGCCGCCGCCATGCCCGCGAAGGCGAGACGCAGACGGCGGACAAGGGCATGGAGACTCGAGAAGTGGCTCGTCAAGCAGGGCGCGGCGTTCATGCCCTCCTCATCGGTCCGCCGATCCACCCTCTGAAGGTTGGAGGTCCGAAAGCGTGAACACTTTCCCCTCACGAACCGATCCGTATATTGACATGGCCCTCCCGCCGGTGGGACCGACGCCCCCGAGTTGGATGGTGGCGGCCAGAAGGCAGGGCTTCACCATGAACACCACTCGCAAGGACTTGCGAATGATCCGGACCCCGACGATCGCGCCCACTGCGCTCGCACTGCTCTTTGCGATCCTCGCCGCCCCCCCGGCGGCGGCGCAGGCGGACGAGCCGGCGTCCGTGGAGCAGGCGCCCGTCGAGCCGACGGAGATTGACGGCGCCCCGCGGCGCGTCAGCGCGATCCTGATCGACTTCACCGTCGAGGGGCGTGGGCTCCCCGAGCCGGAGGCCGTCCTCGAGGCCGAAGTCGAGCTGACGCCTACGCCCGAGGGGTATCTCGCCCCGCGTCCAGGATGGCCGCGCGAGACGCTCCGCCTCGCCGATATCCCGGATCTCGACGATCCCCGCTTCTACGACTCCGCCATCGCTCTCCTCTCGCCCGCCGTGGTGCGGCGCATGCAGGAGTTCGGCTTCATCGGCATCTACGTCGAGCCCGACCCCAACGAGCTCACCGTCGTAGACGGCCAAGTCGTCGATCTGCGTCCGGAAGGCGTCACGACGCTGACGCTGAATGTCACCGTTGGCGTCGTCACGGAGCTGCGGACCATCGGCTCGGCGGATTATCTTCCCGAGGATCAGCGGATCAACAATCCGGCGCATCGGCGGTTGCGCGCGCGGTCGCCCGTCCAGCCGGCCGGCGCAGAGGACGAGACAGACACCAACCTCCTGCGCCGGGACCTGATCGACGACTACGTCTATTTCCTGAATCGCCATCCGGGCCGGCGCGTCGATGTCGCGCTCTCCGCCTCCGGCGCCGAGGCGGGGGCGGTCGATCTCGACTACATGATCTCCGAGAACCGTCCGTGGTTTCTCTATACGCAGGTGGCGAACAACGGGACGGAGTCCACCGGCGACTGGCGGCAGCGCTTCGGCTTCGTCCACAATCAGCTCACGCGCCGGGACGACATCTTCTCCATCGACTATCTCACCGCCAACTTCGACGATCTAAACGCCCTCACCGCTTCGTACGAGCGCCCCTTCTTCGATCAGGACCGCCTTCGCTGGCGCGTCTTCGGATCGTACTACGAGTACACCGCCTCCGATGTCGGACAGGGATTTCTCGACTTCGACGGCGAGGGCTTCTCCTTCGGCGGCGAGATGGCGTGGAACTTCCTCCAGCAGCGCGACGCCTTCCTCGATCTCGTCGCGGGCGCTCGCTATGAGAACGTCGAAGTGGATAACGAGTTCGCCCAGACGGAAGGCGACGAGGACTTCTTCCTCCCCTATATCGGCCTTCGTTTCGAGCGGCAGCGTGAGGCGGAGCAGATCACCGCGGGGGTCTTTCTCGAGGGCAACCTCTCAGGCCTCGCCGGGACCTCCGACTCCGGCGTCGACGAGCTGGGTCGCACCGACGCCGACGACAGCTTCGCGCTCATCCGCTTCGACGGACGCTACGCCTTCTATCTCGATCCGCTCCTGCACGGCGACGACCCGCCGGAGGACGCGACGCTCGCGCACGAGTTCGTCCTCTCCGCGCGAGGCCAGGCAGCGTTGGGCGACGCGCGCCTGGCGCCGAACTTCCAGGATATCGCAGGCGGTCTGTATTCCGTCCGCGGTTATCCCGAGGCGGTCGCGGCGGGCGACAGCGTCATCATCGCCAGCGCCGAATACCGCTTCCATCTGCCGCGGGCCCTGCCCCAGAGCCCACAGCCGGCGCGTTTTCTCGGCCGCCCCTTCCGCTTCTCCCCGCAGTACGTTTATGGGCCCACGGACTGGGATCTGATCTTGAAGGCGTTCGTCGATTTTGGCAGGACGATCCAGAACGACCGGTTATCCTTTGAGAGCAACGAAACGCTCGTTGGCGCGGGAATCGGCATCGAGCTCTCGATCAGCCGGAACCTCACGGCCCGTCTGGACTGGGGCTTCGCCCTCAACGACCTCGATGATCCCTCGGGAGACCAGTCCGTCGACGTCGGCGACAGCGAGCTGCATTTCGTCCTGACGCTCGTCTACTAGGCGCGCGCAGGTCTTTTCGCCCGCACGGAGGACGGGCGCTTCCAGGCTCGGGCGAACCGGACGGATCCGACCCGAGACGAAGCGCCGGGCGTTGACACCTCAAGCCGGAGCGCGGTTGCGCGCGCGCCTTCGATCGATCGGGGCTCGCGTCTCGCCAGCGCGCCCGGCGCCAATTCCGGAGCGAAAGAGATGCCACGTTCCTGCGCCGCCATCCCCTCTCGCGTTTCCACCACGGCGCTCGCGCTGCTCGCGGGGCTCGCCGTCGGACTCCTCGCGCCGCAGGCGCCCGCGGGCCCGCGCGGCGAAAAGGTCGTCCGGGGCGACGTTCACTTCCAACGCCAGGGCGACCGCACCGTCATCCGCGCCTCCAACCGCGCGATCATCGAGTTCCAGTCCTTCGACATCGCCCCGCGCGAGTCCGTCCAGTTCATCCAGCCCGGCTCCAGGGCGACGGTGTTGAACCGCGTCACCAGCGACACGCCCACCCATATCGACGGCGCCCTGACCGCCAACGGACGCGTCTTCCTCGTCAATCCCGCGGGCGTGCTCTTCGGTCCAGGCGCCGTCGTCGATGTCTCAGGCCTCGTCGCCGCCGCGGGGCACATCTCCAACGACGACTTCCTGGCCGGGCGCATGAACTTCACCAGTCTCGACGGGATCGTCGCCAACCACGGGGCGATCACCGCGTCCAGCGTGCATCTCCTGGGCGAGCGCGTCGCCAACCACGGACGCATCGTCGCCGATCGCGGGATGATCGCCCTGGTCGCCGGCGAGGACGTCTACATCGGCGAGCGCGGCGGATCCATCTTCGTCCGTGTCGATGGCGAGACGCTCGACGCCTCCACTCCCTCGGGTGAACTCATCCAGGCCTCCGACGCGGAGCCCGCTGTCGAGAACACGGGCGCTCTCCGCGCGCGACGGGGCCGAATCACGCTCGGCGCCGGCGACGCATACTCCATCGCCATCCGCAACAGCGGCGATGTGAGCGCACAAGGCGGCGACATCACGCTCGCCGCACGCGACGGGCTCATCGACAACGCGGGGGCGCTCAACGCGAACGCGTCGAACGGACGCGCCGGGCGCATCGCGATCAGCGCCCCGGCCATCGAGCACTCGGGGTCGGCGAGCGCGAACGCCGAGCGCGGGCGCGCCGGCGACGTCTCCATCGTCAGCTCCGAGCGGACGACGATCGCCTCCGGCGGCGAGGTCTCCGCCGCAGGCGGCGCGGGACGCGCCCGAGGCGGCGAGATCCTGATCCATGCGCTCGACGGCGACACACGCGTCGAGACGGGCGCGGTGATCGACATCTCGGGCGGCGCCCGGGGCGGCGACGGCGGCTTCGCCGAGATCAGCGCCGCCGATCGGCTCGCGCTCAGCGGGGAGATCCGGGGCGACGTGGCGGCGGGATTTGAGCCCGCCTCAGTCCTTATCGACCCGCGCGACATCATCATCTCCCAGGGCCCGGAGACGCCGCCGGGCGAGGCGGATGATGGCGCCGTCGACGCCGGCGACGGAGCCCCCAACCAGGATTTCGACATTGACCCGGCGACGATCGAGCTCTTCCCGGGCGACGTCTCCCTCGAAGCCACCCGGGACATCCTCGTCGGCGCCGACATCGAGAAGACCAACGGGGCGCTCACCCTGCTCGCGGCGCGAGACATCCTTTTCTCCGGCGAGTTCGGGGGGCTCATTCCCGACATCGCGATCGAAGCGACGTCCCTCGACTTCACCGCCGGCGTGAACATCGAAGACCGCTCCCCGAGCGGCTCGACGCTCACCTCCACCATGGGCGACATCACGCTTGAGGCGACGAGCGGATCCCTCGACTTCGGCCTCGCGACCGTCCCCGCCGGGCGGACGCTCAGGCTCACCCAGGCTGAGACGCTCTTCGTCGGCGCCGGCCCCTTCGGCTTTGTCGGCTCGCCCGAGACAACCAACCTCGTCGTCAACGTGACAGAGGGCGGGCTCATTCTGGGCGGCGACTTCGGCGGCGTCTCCGGCTCGCAGTCGATCGGCTCGATCGACGGGGAGGGCGCGCAGTTCCTCCGCGTCGAGGACGATCTCACGATCGGCGACTTCGCGACCCTGCGCTCCGCGGGACCTGTCCAAATCGACGGCTTCCTCCGCGCCGGCGCCTCCATCAGTCTCCACGCCGACACCGACGGCGACGGCGGCGCCGCGCCGGACGTTCTCTTTCTTTCACCCGGACTCGACCTCGCGGCCTCATCCATCAGCCTCCGCGCCGGCTCGGGCGGCGGCGGCGCCGCGCGGATCGACGCCCGGACGAACGCCCCGCTCTTCCGCGGACCATCGCTCGGCGCCTCCAGCCCGGACTCCTTCACCATCCGCCAGGACGCGAACGTCGCCTCCGGCGCCCTTCCCGCAGCGGGCCAGTTCGGCGGTGGAACCGGCGGTCTCGCCTATCGCATCCAATCCGATGGCGGCGCGATCACGCTGACGGACGGCGGCGCCGTCGATGGATCGGCGCTGACGCTCGACAGCGCGGCGGGTTCGACTATCGCGGCGGATCTATCGCTCCAGTCGCTCACCGTTCAGGGCGCCGCCGCCCTCGCCGCCGACGTCTCGACCAGCGGCGATCAGAGCTACCTGGGCGATGTGGTCCTTGAGGACGAAGCGGCCCTCCTCGCCGATGATCTCACGTTCGCGAGCGACGTCGACGGCGCTTTTGCGCTCTCGATCAGCGCCGACACGACCTTCGACGGCCCCGTCGGCTCGACGACGCCGCTGGCGTCGCTCTCAGTCGGCGGACGAACCACCCTCGCGGGCGGCGCCGTCACGACGACGGGCGCGCAGTTCTACGACGGCGCGCTGCGGCTCGACGCCGATACGGCGCTCACCAGCTTCGCCGACGGCGACTTTGTTTTCGACGGCCCGATCGATTCCGCCGCCGCCACGCCCCGCGATCTGACGATCCAGACAAGTGAGGAGGGTCTGATACGCTTCGGAGGCGATGTCGGACAGGCTTCGCCCCTCCGCGACCTTGCGCTGTCCACCGCCGGCGCCGACGGCGTCAGGCCCATCGCCGATCGCGCCACCATCACCTCGCGCGAGTCCATCTCATTCGACGTCCGTGATTTCACCATGGGCCAGAATGAGAAGTTCACGGCGCTCGGGGACATCGAGATCGCCGCCGCCCGCCGGGCGACGCTCGCCGATCTCGTCGCCCAGGGCGATCTTCTCGTCACGGCGCCCGAGATCGCGCTGCGGCGCCGCCAGGCGGGCGAGCTTCTCACCTTCGAAGGCGCGCTCGTCGTGGATCGCGGGCTGGACTTCATCGCGGGCGGCGCGCTGCGGCTGGATGGCGACATCGAGCTGGCGGGAGATCCAACCGCTCCCGATCCGACCTTCTCCGTCGTCTCCCTCGCCGTCGTCAATCCCGGGCTCGAACAGTTTGAGGTCACGACGATCGATCCCGAGCAGGTTTCGATGGAGCGGCTCACGTTCAACGGCGCCCTCCTCGACCAGCGCTCCGCCATCGGCGCTCCGCCGCCTCCCCCTCCGCCTCCTCCACCGCCGCCACCCGACGACGATGACGCCAACATCGATCCCTCGTCCGATCTCGCGGAGCCCACGCAGGTGACGCCGCAGTTCGAGGATGTCGTCATCCCTGAGCCCTTCGATATCCAGCAGGCGGAGCGGCTCGCCATCCCGGCGCGCGCGCCGTCGCTCGCTGAGGGCGTCTCGAGCTTGCAGGGACGAGCGCTCTTCAATGACCTCCCGCCGGATCTCGAAGGCTTCACCGACCTCGACACGCCCGTCGTGGCGACCCGCCTGAACGCGGACATCATCACCGGCGCCGTCGCCGCCTATCAGGCTGTCTTCGGGCTCGAGGACGAGCCCGCGCGGGAAGCCGTCGCGGAGGCGATCCAGAGCGCCGCGCAGGCCTACCTCTCGACGGAGGAGGCGGCGAGCCTCGATCCCGAAGGATTCGCGGGCTATCTCGCCGCCAGCCCCGAGCATCAGGCCGCTCTCCAGCATCTTCAGAATATGCGCGTGCTGCTCGCGCGCCTCCGCGAGAGCGGATTGAACAGCGCCGAGCTGGCGCGCACGCAGCGGCGGATTCTGGCGCCCCTCGCCGAGCTGGCGGGCCTCGAGTCCCCCGAGCTGCGCCGCCTCATTGACCGAGCGCCCGTCGAGACGCCCTGACGCCAACCGACATCGCTCCGAGCGGGCGGCCCTCCACCGTCGTGGGCCGCCCGCTTTCGTGCGCGCCTCCGCAGTCGCCCCAAGTCCCGTATTCTGTCGGGATGACCATCGACGAAGCGCGAACCCTGATGCGCGAGTGGACACAGAGCGAGTCGCTCCGGGCCCATATGGAGGCCGTCGCCGCCTGCATGGGCGCCTACGCCGACGAGACCGCCCCGCAGGAGAAGGACCGCTGGATCATCGCCGGCCTCCTTCACGACTTCGATTACGAGAAACACCCCACGCCGGAGGAGCACCCCTACGTCGGCGTGCAGGAGCTCGAGCGCCGGGGCGTGGACGAGGAGATCCGCACCGCCATTCTGGGGCACGCCGAGTACACGGGCGCGCCCCGTGAAACGCCCATGGCCAAGACGCTCTTCGGCGTCGACGAACTCGCCGGCTTCATCGTCGCCTGCGCGAAAGTGCGTCCCACCGGCATCGAGGAGATGCCGCCCAAGAGCGTCAAGAAGAAGCTGAAGGACAAAGCGTTCGCCGCCGCCGTCAGTCGCGAGGACATCAGCAAGGGCATCGAGGAGCTGGGCGTCGACCCGACGGAGCACATCCAGAGGTGCATCGACGCGATCCGCGCCGAGAAGGAGCGCATCGGGCTCTGATCACCGCCCCCGTCCAATAGGAGCCGCGCGTTGCTCATCGCCGTCACTCGTCCCCCCTCCGACGCCATCGCCCGCTGCGAGCTCACCTACATGGACCGCGCCCCCATCGACCCCGAGCGCGCGCGCAAGCAGCACGTCGCGTACCGCTCCATCCTCGAGACGAGCGGCGCCAGGGTGACCGCCCTCGATCCGCTCCCCGACAAGCCCGACGCCTCCTTCGTCGAGGACATCCTTCTTGTCTACGAGGAGGTGGTCGTCGTCTGCCGCATGGGCGCCGAATCGCGCCGGGGGGAGGCCGAATCCGCGCTCGACGCCGTGCGCCCCTACCGCTCCAACTTCCGAACAATCGAGGCGCCCGCCACGATCGAGGGCGGCGACGTCTTCCGCATGGGCAGGGAGATCTTCGTCGGGGACTCGACGCGCACGAACCGCGAAGGCGCCGAGGCGCTGCGCGCCATCATCGAGCCGCTGGGCTACCGGGTGCACCGCATCCCGGTGACGGGCTGCCTGCATCTCTCGACCGGCGCCAGCCACGTCGGCGACGGGCTCATCCTCGCCAACCCGGAATGGATCGACACCAGCGCCTTCAAGGGGCGCGAGGTCATGCACGTCCATCCAGACGAGCCCTGGGCCGCCAACGCCATGCTCGTTGGCGAGACCGTCGTGATGTGCGATTGCTTCCCGAAGACGCGCGCCCGCCTCGAAGAGCGCGGACGGACCGTTGAGACCGTCGATATCTCCGAGTTCATGAAGGCGGAGGCCGGATTGACCTGCCTGCGACTGCTCTTCGAGGATGATCCGGCGATCTGAGCCTGCTCCGACCGGGACGCTCAGCGCGAGATCGCGTCGACATCCGACTCATCCATCGCGTCCGCGGAGCGGTACGTCGCGGTCGTCAGGGTGTCGACGCGCTTCGGGCGGATGATGTCCATTCGCAGCGCGGGATCCGTCCGCGCTTCGCCGATGACGCCGATGATCGCGCCGATTCGTCCCGCGAGGTCAAAGGCGTCCTCCGGCCCCGGCGCCACGTACGCGATCGTGCGCCCGCCGGCGCTGTCCACGCTCTGAAGGCGATACATCAAGGGCAGACGCTTGCCGTCATAGATCGAGCTCGTCGCCAGTCGCCCCACGGCGTCGAACGTGACGTTGTTCCGCCGCAGCGACTCCACTCGCTGGGCGATCTCCGAGGCGCTCTCCGAAGCCTGCGCCTCCAGCTCCGCGAGCCGTCGCATGTCCTCCTGAAGCTCGGCGCGGATCCCCAGCAACTCGATGCGCGACTGCGCCGCCGCGCGGAGCGACGCGTCCTCGTCGCGATTGCCGATCGAGCGCAGCAGACGTCGGAACTCCGCCGTAAGCGGCCCCAGCTCCGCCTCCAGAATCGGCTGCTCGACGACCTCGCGGAAGGCCGACTCCAGTTCGCGGAACGTCGCGATCTTCCGATCGAAAGGATCCTCCGGCGCCGGGTCCGCCGCCGCCTGATCCTCGCCCTGCGGCGTCGGCTCGGGCCGTCGCGTCCGATCCTGGTTGGAGCGGTCGGGCTCCGACGGGCGGTTGGTCTCAGGTCGTCCCTCGATTTTGAACTCCGGAGCGATGTCGACGGGCGCCGGCTTCGTCTCGCGCGACGGCGCCACGCTCGCGGGCGCAGCGTCCTGCGGCTCGGGTCCCGGCTCATCCGCCGCATCCGTCCCCGCCCGTCCCGCCTGCTCCTCCGGCGCGCGTCCGCTGAACCGGCGCGCTTCCTCCTCCGTCGCGGGACGCACAAAGCGGTCGTGGATGAACGCCTGAGCGCCGGCGGGGGGCTCGACCAGATACCACGCGACCTGACCGTCGCGCTCGATGGCGCGCATGACGTCCAGCTCCGTGCCCGAGGGCAGCGCCTGGTCCATGAGCGCGCGGAAGGCGTCCAGCGGATCGCCCGTCACATTCCAAACGAGCAGACGGCTCGGCTCGATGAGGCGCACCGAGTCGCCCTCGCGGATCTCCTCGACTTCGGACGCTGAAACCAGCGCGGGGACGCCATCGGGGAATCGGACTGCGCGCCAATCGGCTCTGCGTCCGACGGCCCGGAGGGCCTGCCCGCGCTCCAGCCGCGCCGCTTCGTACCACGCCTCCGCATGTCCGGCGCGGAGCGGCGCTCCATCAGCCGTCACGACGAGCCAGGTCTCCCCGGCTCGCTCCTGCGCCGTCGCGTGCGGCGCCAGCGCGAGGCACGCCGCCATCGCCAACGCCACAGGCCGACCCAGTCGCCCCCCCAATCGCACGAGGGAGTGAACGAGATTCTCGCGGAAGGTGGTCTTGATCGAGGTCATCTGGCTCCGTCCTTTCGATCCTCAGCTTTTCGCCCCCCTCGCCCCTCAAAGGCCCGGAAAGCCTCCGCTCTCCTTTATCGGCCTCCGCCGACGACGACTTGGCTCTGCAACAGGATACAAACCCTTCTCGGATGAATCGCCCGGGGCGAAAGCCTCCCGCCCCGCTTTGACGCGACCCACGCCGACATCTACCTTCCGACCCCATGCCTCCACCCACTGTCTCGACCGGGGCGCTCCGCGTCGGCCTGGCCCTCACGGCCTGCCTCGCGGCCGCGGGATGTGTCAATCCGCTCCGTGGCGCCCAGTCCAATACGGAGACGCTGCGGCATTCGATCCGCGAGTCCGCCCGTCGGGAGGCAGAGCCCGCCGCCTCCCAACCGGAGAAGCGCCCCCTGACGCGGGCGCCCGCGACGCTCGATCTGCCCCGTGAGCGGCTGGAGGAGCTCCGGGAGATGGGCGGGCCCAGCTCGTATCTCGGCGTGCCGCTGGCGATGGGGTCGGATCTGCTGGGTCGCGACACCGATCTCGTGGCGATCAATCTCCGCGATGCGATCACGCGCGCCGTGGACAACAATCTCTCCGTTCAGTTCGCCCGTCTCGAGCCCGCGATCAGCGAAGCGCAGATCGTCGCCGCCGACGCCGCCTTCGACTGGACGCTCTTTGCGTCCTCCACGTTTTCGAGGCTCGACCAGCCGAGCATCGTGCCCGTCGTCAACGGCGTGCCGGTCGGCTCGAACACGAACGAGAACCAGACCTTCGCTTTCGAGACGGGTGTGCGCAAGCCGCTCACCACCGGCGGCACGCTGGAGATCGTCCAGACGCTGGACATCACCAACAACCGATCCGAAGGCATCGACCTTTTTCCCGACCCCGCTCGGCGCGCGTCTCTCGACATCACACTGGGCCAGCCGCTGTTGCGCGGCTTCGGCTCCGACGTCGCGCTGGCGCAGGTGCGACTCGCGGAGAATCTGGAGCGCGACGCCATCCAGCAGCTCCGCTCGACGCTCATCGGCACGGTCACCGACGCCGAGGCGGCGTACTGGAATCTGTATTCCGCATGGGCGGAGCTACTGATTCGGAAGCGCCTGCTCGAGCGCGGAATCGAGACGCGCGATGTGCTCGCGGGACGACTCGAGTTCGACGTCAAGCCCGCTGAGTTCTCCGACGCCGTGGCGCGCGTCGAGGCCCGCCGCGCCGATGTGATCCGCGCGTCCAACCGCGTGCGCCAGGCGTCCGACGCGCTGAAGCTCATCATCAACGATTCGGAGCTCACCGTGGGCGGAGAAGCCGTCCTCACACCGCTCGACGCCCCGATCAATGAGCCCATCGAAATCAGCCTCTTCCAATCCATCTCGACGGCGCTGCAAAAGCGACCTGAGATCGCCCGGGCGCTGATCGCCATCGACGACGCCTCCATCCGGCAGCTCGTCGCCGAGAACGCCCGCCTGCCGCTTCTCGACCTGACCCTTCAGACGACGTTCAACGCGCTGGAGGAGGAGGCGGACGAGGCGCTCGAGGACATCGGCGAGGGCGAGTTCGTCGACGTGCTTCTTTCGCTTCAGTTCGAGCAGCCGATCGGCAATCGCGGCCCGCGCGCCGAGGCCCGGCGCGCCCGGCTGCTCCGCCTCCAGAGCGTGGTCTCCTATCGCTCCGCCGTCCAGAGCGCCGTTCTCGAGGTCAAGACCGCCCTGCGTGAGATCCGCACCAACTACCAGCTCATCGAGCAGACACGCATCTCCCGACTTGCCGCCGCCGAGAATCTCCGCACGCTTCTCGTCGAGGAAGAAAGCATCCGCGCTCTGACACCTGAGTTCCTCGATCTCAAGCTCGCCCGACAGGAGGCGCTCGCCGTCGCGGAGCTCGAGGAAGTGCGCGCCCGAGTCGATTACATGACCGCCATCGCCGATCTCCAAGGCGCCACGGGCGACGCCCTCGAGCGCAACAACGTCCGCCTGAACGTCCCCAATCCGGGCGACGACCCCGAAGAGATCGCCGACGCCGCGCCACTGCCGTAACGCCCCACTCCCCCGCCAGCCCCGGAGCGCCCCATGCCCGAGGACCCGTCCCACAGCCCCGAGGCGCTCGAATCCGCTGTCGCGCGGCTCCGCGCGGGCGGGCTCGTCGCCATGCCGACGGAGACTGTCTACGGCCTCGCCGCTGACGCACTGAATCCGGACGCCGTGGCGCGCATCTTCGCCATCAAAAAGGACCCGCCCCCGCGCTCGCTGACGCTGCACGTCGCGGATGAGCGCATGGCGCGGCCCCTGACCGCCGAGTGGCCCGAGCGCGCCGCCGACCTTGCGGGGCGCTTCTGGCCCGGACCGCTGACGATGGTGCTCCGCCCGGCGCCGACCATCCCCCCCGCCCTGCTGGGGCCCTTCGGCGGCGTCGCGCTCCGCTGCCCGGACCACCCGGTCGCCCTTGCGCTGCTCCGCGCCTTCGGCGGCCCCATCGTCGCCCCGGCGGCGAGCGTGGCGGGCGCTCTGCCTCCCACCACCGCGGAGGAGGCCCGGACGCTGCTCGCCATGCACGATGTTGAGATCCTCGATGGCGGCCCCTGCACGCGCGGGATCGAGTCGACCGTCCTCGAAATCACCGCCGGCGGGAAGCCCGACCGCCTGCTGCGCCCCGGGCCGATCACCCCCGCCGATCTCGAGGGCGACATCACGCTCTCGACGAGCCGCTCTGAGGAGTCGCCCTCCCACCACAGCACGGGCCCGCTGCGCTCGCCTGTGCGCGTCTTCAACGCCGCCGACTGGCCGCGCGTGCTCGAGGATGCGGGCGGCCCGATCGTTCTAATCGCCGTCGACGATCGCGTCCCCGATCGCCTGCCCGAGCCGCACCACGTCATCCGCCTGCCCAACCGCGCGCCCTCCTATGCGGCGCGCCTGTATTCCGCCCTGCGCAAGGCGGAGTCCGCGAATCCCGCGTGCATCGCCGTCGAGCGTCCGGAGGGCGTCTCGCAGCTCTGGGAGGCGATCCGCGACCGCCTCGATCGCCTCTACCGTCCTTCCTGGTGAGCCCGCCGCACGCGCGCCAGGCGATGCAGCGCGATCCCGCTGGCGGTGGCCACGTTGAGCGAATCGACATCCGCTTCCATCGGGATGCGCACGCGCACATCCGCCGCCTCCATCGCCTCCTCCGAAAGCCCGCACCCTTCGGCGCCCAGCAGCAGCGCGGCGCGCGCGAAGCGCTCGCCCGCGAGCTCGTCGAGATCGATCGCGTCTCGCGCCGGCGTCAGCGCAATGGTCGTGAAACCCGCGTCGCGGAGCGTCTGCACGCTGGCGCGCCCGAAGGGGAGTCGCCCGAGCGGAAGCGTGAGCGCGGCGCCGATTGAAACGCGAATCGCCTTCCGATAGAGCGGATCGCAGCAACCCTCCGTGACGAGCGCCGCGGCAGCGCCGAAGGCGGCCGCGTTGCGCAGGGCGCCGCCGACGTTGTCGTGATTCGCCAGCCGCTCCATCGCCAAGACCGTCGCGGGCCCCTGAACCTGCCGCAAGATCGATCGCGCCTCGGGAAGCCCGCCGCGCTCCCCGGCGGCGAGGACGCCGCGATGAATGCGGAACCCGACGATCTCGTCCATGACCTCCTGCGGCGCGACGTACACGGAAAGGTCCGCCTCCGCCGCCTCCATCGCATCGCGCAGGCCCTGGAGACGCCTCTCCGAGAGCAGGACCGAGCGGGCCCGAAAGCGCGATCGGGCGGAGAGAAGCGTGCGCACAACCAGCTCCCCCTCCGCCATGAAGAGGCCGCGCCGACCGACGAGATCCGCGTCCCGCACATTGCGGTAGACCTCGACCCGCTCGTCCTCGATGGATTCGACCCGCTCCAGACGCATCGGCTCTCCCGCTGCCCCGCCGGAGGCGAGACACTACGATCGGGCATCATGCGCGCCATCACCACCCGTGTCCTCGTCATCTTCGCCGTCACACTGCCGCTCATCGGCTGCGGGGAGTCCGAGCCCGAGCCCCGTCATCTGACCGCCGCGCCGGAGCAGCGCCGCGACGCGCCGTCGCCCGCCGACACCCCGCCGGCGCCGCCCCCCGGCGAGACCGCCGCCCCCACCTACGCGGGCGTGATCCTTTCGCCTCCCGCCTCGTGGAAGGCGGAGGCGCCGGCCTCCTCGATGCGCGTGGGCCAGTTCCGAATTGAGAATCCCGGTGGCGAGGACGCCACGCTCGCGATTCTGCATTTCGGGCCCGCCGGGGCCGGGTCTGTCGACGCCAATCTGATGCGCTGGACGCGAGAGGTGACGGATGAGAACGGCGAGCCCGTCGTTCCCGAGATCGGCGAGTCCGAGGCGGGCGGCCTGAAGATCACGACATTTCGCTCGCGCGGGAGCTACGCCGCGTCCGCGCCGATGGGGGGCGGCGGGGAGGCGCAAGCCGGCTGGATGTCGCTGGCGGCGATCATCGAGGGCGGGCCCGAAGGGCCGCTGTATCTGAAGGCGACGGGCCCCGCGGAGCTGCTGGAAGCGCAGCGCGATCAATTCTTCGCCATGCTCTCCCGCGCGCGCCCGTCGACTGGCGCCGGACCCGACAGTGACTGAAGCCGCGCGGCAGACCCCGACGAAGCACGACTGCTACGAGCGCGCGGCGCAGTCGCCCGAGCTTCAGGCGCGATTTTTGCGCGCGCTGCACGCGGCCCCAAGGAGCGAGCCGCTCACGCTGGGCGAGGACTTCTGCGGAACGGCGGCGATCTCCCGCGCGTGGCTCGCGGCCCATCCGCACAACCGGGCTGTCGGGGTGGATCACGATCCCGAGACGCTCGCCGTCGCGCACGCGCGGACCCCGAACGAGCGCCTCGCGCTGCATCAGGCCGACGTGTGCACGATCGACGAGCGAGCGGACGTCATCGCCGCACTGAACTTCTCGATCTGCGAGTGGAAGGTCCGCGCTGAGCTGCTCGCCTATCTGAACCACGCGCGCTCGCGCTTGAATCGTGACGGGCTGTTCGTATGCGATCTCTACGGAGGCGAGTCGGCCTTTCTGGTGGGCGAGTCGGAGGTGGAGGTCCGCGGCGGGCTTCGCTACGTCTGGGAGCAGCGCGAGGCGGATCCGCTCACGGGGCGGGTTGTCAACGCCATGCATTTTCATCCACCCGACCAGCCGCCCATCGAGGACGCATTCGTCTATCACTGGCGTCTGTGGTCTGCTCCCGAGCTCCGCGACGCGATGATCGAGGCGGGTTTCAAGAGCACGGAGGTCCACGATTCGCTCGGCGCCGCCATCGACGACGAGGGGGTCCTGCATGTCCGTCCGGTGGATGACGCCGCGGAGCTCGACGACTCCTTCGTCGTGTCGGTGGTGGCTCGCATTTAGGGGCGAAGGGGCGAGAATGATCCCGTGACCTTCCTCTCGCCCATCGCCGGACTGATCGCCGCCGCCATCGCGGTTCCACTGCTCACGCTGTTCTACTTCCTCAAGCTGCGGCGTCGTCCGGTGCGCGTCGGCAGCGCGATGTTGTGGATGGACGCCGTTCAGGATCTCCAGGCGAACGTGCCCTTTCGTTGGCTGAAGCCTTCCGTGCTGCTGCTGCTTCAGCTTCTGGCGCTGGCGCTGCTTCTGCTCGCCTTTGCACGCCCGGCGCTGGACGCGGACCAGCCCCCGCCGGGGCGCGCCATCTTCCTGATCGATCGCTCTGCCTCGATGGCCGCGCCCTCCGCGGACGGATCCACCACGCGACTCGAGGAGGCGGCCCAGGGCGCCGCGGAGCTTGTCGATCGGCTGGTGGGCGGCATCTCGCTCACGGGCTCGAGCCCGCAGGCGATGATCATCTCCTACGCCGCCAATGCGCGGATCGTCGAATCCTTCACGAGCGACCGCGCCGCCCTCCGCAGCGCTCTGAAGCGGCTTGAACCGACGGATCAGCCCGGGGATCTGCCCGCGGCGCTGCGGCTGGTGCAGGCCCAGGTGGCGCGGGCGGGAGCGGATGATGAGGGCGCACGTCCCCGGGTCTTCCTCTTCACCGACGGCGCCGTGCAGAATCCCGCCGCGGTGTCGCGCACGGGGCTCTCCGGCGCCGACGTGCGCTTCATTCGTGTCGGCCCTTCGCCCGCCGCGCCCCGGGACAATCTCGGCGTGGTCGCGCTGAGCGCGCGCCGCGATTTCGAGGATCCCGACCTCGTGCGCATCTTCGCGCGCATCGCGAGCGCGGGTCCGTCGCCGATCGAGACATCCATCGCGCTGGCGCTGGACGGCGAGCCGCGGACGTCGCGGATCGTCACGATTCCCGCGGCGGGTCCCGAGGGCCCCGGCGAGGAGGCGGCGACGTTCGAGCTGCGCACGCGGGAGGGAGGCGTGGCGACCGTCTCCATTCCGCGAGACGACGATCTGGAGGCGGATGATCGCGCCGGGCTCGTGCTGCTCAAGCCGCGCGAGCCGCGCGTCGTCATCGTGCAGCCGGAGGGCGTCGAATCGGGCGAGTCCGTCGCGCGCCGGGCGCTGCGGCGCGCCTTGGAGACCGTCGCGGGCGCAGCGCCGGAGGAGATGAGCGAATCGGAATACGAGCAGCGCGCCGGCGCCGGCGCAGCTCTGGACGCGGATCTTCTGATCTTCGATCGCGTCACGCCGTCGCGCCCGCCGCCTCTGCCTTCGATCTCGTTCGGCGCCGGACTCCTCCTCCCGATTCTGGAGGCGCGTCCTCCCGCGGAGGACTCCGATCGCGACATACGCGTGCTGTCATGGCGGCGCGCGCATCCGATCTTGCGGAGCGTCGGGCTCGATCCGCTGGTGATCGGGCGGTCGCTTCGACTTGTGATCAACGAGGACGCCCCCCCGCCGGAGGACGGCGTACGCGCGACGGCCGATGTTCTGGCGCGCGGCGCGAAGAGCCCGCTGATCATCGAGATCGAGCGCGGGCCGAATCGGCATATCGTCGTCGCCTTCCCGCTGGCGCAATCGACATGGCCGCTGCTGCCCAGCTTCGTCGTCTTTCTCGCCAACGCCGTCGATCGCTTGACGCCGCTCGGGGAGGCGGCGGCGGCGCAAGCCATCACGACGGGCGAGACAACGCTGATCCGCTTGCTGCCCGGCGTGTCGACGGCGCGCGTCGAGGGGCCCCTCGCTTTCGAGATCGCGGCGCCCGAGGCGGGCGCGGTGGTCTCCATCGGACCACTGCCCCGGGCGGGCGTCTACCGGATCGAGGGCGCGATCGAGGAGGACGAGACGCTCGTGGTGAATCTGCTGGATCCGACGGAGACGGCGCTCGCCACCTCCGACGACCTGCGCATCGCAGGGCGTCCCACCGCCGCCACCGGCGCGGAAGAGGCGACGCCGAGGGAGATCTGGCAGTGGTTCGTGCTCGCGGCGATCATCCTCCTGATTCCGGAGTGGATTCTCTTTGCGTGGCGATCGCGCGTGTGAGCGGATAGCCTCCCATCCATGATCCATCGCGCGCTCGTCCCAGCTTTTTTCATCCAGGCGACCTGCGGCGCAGTCGCATTCGGACAGACGGACTCCTTCACTTCATCGCCCGATGATGAGCAGCCCGAATTGCGGCTCGAACCTTCGGACCCTTGGCGGTTCTCCATCACCCCGCGATATGAGTTTCAGTTCGAAGCGGAGGTGGATGACGACGTGGATGTCTCGATCTCTCGCGCCGGGATCGCCCTCCTCGCAGAACGAGCCGTGAATCCGAGTCTGCGCGTCCGCGCCGGCTTCGAGTACGAGCTCTCCGACTACAACTTTGCGGGCAATCCCGATTTCCTCGCGGACCAGGACGCCTCCTTCGACACGGCGCACCAGCTCGTCTTCACCCCGGGCGTCAACTACCGCATCGATGACCGCTGGTCGATCGACGCGACGGGCGTGCTCGAGCTGGGCTTCGAGGGCGGCGCCGACATCGACGACTCCGTCTCAGGAGGGGGCCTCTTCTTCGGGACATACCGCGTGTCGGAGAAGCTCGATCTGTCATTCGGGATCGGCGTGCTCAGCCGGCTCGAAGAGGATCCGTATGTGATTCCGCTGCCCGGGATCTCCTGGCGCCCGACAGAGCGAATCCACCTCTTCTCCCGCGGCCCCGGGCTCTTTCTCGAGACGCAGGCCACGGAGACGCTCGCGTTCACCATCGGCGCCGCCTGGCGCCCGCGCGAGTTCCGCCTGGACGATGACGACGGCCCGCTCTCCGAGGGCGTGCTCACCGACGAGCGCGTCCTCGCCACGCTCCGGACGACGTGGACGCCGCGTCCGAACCTCGATATCTCCTTGACGCTCGGCGGCGCGGTGTATCAGCAGTTCGAGGTCTTCGACTCCGGCGGCGACGAACTGGCGGACGAGGAGACGGACCCGGCCTTCTTTGTGGCGTTTGAAGTCGGATTTCGGTTCTGAATCGAGCGCCATCGCTCAGACTTCACCAATCCTGAACCAAGCCTCTGCCGATTCCAACCGAGCCTTTTCAGATTTCGTCATCGACGATCCTCAGCCGGAGCGGTCGGATCGCCGATCGACCAGATCGCAGGAGCCGCGATGTCCAAGACCATGAGCCATGCGTTCGCGAAGGGGGCCTCGCGTCGCGATTTCCTCACCGCGGGCCTGGCCGGCGCGGCGGCGGGGGCGTTCGGACTGGGGCCTGCGGCGCGCGCGCAGAAGCGCGCGCCGGGCGTCGGCGCGTCGCGCGGAGCGGTCGCGAAGAATCTGATCTTTCTGGTCTCCGACGGCATGAGCGTCGGCACACTGACGTTGACGGACATTCTGCTGCGGCAGCGGCTCAACCGCCGCCCTTGGTGGATCGAGTTGATGAACCGCGACGATGCGCGCACGACGCTGATGGAAACGGCGCCGACGGATGGACTCGTCACCGATTCCGCCGCGGCGGCCTCCGCGTGGGGCGTCGGGCGGCGGGTGAACTCGCGCGCCGTGTGCGTCACCCCCGAAGGCGATGAGCCGGCGCCGCTCTTTCTGCGAGCCAAGCAGGCGGGCAAGCGCATTGGGCTCGTCACAACGACGCGCCTGACGGACGCGACGCCCGCGGGGTTCATTGCGAACGCCCCGCGCCGGGAGATGGAGGCGATCATCGCGGCGCAGTTGATGGAGCGCCGGGTGGACGTGCTGCTGGGCGGCGGCGGACGGTTCTTCACGGATGAGCTGCTCTCGGCGCGCCAGGAGGCGATGATCGCGCGCGATCGGGCGGGGCTCGTCGCGTCCTGGTCCGTGGACCCGGCGCATCCGCTGATCGGCCTCTTCGCCGACGACAAGATGCGATACGAGCTGGATCGGCCCAAGCACGAGCCCTCGCTGGCGGAGATGACCTCCGCAGCGCTGCATCGGCTGAAGGGCGCCTCGAACGGCTTCGCGCTGATGATCGAAGGGGCGCGCGTGGACCACGGAGCGCACGCCAACGACGCCGGAGGGCTTATCTACGACCAGTGGGCTTTCGACGACGCGCTCAAGATCGCTCTCGACTTCGCAGATGAGGACGGAGAGACACTGCTGATCGTCGCGACGGACCACGGAAACGCCAACCCCGGACTCGCCGGATACAAGGAGGCGGGCCTCCGCGCCTTCGAACGCGTGCAACGACTCAAGCGATCCTTCGAGTGGATCTTCTCGGGCTTCGAGGCTCTGCCCGCTTCGGCGCGCACGGGCGCGGCCCTGCGGCACATTGTGCAAGAGGCGACGACCGTCGAGCTGACGGACGCGGAGCTCCGTCTCGTACTCCGCTGGATCGACGGCGAGCGGATCGACCCGTATAACCGGGCCAACGGAACCTCGGCGGTGCTCGGCTCGGTTCTGGCCAATCACATCGGCGTCGCCTTCACCGGGCCCGACCACACGTCGGATCAGGTGCTGGCGACCGCCGTCGGGCCGGGCTCGGAGCGGCTGGCGCCAGTGATCGGGCTCGAAACGCTGCACGGAGTCAGTGTGGCGGCGCTGGATCTTCCGCCCATCTCCGCCGCGACCCGCCGCTGACGCTCCGGGACCCGCCGCCGATCGGAGCGGGCCCGTCGGAGGATCGGCCATCGGGCTACCATCCGCGCTCGAGCCGGAACGCACTTGAAGCGCAGGAAGATCCATGCCCGACGAGCAGCCCCCCAGCGCGACGCCTCAGGATCCGAGCACGCCCGAGCAGGTGCAGGCGGCGGTGAAACGATTCCGCAAGGATTACGCGACGGTGCGCGAGCAGATCGGTCGCGCGGTCGTGGGGCATGACGACGTGGTCGACGGGGTGCTGACGTGTCTCTTCACATCCGGCCACGCGCTGCTGGAGGGCGTGCCGGGGCTCGGGAAGACGTTGTTGGTGCGCTCGCTGGCGCAGGCGCTGAATCTCTCCTTCTCGCGCATCCAGTTCACGCCTGATCTGATGCCGGCGGATGTGACGGGGGCGACGATCGTGGTGGAGTCGGAGGGGCGGCGTGTCTTCGAGTTTCAGCGCGGGCCGGTCTTCGCCCAGATCGTGCTCGCCGATGAGATCAACCGCGCCACGCCCAAGACGCAGTCGGCCATGCTGGAGGCGATGCAGGAGCGGTCCGTCACCGTCGAGGGGACGACGTATCCGCTCGAGCAGCCCTTCTTCGTCATGGCGACGCAGAATCCCATCGAGCAGGAGGGCACCTACCCGCTGCCCGAGGCGCAGCTCGACCGCTTCTTCTTCAAGCTCTCCGTCGGGTATTCGACGCGCCAGGATCTGGCTGAGATCCTGCGCCGGACGACGGCGGGCGACGTCCCGGAGCCCGAGCCCGTCCTCGACGCCCCGTCGATCATCGCGCACCAGCGGCTGGTGCGCCGCGTCGCCATCGCGGATCGCATCCAGGACTACGCCGTGCGGATGACCATGGCGACGCATCCGGAGGGAGAGTTCGCGACGCCGGTCGTGAACCGGTACGTGCGCGTAGGCGCCTCGCCGCGAGCGGCGCAGGCGCTCGTGCTCGCGGGCAAGTGCCGGGCGCTGTTGGCCGGGCGCGCAGCCGTGTCAATCGACGACATCAAGGAAATCGCGTTGCCGGCGCTGCGCCACCGCATCATTCTGAACTTCGAGGGCGAGGCGGAGGGCGTCACCACGGATCAGGTGGTGGAGAACATCGTCGCGACGCTCCCCACCGATGCGCCCGCGCCCGCGTGAGGATCGCTGCCGCTCACGGCGCCATGAAAAAAGCCGCCGACCCGAAGGGCCGACGGCTTTTTCGTGTCCAATCCGGCCCGATCGCCATGCGAACGGAACCGGTTCAATCCCTTGATTCAGCGCCGACGCCGGCGCGCGGCGAAGAGTGCCGAAACGCCCAGGAGGCTTGCGGAGCCGGGAGAGGGAATCTCGACCTGGAAGAAGGACGAGATCGCCACGCTGTCGCCCGGAGAAAGCTCGAACTCGAGCTGGATGCCAATGCTGTTCAGCGCCGCCGGGCCGGGCTCGGTGGGGCCGGGCAGGCCGAAGTCGGACGCCGGAATGTTGTTCGTGTCGCCACCGAAGAGGAAGGGATCGGAAGTGAACGAGTGCGTCAAAAGGCGCGCATTGCTCACCACCGCGCCATCGATCATGCCCGCGAAGATGCTGCTGCCGGCGATCGTGTTGACGCCGCCCAACCCGTCGCCGTTGGCGTCGGTCACGGAGCCTCCCACTGAGCCGCCCATCAGCGACGCCGGGGTGATGGCGGGGCTGATCGGAAGCTGCGTGACGACCGTGAACAGAGCCGTATTCGCGCCGTTGTTCGTGAACCCGATGACCGACTGAACGATCGGATCGACATCAGCGAAGACATCCCATGTCAGGTCGAACTCGGGCCGCTCCGTCTCGCCGACATAGCGAAACTCCTCGGTGTTCCCCGGAGTCTCGGGCTGACCACTCGGGTTCGTCTGCCAGATCTGCGAACCATTCATCTGCACCTGGATCTCAAGATCCGGCGGCGTGATGGTCCCGGCGCCTGCGACAGATGCAAAGCCGATCCCGGCGACGGCTCCCAGCGCGAGGAAATGAACTCTCATGACGTATTCCTCTCTTCTCCTAGAAGACTCTTCCCAAAGCCTCCAGAGAAAAGAATACTGGAGAGAGGCACGCCCCGTCAATGCGGAGCTTGCCAATTTCGGCTCTGAACCTCCGCTCTGAGATGTCCCGCGGAGAGCGGACGCCTCACGCAGCTTTTCGGGCTTCGTCCGGAGGGCTTTCGCCCCCCTCAGGGATGGATGCGGGAGTATCCGCAATCCTGAGCCCCCCCACTTCCACGACGCTGTTCAGCGTCCCGAACGGGTTTTCCTCCAGCGCGTCCGCCGCGTAGTCCGCCAGCCAGGCTTCGCCATCAACAAGATACTTGAATTGATGACGACCGATCGGAAGGCGAAGCGAGATGGTCCAGTGGCCGTCCGCGTCTCGCCGCATCGCAATGGGGGCTTCGAGCCAGCCCGTGAACCCTCCCACCAGAGCCACCGAATAAGCGCCGGGCGCGAACACTCGAAAACGAACCACGCCGGACTCATCGACGCCGATCATGCAGCCTCCAGTCTGGACTCACCTTCACGTTCTCCGCTATCGGCCCGCCGGGGGGGCGGCTTGCGGTGACGTCCTCCCTGAATCAGCCTGAGCCCGTTGCGACGCTCCTCCATCCATTTCCGGGCGATGCTGCTGATCCTCGCGTCGTCGGTCCCGCTCGCTGCCTGCGCGGCGGCGCCGGAGAACGCCGACGAGGCGGAAGACGTCCCCGGCGCCAATCCGGATGGCGTCGTTGTGACGCTCCTCGAAGAGCGGATCGACGCCATCGCCGGACGAACGCTCGTGACGCCCGTGGCCGTCAGCGGACCGCGCGCGCCCGATGAGATCGAGATCGCTCTCGACGGCGCGCCGGCGAGCGCCTCGCTGCGCTCCATCGCCCCGGCGAGCATCCCACCTCCGCCGCCTCCCGCCGCCCCCTGGCTCAACGCCTGGCTGCCCGAGGTCCGCCCCTGGATGGCGTCGCCTCCGTCCGATCTCGCGGAGGGGGCTGCGAACGCGCCAGGCTTCTTCGCGCTGCTGGTGGACCTCCCGGAAGGCGTCCGCGCGGAGCGCCTGCATGTCGGCGACCAGAGCGCCTCCCTCCGCTGGCTCGATGCACCTCGAGCCTCCTTCCGCCCCGAGCCACATAAGCCGCAGCGCACGCCGGCGCAGGCGGCGGCGATGACGGCGGTGATCCAACGCCTCGCCGCCGATCCGTTCGAGCGTTGGCGCGCCCGGCTTGCGGTCCAGCGGCTGGGGCTCTCCGTGACGCTCGCCCCGATCGAGGACCCCGTTTCGCGAGCCCTCGCCGATCAGATCAGCGAACGCTGGAGCATCGCGCTCTCACGCATCGCAACGCAGGATCCGGCGCTGGCGCACGCGCTCGTCGATGAACTGACGAGCTTCGTGCGCTTCTCCGAGGCGGTCGCCGCGCCCGCCTGGGCGCCCACTCCCACGGCGGCGCAGCGACTGCTGGGCGATCTGCTCGACGCCTCCTCCCCACGCGCAGCCGTCCTGACGGCCCGCGCCTGGCGCGCGGCCCAGCCCTCAGCGATCGCGTGGGTCATCGACGACAGCGCCGCCCCCCCGCCCGATCCAACTCTCAACGAGCCCCCCGACGTAGCGCTGGTCGTCGCGGGAATCGCCGATCGTCGCGGCGACGCCCCGGGCATCGCGCGTCTGCGAACGCTCCTCCCAGGGCCGCGCGTCGCGACGGGGCCCGCCTCCCCCTTGGCCCCCGGCGGCCTGGCGACCGCCGTCGCCTCCGTCCCGCTGAGCGAGGCGGAGCCGAACGTCGTGGCCCTCGCCGGTGATTTCGAGCGGCGCCTGCGGACGCTGACAAAGCCTGTCTCGGCACGGCCCCCGGGGCTCAGCTTGGGCCCCACGCTCAGCGACCTGACGATGACGTCCTGGATGAGCGGGCGATTTGAGCGCGCCCCCGCGCTGGATGAGACGCTCGGGCTGCTCCGGCGCTCGCTCGATGGAGCGGGATGGGAGGTGTACATCGAGTGCCGCTCACTGCCCGAGGTGGACTCGGCGCGCGCCGACACCCTGCGCCTCTGGCTGGGCGCCCGCGTCTCGGACCGCCCGCCAATCGTCATCGAAGCGCCGCGGGAGATCAGCGAGAAGCCGACCGTCGCGGCGGGCGGCGCGCGTGTGTTGCGCGAGCGGGATCGCTGGATCGTCGTCATCCCGATTCCGGATGACGCCGTCGGACCCGATCGACTGCTCCGCCTGGCGCTCGAGCGCACCGTGGTCAGCGACGCGGGACGGCGACGCTCGGCGTGGCCACGCCCCATGCTTCCCTGGCAGCGGGAGCCGGGGAGGCTGACGGTGGATCTGGCGACATGGGGGGATCTGTCAGAGCCGTAGAAGCGGCGATCACGCCACGCCCGCGGCTTCCTCGTCCGCGTCGATGTCGGCTTCGTCCTCGAGCTCCTCGGCGCTTGGGAGGTTCACCACAATCTCGCCATCCTCCTCACGCGTCGCGTAGCCGAGCTCGAGCAGCGCATTCAGCGCGGCCTGTTGCTCCGCCTGCTTCTTCGACTGCCCCCAGGAGGAGGGATAGGTGCGCGCGCCGATCTCGACGCAAACCTCGAAGCACTTGGAGTGATCCGGGCCCTTCTCGTCCAGCAGGATGTACGCGGGCATGGACTCGGAGTCCTGCTGCGCGACGTGCTGGAGGACGCTCTTGAAGTTCTGCTGGTGCCCGCTGGTCGCCGCTCGATGAATGACGGGCTCCAGATGCGGCAGCAGGAACGCCTGCACCGCTTCCAGTCCCGCATCGATGTACAGGGCCCCGACCACCGACTCGAGAGCCGCGGCGGCGAGCGAGGAGGGCAACTCGCCCCCCGTCGTCATCCCCTTGCCCAACTTGAGCATCTCGACAAGCCCCATCTTGTCGGCAATCCGCGCGCACGTCCGGCGGGAGACGGCGACGGACTTGATCTTGGTCATGTCCCCTTCCAGCAGGTCGGGGTAGTTCTGATACAAGAACTCACAGACGACGAGCCCGAGGACGGCGTCGCCCAGGAACTCGAGCCGTTCGTTGGACGCGGCGCGCGTCTCGGCGATGGAGGCGTGGGTCAGGGCCTCGCGGAGGAGGTCCTGATTCGCAAACTCATGACCGAGCGCGGTTTGCGCAGCGTCGAGGGTCTCCAAAGTGGGCATGGGAAAACGCACCTTGTGCCCGCCGGCGGAGCGCTGCCGACGGGGCGGGACCACATCGGGACCTGAGCCCGCCCCCAGCGCAGGGGGTCGGGCGGTCTGGTCGCACGATGCGGACGCGTGCGCTCATCGGCCGTCGGTTTCGATGGGCCTCTTCGACCCCATCCGACGGCCGCTGAGCACCAGCGGCCGGATCGATCGGAGCACCGTGCTCCGACAGGCAAGCCTATCGGCAGCTGCGGGGCAACGCACGAGGAAAGTGGGCAGGCGGCGTCGATTCACGACCCGAACGATGGTTTCCGGAGCGTCTGGCGGGAGTTTTCGCCGACTTCTTGCCACAGCGGGAGGTTCTCGGTCGCCCCAGGTGCAGTCGGCGGCTTGAACGGGGCCGCTCATGGGCGTATCTTCCCGGGCTCGCCACTCGCCCCCCAGGCGGGCCTCAGGAGCGTTTGCGGGACAGGAGCTGATCGATGCTGCATTCCAGAAAGATGAGCCGGATCAAGCGGAAGCGGGCGATCGGATTCCGCGCGCGAATGCGTACAAAAAGCGGGCGGAAGATCCTCAACAACAAGCGCCGTCGGGGAAAGCAGCTCCTGAATCAGGCGGATAAGTGATTCGCGCTCGAGCGGGTGATCTGAACGACAAATCTGTCTCTCAATGAGCCGCACTTTGCCAGGCGTTCGGGTTGGTGTGCGCTCTCCGCTGCGCCCTGGGCCCTCGCCAGGGCGCTGCCGCATCCCGATCACCCCGTTCCCTCCATGCGAGGCGGCGTGATCGGAGCCACACAAGACAATGGGTCCGCCGTGAATCGAGCGGCAGGGTCCGCCAGCGCATTGATCAATCCTTCGTCGAATTGGCGAACTCTCGCGCCCGATCCTGCCCGTGAGGCATTGATTCCCGGACTCGCCACCAAGGGAAAACACCGAAACGGACAAATTTGTCTTGCAGAACCGGGCCTGTGGTGAGGATGATGCTGCCGAGCTTTACACGTCGAGCTCCAGGGCCGCCGTTGAATTGAGAGGTTGAGTTTGGCTCCGCGCCACGAGGGGACTTCCGGGGCGAGGCGCTGGGCCGCAGGAGAAGAAGCAATGCGATCGTTCGTTTGGGGGATTGTCGCCGCCGGCGCGATGGGCGCATCGCAGTGCGCCTGGTCCGGCATCGTAGTTCAATTCGATGACGGCAGCGGTCTGAAGGCTGAGGCGGAGTTCACGCTCAACGGCGCTGGCGATGCGATGACGATTCGCCTGAAAAACACGTCCACCTCGATTCCGTCGGGCTTCGATGCGTCGGACCAGTTGCTCACGGGCATCTCTTGGGACTTCGGCGACGTCGGCTTTAACGGCGACGTCATGATCACCGGCGGCTCCGTGCGCACGGGCCCCAGCAGCGCGAGCGTCAACTTCGACGTGATGAACGTCGGTTCCAATGCGGACGTCTCCGGCGAATACGGCTACGGCAACATGGACGGCACGGGGGCCCTGACGAACTTTGTCTCCTCGAACATCGCGCAGGCTACCCCCTTCGGCGGCGCCAATCTCGATGGCCCCGTCAACATCGACGGCCCGCAGGGCGGCCTTCTCTCATCGCTCGCCTCAGTCCCTCTGGGGGGCCTGGGCGCGATCCAGGACGAGATCCTCATCTCACTCTCGCTCAGCGATCCCCTCGCCGACGAGCCCGAGATCTTCGGCGATCTGATGCTCGTCCGCGTCGAGTTCGGATCCGACGCCCACTTCATCACGACGCTCTTCCCAAGCCCCGGCACGATCGGCGTCTTTCTGATCGGCGGCCTGCTGGCTTCTCGGCGCAAGCGGTAAGGGAGACGGCTCGGAGAGCCGTCCCAAACCAGAGCCGTCCCACCTTCGCTGGTATGGTGTCGCCTCCACCCCCGCCACCCCCTTGGAGGAGACGCCCGCGATGAAGGTGCATGAATTCCAGGCCCGTCAACTGCTGAAGGACGCCGGCGCCGCCGTCCCGCCGGGGGAGCTTGTCGAGTCCGTCGAGTCCGCGGCGGGGGCGTACAAGCGCGTCACCCAGGAAGCAGGGACGGACCTTGCGGTCGTCAAGGCGCAGGTGCACGCGGGCGGGCGCGGCAAAGCGGGGTTCGTCAAGCTCGTCCGCTCGGCGGAGGAGGCGACGGAGGCGGCGCGCTTCATGCTGAGCAACCGCATGGTCTCCGCGCAGACGGGGCCGGAGGGGATCGAAGTCAAGAAGCTGCTGGTGGCCGCGGGCGTGGACATCGAGCACGAGTACTACGTCGCGATCACGACCGACCGGGCGCAGCGCTGCGCGACGCTGATCGCCTCAGCGGAGGGCGGCGTGGAGATCGAGCAGGTCGCGAAGGAGCGGCCGGACGCGATCGTGCGCGCGCCGATTCATCCGCTCATGGGCCTCCAGCCGCACCAGGCCCGGCGCGTCGCATACGGGCTGGGCTTCACGGGCAAAAATGCGGGACAGGCGGCGAAGACCATGGAGGCGCTGTGGCGGCTGTACAACGGGCGCGACTGCTCGCTGGCGGAGATCAACCCGCTGGTGACGACGCCGCCGGATGAGAGCCATCCCGAGGGGCAGGTCCTCGCGATCGACGCCAAGATGAATTTCGACGACAACGCGCTCTTCCGCCAGCCGGAAGTGAAGGAGATGTTCGACCCCGAGAGCGAGCCGGAGAGCGAGCGGCGCGCGAGCCGCTTCGGGCTCACCTATATCGCGATGGATGGGGACATCGGCTGCCTTGTCAACGGCGCCGGGCTCGCGATGGCGACGATGGACACGATCAAGCACTTCGGCGGCGAGCCGGCGAACTTCCTCGACGTCGGCGGCTCCGCGAGCGAGGAGGCGGTGACGGAGGGGTTCCGCATCATCCTGAGCGACACGAACGTCAAGGGCGTCCTCGTCAACATCTTCGGCGGGATCATGCGCTGCGACGTCATCGCGCAGGCGATCGTGAACGCGGCGAAGGAAGTCGGCTTCGAAGTCCCGCTAGTCGTGCGCCTCGAGGGGACAAACGTCGAGGAGGGCCGGGCGATCCTGGAGAAGGCGAAGGATGAGATCCCGACGATGAGCTCGGGGACGAATCTCGCGGACGCGGCGAAGAAGGTGTGCGCGGCGGTGGCGTAGCTTCGCTTGGTGGGACGGCTCTCCGAGCCGTCTCCCGCAAGCCACCCGCGCGAGCCATCGGTGGGGCAGGCGTCCCTGCCTGCCCCGGCTATGCGATCTCAGCCCTTCCGGAGCGGGTATCCGCAGTGGCGGAAGCAGTTCACCGCGTCGACTCTCCCCTCTACAGGTAGAGCGGGCGTCCCTGCCCGCCTGTCTACGACGCCTACCCACACTTCACCGTCGGGCACGGAGGCCCGCCGCTACCGGTGGCTGCGCGCGAGGCGTTCGCCGAATGAACCCCCGTCCCGCACTCCGGGCAAACGCACTGCCAGGCCAGCAGCACATAACCGCAGCACGTACAGCGTCCCTCGCAGATGCGCTCGTCGCGGGTCGCGCGATACAGCAGGACCAATGCGCACGCGTCGCCGGCCAAAGCAGCCGCGGCGACACCGGCCTCCGCGAGGAGTCCAGATCCATCGAATCGCAGCATGAGCGCCGGAACGAGGTAGATCATCGCGAAGACACCCCAGAGCAGGGCGCCGATGACGATCGCCCCGAGGGACATGAAGAGCCGGCGATGGGCGGCAGTCGCATCCCGCGTTGCAGCGCAGCGCTGGGCGAGAAACACGCTGACGACGCAGAGCACGAGCGCCAAGAGCGCCAGAGGCAGAGGGCCGGAGGGAAATCCGACGCGGCCCCCCGACGCGGCGACGAACGCCGCCGCCAGAAGATTGAATCCAACGCCCGCTGGGACCCAGTTGAGCAGGATTCGGCGCGCTCGTGTCACGCCTCCCCTTTCGGCGACGGTCTCCCCTGCTACGCCTCCGACTCCGATTCGTTCTCCGCAGGGTCCGTCACATGGATGTTCGTCGCCAGATCGGCGCGCAGGCGCCCGTCCAGCTCCTCGTCGTCCGCCCCGCGCCGGGCGCGGCGGATGCGCGAGAGCGATTTCGGATCCTCGGGGATCGCGAGGTGCACGACGGGATCCCCCGGCTTGACGGCAGGCAGCGTCGTCGTGCCCAGCACCACCCCCGAGACGGGGGCGCTGATCATGTGCAGCGTCCGCCCGAGCAGCGAGGCGAGCGTCGCGACGGGCTGGTCCTCCGTGACGATGTCCCCCGGCGCCACGTGGAACTGGAGCAGGCCGCCCGCCGGCGCGCGCACCCAGTTCGTCTTCGTGATCTCCACCTGCCAGCGCGGGATCTCGGGTTCGCCCTCCAGCATGCCGAAATGCATCAGCAGGTTGCGCACGCCGCGGACGCCGACGTCGACCACCCCCGGCTCGATCTTGAAGACCTCGCCCGCCTCCAGAATGATCGTCGGCACGCCCGCGGTGCACGCCGCGCGGCGCAGCGCCCCGCGCGGGCCCCTCCCGGAGACGATCAGCTCGGCGCCGAAGGCGCGCGCAATCTCGCGGACCTTCGGGCGACTCAGATCAGCGCGGACGTTCGGAAAGTTCGTCCGACGCGTCGCGGCCGAGTGCAGATCGATGCCGGCGTCGCAGCGCTGGATGATCTCCGTGAAGATGGTGTGGGCGTAGCGCGAGGCGAGCGAGCCCGTGGGGCTGCCGGGGAACATGCGGTTGAGATCGCGCCGATCGGGCAGGTAACGCGTCTGAAGCTCGAAGCCCAGGATGTTCACGACCGGCGCGAGGATCAGCGTGCCCGAGGCGAGCTCGAACTCCTGATCAAGGATCAGGGAGCGCACGACGCCGACGCCGTTGATCTCATCACCATGGATGGCGCCCATCACAAAGATCGCCGGCCCGGGCTTCTTGCCGCGCGCGACGCGCAGGGGAATGTGCAGCGGCACGCCGGCGTACGTCTCGGAGACCTTGAGATCGACGTTGGCGGCCTCACCGGCGGGCACGGCGGCGTCGCCGATCTCAAAAGGCTCGGCAAAGTCTGCGGCGTTTGGGGAGACATTGGGCATGATGACATAGCGTCCTACAGGGTGGGCTTCCCCGAGGTCGATTTCTTTTTCTTGCGCTTGGGACGGGGGGGGAGAAGCGTTTTGATCTCGGAGAGCTTGCCGAAGCAGAACAGGCGATCGCCGATCCTGATCTCACGCGTCTTCATCGGGTTGGCGATGGCCGTGCCATCACGGTGGATGGTCAGGACGACGATGTCGCGCTCGCGGAGGCCGGAGTCCATGAGCTTCACGCCCGCGAGCGATGAGCCCTCGTGGATCCACACCTCCGCGACGCCGTAGCCCTTGGAGACGGTGAGCCGCTGGCGAATGTCAAACTCGGGGAAGGCGATCTGATCCGCGAGGTATTCGATGACGGCGCCGGCGACGTCAACGCCCGTCGCGCCCTCGATGCCCTCGAGCCCGGGCGATGAGTTGACCTCGAGCACCTGCGGCCCCGCCGAGGTCTCGAGCATGTCCACGCCCGCGACTTTGAGCCCCATGATCTGCGACGCCTGGATGGCGCAGCGCTCGTAGTCGGGATCAAGTTCGACGGGTTCGGCATGTCCGCCGCGATGGACGTTCGAGCGGAACTCGTGCTCCTGAGCGCGCCGGCGCATGGCGGCGACGACGCGATCGCCGACGACGAACGCGCGAACGTCCTTGCCCTTCGACTCGGCGACGAACTTCTGGATGAGCACGTTCTGCCGCGCGGAGTGGAGCGTCTCGACGATCGCCTCCGCGACCTTGGTCGTCTCAGCGAGGATGACGCCGACGCCCTGCGTGCCTTCGAGGAGCTTGATGATGACCGGAGCGCCGCCGACCTGCTCGATCGCGGGAAGGATGTCGCCTTTCTCGCGGATGAAGGCCGACGGCGGCAGGCCGATGTCGTGTTTCGAGAGGATCTGGAGCGAGCGCAGCTTGTCGCGCGAGGCGAGGATGCCGGGCGAGGTGTTGAGCAGATACATGCCCATCTGCTCGAACTGACGCACGACGGCGGCGCCGAAGAAGGTGACAGAGGCGCCGATACGGGGGATGACCGCGTCGTACTCCTTGATGGACTTGCCCTTGTAGATCAGGGACGGATTCCCATGCTCGACGAAGATCGAGAAGCGCAGCGTGTCGAGGACGCGAACCTTATGCCCGCGGTCCGCGGCCGCCTGCTTGAGCCGGCGCGTCGAGTAGAGGCGGCCGTTGCGCGAGAGGATGGCGAGGTTCAGTGGATCCATGAGACGTTTCTATTGTCTGCGACGCTTCCGGGCGGATCCGGCGTTCTCGCCCGCCTCGAGGCGTGCGGCGCGGGGCCCACGCCCGAAGAGATATCGTTTCTCGGGATGAACGAGGAACTCGGGGGACAACGCGCCGCGCCCGAGGAGCACCCGACAGATCATTCTGTGGCGGGAGATCAGTCCCAGCTCCACGATCTTCTCGATGGGCCCCACGCGGATCTTCGCCTCGACGAAGAGTCGCTCACGGCGCGCGCCGAATGAGGAGCGCACGCGCGAGACACGCGCGACAGGCGCCTCGATCGTCCGCGTCGCGATTTCAGGTTTGCGAAGCAGGACAAGCTCGAAGCGAACGCGGTCGCCCTCGAGACGCTCGATGTGGTCGACATCCAGTGCGCCGGTGCGCGCGCCGGTGTCCGACTTGGCCTGAATGTGTCCGACGCCCCAGTCCGGGAAAGCGACGTACTCGCGCCAGCCGATGACGAGCGGCTGCTCGACGGATGATTCATCGCTGTTGACGGAGGCGTCCACGGTCACTCCGACATTGTACGAGCGCGCCGGACGGCGCTTCGCCGCGGCGGGGTCGCCGATCTCCCCGGGATCGGGTTAGACTGACGCGATGACATCGCGTCGGGTGAGGACGGCGAAGGCGACGGGACGACGCGAGCTGCGCTTCGAGTCGATGGAGGACGTTCTGGCGGATGTCGAACGCATCCTCTGCTCTCGAAGCGTGGCGAGCCTTGGGAACTGGTCGCCCGGGCAAGCGATGCAGCATGTGGCCCGGCTGATCAGCTTCTCGCTGGACGGCTTTCCGTATCGGGCGCCGCTGTGGATGCGCCTTGTCGGCCCGCTGTTCAAGGGGCTGGCGCTGTCGGAGCGACCGATGCCCGCGGGCATCCCTTTCAAAGGCGGCGCCGAGGCGCTGGATCCGGATCCGAACGTGCCGCTGGAGGAGGGCGCGGAACAACTCCGCGAGCAGGCGACACGCGTGATCCATGGCGAGCGTATGGAGCAGCCGAGCCCTGTCTTCGGGCGCATGACCCATGAAGACTGGCTGCGCTTCCACACCAGACACGCGACGCTGCACCTGAGCTTCCTGCTCCCGGAGACGTCCGGGGCGGACGCCTGAACCGGGTATTTTTCTCAGGCGAGCGCGCCTGGCGCCTCCTCGGGCTCGGGCGGTTCAGCCCTTGGTGTACGCGTCAATAAGCTCCTGGGGCGGACGCTGATTCTTGCGCGCGATGATCGCGGCGTAGTACAGCTTCTCGCCCGTGACCGAGAGGCGATGGCAATACCGCTTGAAGGCGTGCATGCGGATGATGTCGCGCTTGAGCAAATCGTCCATGAGGCTGGCGAACTGTCCCTGGTCCTCGTCGCGCAGGAACTCCTCCTTGATGTTGAAGACGATCCAGCCCGGCGCGTTCACGAAGCGGAAGGCGTTCATGAAGGCCGCGGCGGGAATGTCGTCGAAGCCGAGAGCGGCGACGAGCGTCAGGCAGTTGAACTCGGCTTCGTCGAAGTCCTTGAACTGCTCGGGCGTCAGCGACGTCAGATCGGCGACGACATAGTCGTCATACGCGCTCGGGCGGTCGCGCTCGGCGGCTTCTTTCGCCTCCGGGATGATGTCCACGCCGACGATGTGGTCCACGCGGCGTCGACGGAGCTCTTCCGCCACGATGCCGTTGCCCGCGCCCATGTCCAGAATGCGGAGCGTCTCCGCCGGCTCGTCGACCTCGCGCAGCGCATCCTCAAGCATCTGCACGACGACGCGGGGGGAGCAGCATTTCAGCGTGTCGTAGAAGATGGCCTCGTACAGGCCGGGGACGTTGTAGATCTCGTTGTAATCGTGAAAGCGGAAGCGGCGCGTCTCGCCGTCGATCACAGCCTCGCACCATTCCTCGTCCTGGTCCAGAGCCT
Organism: uncultured Phycisphaeraceae bacterium; assembly: GCA_964451515.1. Classification (GTDB taxonomy): domain Bacteria; phylum Planctomycetota; class Phycisphaerae; order Phycisphaerales; family UBA1924; genus CAYVIJ01. The sequence goes on along the minus strand of CAYVIJ010000006.1, from coordinate 36,305 downwards.
CTTCGGAACTGGGAAGCTTGAGCTGGAAATGCACGGGATCAATTTTTTGGGCCTCGGCGCGGCGTTGCATCGTCGACATCAGGGTCCTTTCGAAGCGTTGGTCAGGGCGTCGCGAGGCGCCCCCACCTGGGCGCGACAAGGGCGCGACGGTGCTATTGATGCCTGAGAGCGGGGAGTATAGCGAATTCGCCCGCCCATTTCAGGGAAACACGCGACAACGCGGCGCATTCGGGATTTCAACTCGTTGTGAAAAGCGAGACGTCCGCAGAAAGCGGCTTCACACTCTCGGACCCGCAGCGCGCACCCGCTCGTCCATCTCGAACTTCTGGTCGTTCTCGCGGAATCGCTGCGCCAGATCCCTCGCCTTCGCGTCGTACGCGCTCTTGTCTTTCCACGTGTTGCGCGGCAGCAGAACATCGTCCGGAACGTCGGGGACGCTCGTCGGGACATGCAGCCCGAAGAAGGGCTCCTCCTCGAACGCGACGCCCTTCAGCCCGCCGTTGAGCGCCGCGTGGACCATGGCGCGCGTGTGCCGCAGCTTCATGCGATGACCCGTCCCGAATGGACCGCCCGACCAGCCCGTGTTGACGAGCCAGACGTGCGCATCGTGCTTGGTGATGCGCTCGGCGAGCAGGTCGGCGTAGACGCGAGGCGGACGCGGCAGGAATGGTCCGCCGAAGCACGGGCTGAAGTTCGGCTGCGGCTCGGTGACCCCCGCCTCGGTGCCTGCGAGCTTCGAAGTGTACCCGTTGATGAAGTAATACATCGCCTGCTCGCGCGTCAGGCGCGCGATGGGCGGAAGCACGCCAAACGCGTCGGCGGTGAGGAAGACGATGTTGTTCGGATGCCGCCCGACGGAGGGAATAACCGCGCCCGGAATGTGCTCGACCGGATAGGTGGCGCGCGTGTTCTCCGTGATGGAGCCATCGTCATAATCGGGCTCGCGCGTCGCGTCGTCGATCACCACGTTCTCGAGCACCGAGCCGAAGCGGATCGCGCGGAAAATCTGCGGCTCGCCTTCCTCGGAGAGGTTGATGCACTTGGCGTAGCAGCCGCCCTCGAAGTTGAAGACGCCGTTATCCGACCAGCCGTGCTCGTCGTCGCCGATCAGACCGCGATCGGGATCGGCGGAGAGCGTCGTCTTGCCCGTGCCCGAAAGGCCGAAGAACAGCGCGACGTTCTCCGGATCCTCATCGTCCACGTTGGCGGAGCAGTGCATCGGGCAGACGCCCCGGGCGGGCATGTCGTAGTTCATCGCGTAGAAGAGGGACTTCTTCATCTCCCCGGCGTACTCGGTGCCGAAGATGATCACCACGCGGCGCGTCAGCGACTGCGCGACGATGACGGGGCTGTCGACGCCGAGCCGTTTCTGCTCCTCGGGCGTGAGTTTGTGGGCGCCGCAGTTGAGGACAAGCCAGTCGGGCTTGAAGCTCTCCAGATCCTCAGAAGTCGGGCGGATGAAGAGCGTGTGGACGAAGAGGGCGTGCCAGGCCTGCTGAGCGACGGTCGTCACAGCGAGGCGGCGCTCGGAATCGGCTCCGACAAATCCGTGCTGGACGAAGAGCTCGTCGGAGACGGTGAGGTGATCATGCGCGAGCTTTTCGAGCTCCGTGAAGGCTTCAGCCGAAAGCGGCTTGTTGACCGCGCCCCAGTCGATGTCGGCGTGGATCTCGGGGGTGTCCTCGAGATACTTGTCCTTCGGCGAGCGGCCCGTCCGGTCGCCGGTCGAGACGACCAGGGCGCCGTTCGCGGCGAGGCGGCCCTCTTCCCGGCGCAGAGCAGCCTCGACGAGCATCGGCGCGGAAAGGTGAAAATGGATGCGCTCGGCCTTCAGCTCGAGGCCGGCGGCGGCGGTGGCGGTCGCCATCGGAAGCACTCCGTGAGGGATCCGTTTGGAGCTGGTCGGTCGGTTGTATTCGATCGAGTGTATCAGCCGATTCCACAGGATGTCCGGGCGGAGCGGCGGCGCCTGGGGGGGTCGTCGATGGGCGCGCAGAGGGCGGGAGTCGGTCGAGGCGCCGCCGCTGCGACAAGATGAGGGCGTCCGGGCGCCGGCGTTGACCCGGTTTCGGCAGGGTCGTACCGTGGCGTTGCCCGAGGGCGATCCCGCGGGCCAGATGGCGGCCGTAGCTCAGTTCGGTCTAGAGCACCTGGTTGTGGTCCAGGGGGTCGCGGGTTCGAATCCCGTCGGTCGCCCTTCTCTCCTTCCTCATGTCATGCGACGCCCGTCAACGCTGAGCCCGCGTGACAGGCTCTGGGATGAGAGGACTGCCGCGACAGTTACGGACAAGGCCCCCATGCGCCCAGCAAGAGCGCGAGGTCAGAGGCGTCGATCTGCCCGTCGTCGGTGAGGTCGAGCGGATCGCCGGCCTGGATGCCTCCCCAAGCGCCAAGCAGGATCGCGAGGTCCGCCGCGTTCACGTCGCCTGAGCCATCGAAATCGCCAGGGCACGGCGCGGCGACAACGGTCTCGTTCAAAAGAATGAGAACCTCACTTGGCGAGAAGAAACGATCTGGAAGCGCGAGATCCGGCGCTCCGTCCCCATCCAAATCGCCCGCAGCCAGCGATTCGGAGAGGGCGCCGCCATCACAAAGCGCCTGCGGCGCGAAGTCGCCGGAACCATCGCCGACCAGCACGGACACGTCTCTACTCGCAACGTTGACGACGGCGAGGTCCAGCAGGCCATCTACGTTGAAGTCGGCGGCGACAATATCGTTCGGCTGGTCGCCAACGGTCTCCCGCTGTTCAGGTCCAAAGGACCCATCCCCAGCCCCAAGCAGAACCGACGCGTCATCCGTTCCAACGTTCGGGACCGCCAAGTCTGGCGCGAGATCGCCATCGAGATCGGCGATGATCACCGAGTTTGGCCGATCACCGACGGCGAAGGCTTGCGCGCTCGAGAACGCGCCCGAGCCGCTTCCGAGAAGAACTGAGACGTCATCCGAAAACTCATTCGCCGTCACGATGTCCAAAGTCGCGTCGCTATTCAGATCCGCGATCGCGATCGCTACGGGAACGCTGCCAACTCCGAACGGCTGGGGCGCTGCCAGCGATCCGTTGCCGTCGCCGAAGAGAACGGAAACGGTTCCCGATCCGAACAACGCGTTCGCCACCGCGACGTCGGCGTCGTCGTCGCCGTTCAAGTCGCCGATCGCCACCGCGACCGGCCCTGTTCCGGCAGGAAATGTCTGCGGCGCGCTGAAGCCGCCGCCGCCGGAGCCGAGGAGAACCGACACCGTGTTGTCCGATGAGTTCGCGACGACGAGGTCGCGGTGCGAGTCGCCGTTGAGTTCACCGATGGCGACCGACCTCGGCGCGGCACCCACGGTAAGCCGCTGTTCTGGCTGAAGTGTTCCGTCCCCGTTGCCCAGCAGGACCGAGATGTCGTTGGCGCCAGTGTTCGCGACCAACACATCGATCACACCATCGCCGCTCACATCGCCAACCGAGACATGCTCCGGCCCGTTGCCGACAGCGAACGGCGGCAGCGCGGTGAAGAGCCCGTTCGCTTGAGCGGGAATCGCGGCGATCGCGACGCCAACTGCTACGGGGCACGCCAGAGAACGAATTCGTGATCTCATGATGTTTCCCTCTCCTGAAATGAGCCTGACCCGGCGACAATCTTCCGGGATTGGGAGCTTGGCCCCGCCATATGAAGACGGCGCTAAGGCCTGACGTGGATCTCGTTGCCTTCGTCTCAGCAGCGGGTCTCAGCGGCAGGTCGTCGCAACAACTTCAGGTCGCGCCAAGGCCAAGTCCGGGAATTTTGGCCGATCGGCGTCTCCCGCCGGGGAAAACGCACAGGGTCCGTGAAAACGCGCGACTCCGCGCTTGGGCTGCGCGTTTTATCTGGTACCGTCGGGCCTCGATAACGGCGCGGACGTGTGTGGCGTCCGCGGCCGGGCGGGTTGGGTCCATCTGCGTGGCGCCGTTCCTGGAGGAGGCCGCATGCGCGTTCACGCTCGAAGAGCGCTTCGCTTTGTCATCTCAGCCCTAGCGCTCAGCGGAGCGGGCGCGTTCGCTCAGGACGCCTCGCTCTCGGAGGGGCGCGGCGTCCATCGCTTCGGCGGCGCGGGACAGGCGACGCCTTTCGGCGGGGCGAACGGCTTCGACATTCGCTTCGACGACGCTCAGCTCCGCGCCACGCGGGAGGCGGCGGCGGACGCCCTGATCCAGCCGCGCCGGCGCGAGGCGAACCGCCTGCGCCGCGAGGCGGGGGTGATCGTCGATTTCTGTGAGATCACCGGCGGCGCCAAATGGGCGCGCGCCCGCGATCGACTCCTCACCGCCGGCGGCCCCTTCGCGAGCCCCGAGGCGGCGCTGGAGTCGTTCATTCTTGAGCGCGAGCCGCTCTTCGGCGCCACCGTCGAGACCCTCGCATCCACGTTCGTGGCCCGCCGCGCCATGGACCCGCGATCCGGCGTGACGACCATCTGGCGGCGCCAAACGATCGACACGGAAGACGTCGGCCCCGTCGAGCTCATCGGCGCCGAGTTGCGTGGGAGCGTGACGCCCGACGGGCGCGTCGTGAGCGCCGGCAGCACGCTCCTCGAACGCCCCGCGCAAGGATGGCGCCTGGGCGCCTGGACGCTCGGCGCCCAGGACGCGATCGAGGCTGCGGCCGAGTGGGGCGGCGGGACGGCGCGCGGGCTCGAGCGCCGAGGCGAGGATGGACGCGGCGCCGCGATCTTCCGCGGCGCCCTCGAAGATGGCGGAAATGTCGCGTGGGGCGCCGCCCGGCGCGTGGCGTTTCCGGTGACGGCGCAGGACGTGCGCGCGGCGTGGGAGGTTCTGGTGGCGATCGGGCCCTCCGACGTGCTCGAGGTGTATCTCGACGCGGAGACGGGGCGCGTCCTCAAGGGTCGGAACGCCACCGTGGCGGAGACGGCGTCCTATCGCGTCTGGACGGACGACAGCCCCGCGCCGCTGACCCCCGGCCCGCTATCGCCCAACGGCGTCCAGCCTCCCGTCGAGGCGCGGACGCTCGAGACGCTGGAGGCGCTCGATCCGATCGCCAGCCCGCAGGGCTGGATTCCGCCCGGTGAAAACGAAACGCTGGGCAACAACGTCAGTGCGCATCTGGATCTGAATCTCGACGACATTCCCGATCTGCCCCGCCCCGCTGGCAGCCCCTTCCGCGTCTTCGACTTTCCGATCGATCTGGCGAGCGACCCGACCACGTTCCGGGACGGGGCGGTGACGCAGGCGTTCTACGTGACGAACTGGTTTCACGACCGTCTCTATCAACTGGGCTTCACCGAGGCGTTCGCAAACTTTCAGACCGACAACTTCGGCCGCGGCGGCGCCGGCGGGGATCCGATCAGCGCCGACGTGCAGGACGGCGCAGGACTGAACAACGCCAACTTCTTCACGACCACCGACGGCTCCTTTTCGCGGATGCAGCTCTTCCTCTGGGATGGTCCGACGCCGGATCGCGATGGCGCGCTGGACACGCAGATCGTCATCCACGAGTTGACGCACGGGCTGAGCATCCGCCTGCACGGCAAGCTGGACACGATCCAGAGCGCCGGGATGGGCGAGGGCTGGAGCGATTTTTACGCCCTGGCGCTGCTTGCGGAAGAGAGCGACGACCTGGACGGCGTCTATCCCGTCGGCGCGTACAGCACCTTCGAGGGCGCCCCCGGTTTCGACGACAACTACTACTTCGGCATCCGTCGCTTCCCATACTCGACCGACCTCTCGAAGAGCCCGCTGACGCTCGCGGACATCGATCCAAATCAGTTCAGCGTGGATTCCTCCGCGCCGCGCAACCCCGTCTTTGGACCCCAAACGCCCGTGACGGTGCACAACATCGGCGAGATCTGGTGCAACGCCCTGTGGGCGTGCCGCGCCAACCTGATCGAAGCGCACGGCTTCGAGACCGGCGACGAGCTCGCGCTCCAGCTCGTGACGGATGCAATGAAGCTCTCTCCCGTCAACCCAACCTACATCCAGTCGCGCGACGCGATTCTGCTGGCTGACGAAGTCCTCACCGCCGGCGCCAACCGCTGCCTGCTCTGGGAGGCCTTCGCCTCGCGCGGCATGGGCGTCGGCGCCAGCGTCCCCGCGGCGACCACAACGGAGGGCGTCATCGAGTCGTTCGATGTGCCCGAAGGGGCAAGCTTCACCTACGAGCAGGGCGCTGCGCCGACGATCACGCCCGCCGACGCCCCGGCGACCATCCGCGTCGAAATCGAATCCCTCTGCGCCGAGAGCGTCATCCCCGGAACCGAGACACTGCTGTACTCCGTCAACGGCGGCCCCTTCACCGCGGAGCCCCTGACGGAGGTCTCGCCCGGAATCTTCGAGGCCGACACGGGCGACGTCCTCTGCACGCAGCGGATCGACTATTACATCTCCGTGGAAACCGCGAGCGGCGTCTTCACCGACCCGCCGAACGCGCCGGCGCAGACGCACACGCTGACTGCGGCGACGAGCGAGACCACGCCCTTCGCTGACGACTTTGAGACGGACCTGGGCTGGACGGCGGGCCTCGCCACCGACACGGCGACGACGGGACAGTGGGAGCGCGTCGATCCCGTCGGCACCGACGCCCAGCCCGGGCTGGACGCCAGCCCCGACGGAACGCTCTGCTATGTGACCGGGCAGGCCCCCAACGGCGCCGGGATCGGCGTCAACGACGTCGACTCCGGCGTCACCACGCTCCTCTCCCCGCCCCTGGACACCAGCGAGGGCGAGGCGTTCATCTCCTACGCGCGCTGGTACTCGAACGATCGCGGCGCCGCGCCCAACGCCGACTCCATGCTCATCGAGATCTCAGACGACGACGGCGCCTCCTGGACCCTTCTGGAGGAGGTCAGTGAGAACGCCAACGCCTGGGTGAGCAAGACGTGGCGTGTCTCCGAGTTCGTCAATCGCACGTCCACCGTCCGCGTGCGCTTTGTGGCGCGCGATCTGGGAGACGGCTCCATCGTCGAGGCGGGCGTGGACGACTTCGAGCTGGCCGTCTTCCCCTGCGTATCCACCCAGCGTTCGCCGGATCTGGACGGCGACGGGCAGGTCAACGCGACGGATCTGGCGCTGCTCCTCGGCGCCTGGGGGGGCTCCGGATCGGCGCTGCCCGCTGATCTGAACCTCGACGGTCTCGTCAACGCAAACGATCTGGCGCTCCTCCTGGGCGCCTGGGGAACCTCGGGCTGATCGGCACTTCATCTTCGTGAGAAACGGTCGGGATCGAAGGGCGTCATGTCGATCCCCGTCGCGCCCTCCAGGATGAGATCGGCGAGCCGCTGGGCCGTGGTCGGCGCGTGCGAGAGACCCAGCATGGCGTGGCCCGTCGCCACATAAAAACCCTCCGCCCGGCGCGAGGGGCCGATGGCGGGGAGTCCGTCCGGCAGGCAGGGACGGGGGCCGGCCCATTCGGACATCGGCGCGGCGTCGAGGGCGCCGTTCGACGTCGCCAGGTATCGGCGCGCGCTCTGCGTCAGCATTTCGAGGCGGTTCCGCCGCATCTTGTCGGTGAACCCGGAGAACTCCAGTGTGCCCGCCAGCCGCAGCCGGTCGCCCATCGGCGTCGCCACCATGTTCGCCTCGCCGAAGACGCAGCCCGTCGACAGCGGCGGATCCGGCGGCGGAACGTCGCGGTGATAGCCGCGCGCCGGCTGAAGCGGCAGATGCAGCCGCAGCGGGCGGGCGAGCTTCGCCGACCAGACTCCCGCGGCCAGAATCACAGCGTCCGCCTCGACGCGCTCGCCGGAATCCAGCGCCAGCGCGCGCACGCGCCCGCCCTCGACCTCGATCGCGCGCACGGGCGCGCGCTCCCGAAAGACGGCGCCGCCCCGCTCCGCTTGAGCGACAAGCGACTTCGTGAACGCATACGGATCGGCGATCGCCGATCGCGGCCATTCGATGGCGCCGACGAGGTCAGACGAAAGCGCGGGCTCGCGCCCACGAAGCGTGGCCCCGTCGATGACATGGTGCTCAAAGCCGTGCGGCTCCGCGGCGGCGGCGATTTCGTGCGCCGACTCGAGGTGCTCCTCCGTCATGAAGACCTCGTAGTAGCCCTGATTGCGGTAGAAGAAGGGCTCGGGCGCCTCGGCGGCGATCCGGTCGAAGAGCTCGCGAGAGCCGATGCAAAGATCGCACAGCGCCTTCATGTTCTTCCGAAAGGCCTCGGGCGAGCAGGCGGCGCGAAAACGCCACAGCCACGCCAGCAGCGCCGGGTCGAGACGCGGCGCGATGTACAGCGGGCTCTCGGAGTCGAACATCCACCGCAACGCCTGCATGACCACCCCCGGACGGGGGATCGGCGCGTGCCCCAGCGAAATCAGCCCGGCGTTGCCGAGGGAGCAGGCCGAAGCGATCTCGCCCGCGTCGAGGACGGTCACGGAGCGGCCGCGAAGCGCCAGCTCGCGTGCGCAGGCGGCCCCGACGACGCCCGCGCCGACGACGGCGATGTGGTCGGGGATGGCCTGATCGACGCTCATCAGGGAATCGTAGAGGACGGGCGGGACGCGGCGAGGGCGCGAGAGAGCGTTGATTCGACAGCCGTCGAAAAGAGGGCATGCTCGGATTCACCGTTGCCCAAATGTGGCCGGCGCGTTAGATTCAGCAGTTGCAGGGAGAGGAAAGGAGTCGCCATGCACAGGCGCCGAATGTCTTTCGCCGGACTCGCCTTCGTCTTGCTCGCCCCCGCCGCGGCGGCTCAGAGCAGCTTCTTCGATGTCGTCAGCGTCGAGCGCACGCTTGAGTCGCACGCCGATACAAGGGGCGTGCCCGCGGTCGACAGGGCGAGCGCGTTCGAGGGAACAGGCCCGTTCGATCTTGAGCTCAGCGCGGTCGCGTTCGATCCTGAAACTGGCGCCAGAAGGACCGGAGTGGCGACGCTCGAATCTGACGTGCGGCTGAGCCGCGTCCGCGTCGCGGCGTTCGCGTCGGCTTTGGCCGAGCCGGCGCCGTTCAATGACACGGATTCGGAATTCATTTATCCAACGGGCTACGCTACAGCCCATGTCGAGTACGTCTTCGAAGTCCACAGACCGGCGCAGATCCAGATCTTGGGCATGTTCTCCGCCGGTGTTACCACTCCGTACAAGTCGCTCCATATCGATGCGGGTGTGCAGTTGGTGTCTCCGCAAGGGGAGGGGCTCTTCGAGATAGGCTTCCACCCCGGCACTGAAGAGTTCGACGAACTCATCCCGCTCCAGCCGGGCATCCATAGCCTGTCGATCTCAGTCGACGCGTTCCACAACATCACCAGCGTTTCGGGAGAACTCCGTCGAGCAAGCTCACTCGACGTCGATGTCCGCTTCATTCCCGCCCCCGCGACGGCCGCGCCCCTGCTCATGGGCTTCGGCGTCCTCGGAGCCCGCCGAAGGCGGGGCAAGTCACTCCTCCCGCGCCGGCTCGGGTAGCTCGGCGCCGCTCAGGTAGGGCCTGAGCTCCGGGGCGCGCAGCGCGCGATCCAGATCGGCGATGGCCCCCTCGATGACGCGCGTCACCGACGGGTAGTAGTGCTCGGTGTGGAAGAAGTACCGGGCGACGTCGGCGTCGACGACATGGATGGCGTCCGGCTCGAGCTCGGGGGTCTGGAGCATCTTGCCGACGGAGAAGTTGCGGAGCGTGAGCGCCGGCTCGCCGCCGTTGAGCTGGACCATGCGCTTCAGAATGATGGCGCGCCGCAGTCGCAGCAGGTCCTCCCGATCTTTGATCAGAATCGTGAATCGCTGCTCGCCGGAAGGAAGCGGCTGGTTCAACTCCCAGAGCAGTCGGCCCCACGTCTCGCGATCCGGGCAATCGATCAGGCCGACGTCGGGCACGGGCTCGTCGGAGAAGGCGCCGGGGCGCAGCGATTCGCGATCGTACATGTAGGTCAGATAGAGCGCTTTGTTCCGATTGCCCTCGAAGAAGGAATCGAGCGTCTCCGAGGGCGCCGCGCCGGCGGCCTCGGCGATCTGCATGAGCAGATCCGAGACGAAGCGGACGCGGTAGCCGGCTGACGGATCGGGCTCGAAGTAGATCACCCGCGCGGAGAGGACTTTCTCCGCCAGATCGAGCGACTTGATGACCTCGTAGATCATCCGGTGCACGAGGATGTTCTCGCCCGGGATGCGGTCGCCCGCGAAGAGCGAGAAGGGGCGCCGCTCGGCGATGCGGAAGTTCTGGCGGATGACCCGGTTGGCGAGATCCTTGTAGAGCGTCAGACGGCGGTTCTCCGTCAGGAAGGCGAGATCGAAGACCTCCTCCTCGCGAAGGCGGTAGGCGTCTCGGAAGAGCTCCGTTCCGAACGAGTCGAACTGCTCATCCGTCTTGGGATCCGCCCGCCCGATGCGCTGCTCCTCGGGCAGGACATAGGGCGTGAGGACGATGATGACCTCGCGCTTGGACGTCTCCTCGCGCGAGGCGCGGAAGAGCCGCCCCAGCAGGGGCAGATCGCCCAGCACCGGCACCTTGTCCGTCGTGAGCGTCCGATCGCGCGAGACAAGGCCGCCGATGATGAAGGGCGTGTTGTTCGCGATGCGCGCGTAGGTCTGCACACGCCGAGATGAGATCGTCGGGGCGGAGGCGAGCAGGACGCCCTCGGAGTCGCGGACTTCAAGATCGGCGCCCGGGACGACGGCGGAGACCGTCGTGTCGATCTGCATCGAGATCTCCTCGTCCTCGGCGTCGATGCGCGGGCGGACATTGAGCAGGATGCCCGTCGGGATGTAGCGGAAGTCGAAGGAGATCTTCGACGCGCCGCCTCCGAGGCCCTCCTGGCTCGTGGCGATGGGAATGTCGTCGCCCACGCGAATCGTCGCCTGGCGGTTGTCGATCGTCAGCACCGACGGGCGGGAGAGAATCTCCGCCTTGCCCTCGCGAACCAGCGCGCGGATCTTCACCGCCCAGTCCTGCGCAAGAGACTGCGACTCCTGCGCGACCAAATCGAGCGTGCGATCGGTCACGCCCGGCATGAGCGTGCCGATCGCCGTGCGCAGATCGCCTTCCTGGAACTCCCATTCGATCCCGAGCTCCTCGAGCCCGTCCTCGCTGATCTCGAGGACCATGCCCTCGATAAAGACCTGCCTCGCGGGCACGTCGATCAGATCCTCGAGCAGCCGCAGCACGCGCGAATGCTGCTCGGGATGAGCCGGGTGATGCAACACGAGCAACTGCGCCAGCGGGCCCGCGACCGTCTCCTGCTGGAGCGGGCTGGCGACGGAGGGGATGATGGAGAGGCCGAACTGATTCCGCGTCACTTGGGCGCCGGTGTCGCCTCCGACGAGGCCCGTCGCCTGCGCGTTCGGCTTGGGCATCGTGGTGACGATGGGAAGCTGCTCGAAGGAGGAGAGCGCGGGCATCTGCGACGGGTTGTCGACCACTGTGACGCCAAGCCCCTTCATCGCCGACAGCGCCGCCTCCGCGTCCACAAAGGATAGCTGGATGATCTGCGCCTCCAGATCGGCGAGTGGCAACTCCTCGCGCATCGAGGCCACGCCTTCCAGCGCGCTCTGCACGAGCGGCTCCGCGGCGGCGAGATCCTCATTCACGAGCACGTCGTCGGGCGTGATGATGTACCCGTCGATCCAGAGCTGCGCGGGCTGGGAGAGGAACCGGCGATAGCCGATGCGCACCAGACGCATGCCGTCGGGCGTCGAGCGGGCCAGCGTCTCGTCGCGGGCGACGCCCTCCGGCAGCGGCGGCAGAAAATCCGCGACGACCGATCCCGCGCGCGCATACGAGAGCTCCGCCTGGAAGGACAGCGTCAGCGTGTCGACGAGCTCCTCCAGCTCGGTGACGCTGAGGCGCGTGAGCGGAATGATCTGCCCGGCGTCGTCGGGGAACTCCGCCATGTCGATGGCCGCGGCGAAATCCTCGACCGGGCTCGCCGCCGCCGGCCGATCAGGGGCGGGCGCCGCCTGGGGCTGCCCGATGTCGGCGAGGAAGGCGCGGATGTCGTCGATGCGCAGACCGTCGGCGACGACGGGCTTGCGATCGGGCTGCGTCAGCGGCGTGGGCTTCTTCGGATTGGCGGACTCAACGGCGGCGACAAGGCGCTCGAATTCCTCGGCGTCCTCCTCCGTCGCCACCACGCCCGAGGAAGCGCGCGGCTCCTCCAGCGTGATCGCGCCCGAGGAGGACTCGATCTCTGAGACGCATCCAACGCTCAGCGAGGCGAGCAGGCTCAGCAAGATGGCGGGAAGCAGTCGCCCGGAGGAGGAGGATCGATCCCCCTTGGGACGATGGGAGTCGTGCCGGCGAAAGGGCGGGCGGGGCGCGCCGTCCGGGACGGCGGCGCCGTTTTCGAGATGGATCGCCCGATGAGCCAGCGGCGCCAGGTCGGTTTCGTGTGTGATCATGAGCACGGTTCGTCCCTGCATCGCTTCGAGGATGGATGAGATGACTTGGTGGCTGGAGGGGCGGTCGAGCGAGGCGGTGGCCTCGTCGAGGATGAGGATCTTCGGATCCTTCAGCAGCGCGCGGGCGAGCGTGATGCGTTGCTTCTCGCCTCGGGAGAGCTCGCCCGTGAGCTCGGTCGGGCGGGTGTGATACCCGCGCGGGAGTCGGCGGATGGGCTCATCGGCGCCGACGAGCGCACACGTCTCGCGAACTTCCTCGAAGGTGGCGTCGGGATTGGCGTAAAGCAGGTTCTCGAGAATGGAGGTGTTGAAAAGGAAGACCTCCTGGAACGCGACGCCGATCGCTGAGCGGAGGGCGGTGAGGGGGATGTCGCGGATGTCGCGCCCGTCGATCCGGATGCGCCCGCTCGTCGGTGTGTTGAAGCGCGGAAAGAGAGAGGCGAGCGTGGTCTTGCCCGATCCCGAGGGGCCCAGAATCGCGACGTGCTCGCCCGCCTCGACCGAGAAGGAGCACTTCCGCAGCACCTGGTGCTCCCCGTCGTAGGTGAAGTCGATGCTCTCGACGTCGATCCGCCCCTCGATGGGCGCCGCCTCGTCGGCGTCCTCCGCAAGGGCGCATTCGTCCGCGGGCGTATGGGCGAAAACCTCGAGGATTCGCTCGAGCGACGCTGAGGCGCGGGCCAGATGCGAGGCGCCCGAGAGCAGCTCGAGGACCGTCGGATACAGGAGCATCACATAGCCGAAGAACATGAAGAAGGCGCCGACGCTCATGTCCCCGCGCACGACCTGCCACGCCCCCGCCGCCAGCAGCGTGATCACACCTAGCCCCGTCAGCAGGTCCGCCGCGACCTTCTGGGCGAAGTGATAGCGATGGGAGCGGATATGCGACTGTCGCGAGGCGTCGATGGCGTGGTCGAAGGAGTCAGCCTCGCGGCGCTCCGCGGTGAATCCCTTGACGACCTCCATGCCCAGAAAACGCTCGACGAGCCCGCCGTAGGCGCTGGCGGCGGTGTCCTGCGCCTGCGACTGCGACTGCTTGATGTTGGCGCGGAAATGCCTCCATGTGGCCAGGTGGAAAGGCAGCACGAGCGTCGAGACCAGCGCCAGCTTCCACGAAACCGCGTAGATGATCACGCACAGAATGAAGAGCATGAGCGCGTTGAGCAGCAGGATGGGCAGCCGCTCCTGAATGAACGACTGGAGCTTGAACGTATCGTCCATCACGCGCGAGCCCAGCGCCCCCGCCTGCCCGCGCCGGTGGAAGGAGAGCGACTGCCGCTGAAGATGCTCATACAGCCGCGAGCGCAGCGCGAAGCAGGAGTCCTCCCCCACACGCACCGCCATCATGCGCGAGGTGTAGAAGAGGATGTTGCGCACGATGTACACGAGCGCTAGCCCGGGAAGAATCAGCCACAGCAGTGTCCAGTCGCCCGTGTCGGCGCCGGAGGGGAAGACATCGTCGATCAGCAGCTTGATCGCGAAGGGCAGCGCCATATTCGACGCCGCCAGCAGCGTCAGCAGCCCCACGACCACACCCAACCGCCAGGCGTATGGGCGAAGCGGGATCGGCGATTTGCGATCGTCGAGAGATGGCGTCATCGGAACAGGTGAGGCTACCGTCGCCGGCGGAGAGCGAGCGAAAAAAAAGCCCGCTTTTCGATCCGGACAGACTTTATCGGCCGATCCGGGCCGCGAAGTTGATCGACGCCAATCGAACCGCCCTCCGCCGGCTCAGGCCGCCGGGCGGAAGAGCAGCGGCTCGTTATCGGCCTCAGCGGCGCCCTGCGGGCGGTAGGCGGCGAGACGGTTCAGCCCGTCGAGCGCGGCGACGCGGTAGCACTCCGCCAGCGTCGGGTAGTTGAAGACGTTGCGCACGAAGAAGTCGATCGTCCCCTCGTAGGCCATCGCCGTCTGGGCGATGTGCACGAGCTCCGCCGCCCCCGTCCCGAGGACGTGCGCCCCGAGAATCCGCCCGCTGTCCCGGTGAAACAGCAGCTTCAAAAAGCCCGTGCCGTCGCCCAGGATCTGCCCGCGCGCAATCTCGGAGTAGCGGGCGACGCCTACTTCATACGGCACGCGCTGCTCTGTGAGGCTCGCCTCGTCCTGCCCCACCGTCGAGATCTCGGGGATCGTGTAGATGCCAAAGGGAAACAACTCCGGATGCGACTCGGCGGGGGCGTCGAAGGCGTAGCACGTCGCCAGACGTCCTTGTTCCATGGATGTAGAAGCGAGGGCGGGAAAGCCGACGACGTCCCCCACCGCGAGAATGTGCGGCGCGCTGGTCTGATAGCGCTCGTTGACGGTCAGACGCCCGCGCCGATCCGCCTCGAGCCCAGCGTTTTCGAGCGCGAGGTCGGCGGTCCGCCCCTGTCGCCCGATGGCGTACAAAATCGTCCTGGCCGCAAGCGTCTTGCCCGACTCGAGGGCGGCGAAGCAGGACTCGCCCTCCGTCCAGAGGCGTTCGACGGTCTCCCCGAAGAGAACGCGCATCCCGCCGACGCGCATGTGGTGCAGCAGCGCCTGGCGGATCTCCTCATCGATGAACTCGAGCATCCGCGGCCGGGATTCGACGAGCGTCACGCGCACGCCCACCGCCTGGAGCATGCACGCATACTCGACGCCTACGACGCCCGCGCCCACGATGATCATCGTCGGAGGCAGATCCTCGAGATCGAGCAGCTCATCCGTATCCACGATGCGTCCGGGCGTGAAGGGGACCGACTCCGGACGGGCCGGTCCCGCCCCCGTCGCGATCAGGATGCAGTCGCCCGTGATCTCAAAGAAATGGCCGAGCCGCCCGATGCGGATCGTGTGCGGATCGACGAAGGAGGCGCGCCCTTCGAGAAGCTCGACGTTGTTGCGCCGCATGTGCGCTCGAATCACGTTGATCTCCCGCTGAATGATCGTCCGCGCCCGGAAGATCAGATCCCGCATCGTGATCTGGTCCTTGACGGAGTAGGCGTCGCCGTAGATGGACCGCTCGCGCAGGCCCGTCAGATGCAGGATCGCCTCGCGCATCGCCTTGGAAGGGACGGCGCCGGTGTGGAGGCAGTCGCCGCCGGGGGCGCTGCGCGCTTCGACCAGCGCGACGCGCTTGGCGAGCTTGGCGGCGTTGATGGCGGCTTTCTGGCCCGCGGGGCCGGAGCCGATGACGATGAGGTCGTAGTGGGCCACGCCGTGTTCTCCGAAGGGTTCAGATGACGAAACGGTCGATTCGCTCGTCGTATCGGCGGTCTTCGAAGCGGGATTGACCCGCGCCGACCCACAGAGCGGACTTCCTGCCATCTCAGCCCGGCACATGCCCCATTTGCCTCGCTCGAATGGGGGCAGCGGACCCGTGAGGGCGAATCCGAAGCGATTCCCACCAGGCCGAAACCGACTCCCGCCTCGGGCGAACCGCGCGTCAATCTGAATCCACCCGAGTCGCCGCCCCGAACCCGTGCGGTGTAGCAAGAACCGGGCCAGGGCCGGCCCGGAACAGACGTCTGGACTTTCCATCGGTGCGCATCTGATTTCGTTCACTTCATCCCTCAACCACGAACCCGAATCTGGAGAACCAACCATGATGAATCGACTGACGACAATCGGCGCAACCGTCGCGACGCTGGGCGTCGCCGCCTCGGGCGCCTTCGCCGGCGAATGCTCCGCCGCCAAGACCGCTTCCAACGACTGCGGCGCCGACAGCGGCGTCCGCGTGATCGAGGCCGCCAATCAGTACCGGGCGAAGGAGAAGGACATTGTCGAGACCGCGGTGGACGCGGGATCCTTCAAGACGCTGGCCACCGCGCTCAAGACGGCCAACCTTGTCGATGATCTCAAGATGGAGGGGCCCTTCACCGTCTTCGCCCCGACGGATGAAGCCTTCGCCAATTTGCCGGACGGCGCGCTCGAATCGCTTCTCCGACCTGAGAATCGCGACACGCTCATCGCGATCCTGAAGCACCATGTAGTCGCGGGGAAGGTTCCCGCCAGCCAGGTGGTCGATCTGTCCAACGCGACAACGCTGACCGGACAGCGGATCGACATCACGGTCGAGGATGGCGCGGTGATGGTTGACGAGGCGAACGTGATCAAGACCGACGTGACGGCGAGCAACGGCGTCATCCACGTGATCGACCGCGTGCTGCTTCCCGCATCCGCCGACATCGTCGAGACGGCGTCCAGCGCCGGGCAGTTCACCACGCTGACCGCAGCGCTCGAAGCCGGCGGGCTCGTCGAGGCGTTGCAGGGCGAAGGGCCCTTCACGGTCTTCGCCCCGACGGACGCCGCCTTCAACAAGCTCCCTGCGGGGACGGTTGAGTCGCTGCTGAAGCCGGAGAACCGGGAGAAGCTCGTCGCCGTGCTGACCTACCACGTCGTGCCGGGACGCGTCTACTCCGATCAGGCGGCCGACGCTCGCGCCGCGAAGACGCTCCAGGGTCAAAAAGTGCGTTTTACGCTCGATCGCGACCGGCTGCGGATCAATGGGGTCGACATCGTCGCCGCCGATATCGAGGCGAGCAACGGCGTCATCCACGTCATCGATGAGGTCATTCTGCCGGAGTGACCCGTCGAGGCATTCCGATCCGTTCTCTGTCCAGAGGCGCGGGCGACCGGAGACGGTCGCCCCGCCTTTTGCACGAACGCAGTCGCTTCTGAAGACCCTCCGGAGGAGAATGTTCGCTTGCCGGTCGGGACAATCGACAATCCGGCGCACCGTATGTCGCGCAGGAGAAGGGGCTCGGCGCCCAATCTCCAGTGGCGGTATGATCGTCGCTCGGGCGGCGCTGGACGAAGCGTCGGTGGATTCTCCATGGAGCGAGCCGGGGGCGCGGTGGGACGGAGTGGCGGATTCGGCTCTCAGTCGGAGGCAGGGTTTCGCGTGAGCTCCTCGATTCTTCATCGAGTGGCGAGCGGTGAAGACGGCGCGCTGAAGGACTGCATGGAGCAGTACAGCGGGCTCGTCTGGTCGCTGGCGCGCCGCATGCTCTACGACCGCGCCGAAGCTGAAGACGCCGTCCAGGACATCTTCGTCGACGTCTGGAAGAACGCCGAACGCTTTGACGAGAGCATCGCCTCCGAGCAGACCTTCGTCGCGACCATCGCCCGCCGGCGGCTGATCGACCGCCTGCGCAAGCGCGGACGGCGGCCCGCCTCCGAGCCGCTGCATGAGGCCACCAAGTCCACAGACGACGTGACGGGCGAGCAGACGTGGATCTCCGAGGAGGCGCGCATCGCCTCCAAGGCCATGGAAACCCTCAGCGAGGAGCAGCAGCGCTGCCTGCGGCTCTCGATCTTCCAGGGGCTGACGCATGAGAGCATCTCCGAGTCGACAGGCCTGCCCCTGGGGACCGTCAAGACGCATATCCGGCGCGGGCTCATCCGTGTCCGGGAGGCGCTGGCGAGCCACGAATCCGCAGGCGCGGAAGGGGCGTCGTCATGACCGCCGCCTCCCCCAGTCGCGACCGACTGATCGACCTGCTGTGCGATCACGCCACCATCGGACTCTCCGAACAGGAGCATCGCGAGCTCGAACGCCTGCTCCCCATGCATCAGGACCTCGACCGCCTCTCCTTTGAAATCGCCGCGGCGGCGACCGACCTCGCGTGGTCGAGCCAGGCCATCGAGCCGATGCCTGAGTCTCTCAAGCGGCGAGCGCTGGCAGTGCTCGAAGAGACCGCGCAGGCTCAGGATCGCGGCTCGGATGAGTCGCCCGGGCGCGCATTCGATGGACCGTCCGCCCCGATCACCTACGAGGCGGGCGAGGCGCGTCCCCCCGCCGGCGGCGCGATCTCGATCGCTTCATGGACTGGATGGCTCGCGGCCGCGGCGGCGATGCTCTTCGCCGTCTTTACCTGGAACACGACCACGGGCGACGCGACGCTTCCCGCCCAGCAGCGGCTCGCCACATTCCTGTCCGAGCCTCCGGCTGACCTGCTTCGGGTCGAATGGGCGCCGCAGGAGGACCCCGCCGCGCGTGGCGCCTCGGGCGAGATTCTCTGGAGCACGCGGGAGCAGCGAGGCTTCATGCGCATCTCGGGCCTCGAGCCCAACGACCCGACGCAGCGGCAGTACCAGCTCTGGATCTTCGACCCCGAGCATAAGTATCCCGTGGACGGCGGCGTCTTCGACATTCCTTCTGGAGCCTTCGAGGCGGTCATCCCCGTTGAGCCTCCGATCCGGGTGCATGACGCCACGCTCTTCGCCGTCACCGTCGAAGAGCCGGGAGGCGTGGTCGTCTCCGACCAGGAGCGCATTGTTCTCGCGGCGCCCGTGAAAAAGGGCTGATCGCGCTGATACGCCGGTCAGATTCGGGATTCGGGCCAATGCGGGCGTTTTGACGAGTAGGCTTTTCGGAACTCCCTCTCCCCCCGGAAGAGGGCTGGGGTGAGGGGGATTCCAATCGGAAATCGACGCCTCAAACCCAGATTCGCGGTCTCTCGCGCAATGGTCCAGCGGTCTCGAGTCGCCTTCGCCCCGAATCCGGATCGGCTTGGCGGCGAATGCCCTGCTGAGTGTTTTGCGCGCAAACAGTCGCCCTCCCGGAGGCATCAGAGATGGCCAGTCAAAACGGCAAAAAGGTGTATGTGGTGATCGGCTCGACGGGCGGCGTGGGATCCGCCCTCTGCAAACGCCTTGCCGAGCGCGGCGCCACGCTCGTCCTCGCCGCGCGCGGGGAGGAGCGGCTCAACCAGCAAGCGGAAAGCCTGGGCGCCGCGGAGGCCGTCCCGCTTGACGCCACGGATTTCGAGGCGGTCGGGAATCTCTTCAAGAAGGCGGGCGAGATCGGCCGGATCGTCGGCGCCGCGAGCCTGCCGGGCTCGATCATGCTCAAGCCGGCGCATCTCGTCTCGCGCGAAGATTGGGATCAGACGATCGCGCTCAACCTGACGACGGCGATGGCGACCGTCCGCGCCGCGGCGCAGGCGATGCGCGGCAAGGGTGGCTCGATCGCGCTGATGGCGGCCGCCGTCGGGCGGCACGGCCTGCCCAATCACGAGGCGATTGCCGCCGCAAAGGCGGGCGTCATCGGCCTCGCCGCCTCCGCCGCGGCCTCCTACGCCCCCAGCGGCGTGCGGGTGAATTGCGTCGCGCCGGGACTCGTCAAAACGCCGCTTACGGAGCGCATCTGGCAGAACGACAAGTCGCTCGCGGCTTCGGAGTCCATGCACGCCCTCGGCCGGGCCGGCGAGCCGGAGGACGTCGCCGCGATGCTCGACTTCCTGCTCGATCCCGAGAACACATGGATCACAGGCCAGGTCTTCGGAGTGGACGGCGGCCTGGCGCGCGTCATGCCGCAGCAGCGGAGAACGGCGTGAGCGAAGCGGGGGCGAGACCAACGCGAGACGAGCGCGGCGCACGCTGGATGCGCGTCACGCTGACCCTCGCTGGCGCGTACAACCTGCTGTGGGGCGCCTTCGTCGTGCTCTTTCCCGGCGCGGCGTTCGCGGCGCTTGGCATGGATTCCCCCCGCTACCCCGCCATCTGGCAGTGCGTCGGCATGATCGTCGGCGTCTATGGAGTCGGCTATCTCGTCGCGGCGCGTGCGCCGCTGAGGCACTGGCCGATCGTTCTCGTCGGCTTCCTCGGCAAGATCTTCGGGCCCATCGGATTCATTCAGGCGGCGTGGACAGGCCAACTCCCCTGGGTACTCGGCTTCACGATCATCACGAACGACCTCATCTGGTGGATCCCCTTCGGCGTCATCCTCTGGCGCGCGCTCGACCACGCCAACGAGCAGTGGGCCGGCGGACGCGCCACCGGCGCAACCTTCGAAGAGACCATCCAGAACGCCGCCACACAGCGCGGCGACTCGCTGGCGGTCCTCTCTCGGCGCGCGCCCACGCTCGTCGTCTTCCTGCGCCACGCCGGATGCGCCTTCTGCCGAGAGGCGATGGCTGATCTCGCGCGAACGCGCCCGGAGATCGAGCGGCGCGGCGTGCGCATCGCCATTGTGCATCAGTCCGAGGAGGAGCCCCACACCCGCGCTTTCTTCGAGCGCTACGGACTGGAAGACGTCGCGCGGATCAGTGATCCGAATCGACGCCTCTACCAGGCTTTCGATCTGAAGCGAGGCTCCCTCCGCCAGCTCTTCGGAATCACGACCTGGCTCCGTGGCGCGATCGTGGGCGTTCTCAAGGGGCACGGCGTCGGGGCGCTCCGCGGCGACGGATTCCAGATGCCGGGCGTCTTCCTCCTGCATGACGGTCGCATCATGCAGGCGCAGCGCCACCGCTCGGCGGCGGATCGCCCCGACTATGCTGACATCGCAGCATGTCCACTTCCGACGACACTCGAACGGCGGGCGGCGCGGACGGCTCCGGCGTGATCGCCGAGGCGCGAGCGAATCCGAATCCCCGCGATCGCGAGCGCGTGGTCGTCACCGGCGCGACGGGCTACATCGGCGGGCGGCTGGCGCCGCGCCTGCTGGAGGCGGGATATCCAATTCGCTGCCTCGTGCGCTCCCCCGGCAAGCTGTCCGACCGCACCTGGGCGTCAGATCCACGCGTCGAGATTCGACAGGATGACCTGTCGGACGAAGACGCGCTCGTGGAGTGCTTGCGCGGCGCTCGATCGGCGTACTACCTGATTCATTCGATGGCGTCGGCCAAGGGCGAGTACGCCAATCGCGACCAGATCATCGCCGAACGCTTTGCGCGAGCCGCGGAGCGCGCCGGTCTCGAGAGGATCATCTATCTGGGTGGACTCGGCGAGATGGGCGAGGATCTGAGCGAGCATCTGCGCTCGCGCCGGCGCGTCGAGCAGGCGCTCGCAACGGGAAGCACGCCCGTCACCGTCCTCCGCGCGGCGATGATCATCGGCTCCGGCTCCGCTTCCTTCGAGATCCTCCGCTATCTCGTCGAGCGCCTGCCGGTCATGGTCACGCCCCGCTGGGTGCGCACGGAGAGTCAGCCAATCTCCATCCGCAACGTTCTGCACTATCTCACGGCCTGCCTCGACACGCCCGAGACGGTCGGGCGCACGCTGGACATCGGCGGCGCCGACGTCGTCACATATCGACGGCTCATGAAGCACATGCAGGAGGCGCGCGGCCTGCCGAAGCGCCTCGTCGTCCCCGTGCCCGTGCTGACGCCCAGGCTCTCCTCGCTGTGGATCCACCTCGTCACGCCCATCTCCTCATCCATCGCCCGTCCGTTGGCCGAGGGCCTGCGCAACCGCGTGGTCTGCCGCGACGATGAAGCCGCCCGCCTCATGCCGCAGCGCCTGCTCAACGCCCGCGAGGCGATCGACGCCGCGCTTGGCAAGATGGCGGCGGAGAACGTCGAGACGACCTGGTCCTGGGCCGGGCCCATACCGGGCGATCCCAATTGGGCGGGCGGAACCGTCTACGAAGACGCGAAGTCGATCGAGATCGCCGCCCGCCCGAGTGCGGTCTATCGCGCCGTCTGCCGAGTCGGCGGCGGACACGGCTGGTACGCCGCGGACTGGCTCTGGCGCCTGCGCGGCGTGATGGATCGCCTCGTCGGCGGCCCGGGCCTCCGCCGCGGTCGCCGGCATCCGGAGCATGTGTCCTACGGCGATGCGCTCGACTTCTGGCGCGTCACCGCCGCGCAGCCGGCCGAGCGACTGAGCCTGCGCGCCGAGATGCGCCTGCCGGGCGAGGCGCTGCTCGAGTTTCGCATCGAGCCCTTTGAGAAGGATGGACGGCTGCACTCGCGTCTGACCCAGATCGCGCGATTCAAGCCCAAGGGCCTGCTGGGTCTGGCGTACTGGTGGGCGGTCTACCCGCTCCATGGCGTCGTCTTCAACGGCATGCTCAAGGGGATCCGGCGGGCCGCTGAAGCGGACAGCGAGACGACATCCGAGGACGGTGGCCAGACGAATGACGCCTCGGCGCCTGAGGAAGAGCGCGCCGCCTCGACATGATCCAGTCCGATCTCCTCAACCCGACCTTCCTCGCAATCGCGCTGGCCCACGCCTTCGTCACCCTCTTCATGACCGGGCTGATCTGGTTCGTGCAGATCGTGCATTATCCGGCGCACGCGATGGTCGGACCCGCGGAGTTCGCGTCGTACCAGCGGGCGCACATGCGGCGCACCACGTACGTCGTCGCCCCGGCGATGCTCATCGAAGCCGCGACTGCGACGCTTCTGCTGGCGCTCGCTCCCGAGAGCGTCGGGCGCGCGCTGCCGGGTGTCGGCCTGGCGCTGCTCGCGGGCGTCTGGCTGACAACGTGGGGCCTGCTCGTGCCGCGGCATCGAATTCTCGAGAAGGGTTTCGACGCCGAAGCGGCGCGCGCGCTCGTCACGATCAACTGGCTCCGCACGGGCCTGTGGAGCGCCCGCGGCGTCATCGCCCTCTGGATCCTCCTGCTCGCGGCCCGCGAGGGAGGGGCATGATGGCGACAACGAGCCCCTCCGCAGCCCTGACCGCCGACGATCGCCTCTCCGCCGAGCAGTTGCTCGTCGTCTTCGGCGACCAGTTGACGACCGACACCAGCGCCTTCCGCGCCCTCGACAAGGAGCGCGACGTCGTCCTGATGATGGAGGTGGCGCAGGAGGCGGAGCATGTCCCGAGCCACCGTCAGCGCACGGCGCTGTTCTTCTCGGCCATGCGGCATTTCGCCCTGGACTTGCAGGACAGTGGCTATCGCGTTCGCTACGTCAAGCTCGACAACGCCGAGAATGGCGGCTCCTTCACGCCCGAAGTCCAGCGCGCCGTCGATGCGCTCAGACCGAAGACCATACTCTGCACACATCCCGGTGAATGGCGGGTCATGGAGATGGTCGAGTCGTGGGAAAAGAAGACGGGCGTTCCCGTCGAGATCCATGACGACGATCATTTCTACATCACGCCCGATGAGTTCGCGGAGTGGCGCAAGGGAAAGAAGTCGATCATCCTCGAGATGTTCTACCGCTGGATGCGCAAGCGCGAGAACGTCCTGATGACCGGAGGCGGCAAGCCCGTCGGCGGGGAGTGGAACTACGACAAGCAGAACCGCGTCACCTTCAAACAAACCCCGCGGACGCCGAAGCCCTACACGCCGAGGCCCGACGACGTCACGCGCGAGGTCATCAAGACGGTCCTGAAGCGCTGGCCTGACGGCTACGGCGCCCTCGACGCCGACTCCTTCCGTTGGCCGGTCACGCGCGCCGAGGCGCTGCGCGCCCTCAAGGACTTCATCGAGAAGCGGCTGCCCCTCTTCGGCAAGTATCAGGACGCCATGTGGACGGAGGCGCCCTTCCTGCGGCATTCGCTGCTCAGCTCCTCCGTCAACCTCCACCTGCTGAACCCGCGCGAGATCGTGAGCGCGGCGCTTGATGCCTACGAGAAGGGCGACGCCCCGATCAACTCCGTCGAGGGATTCGTGCGGCAACTGCTGGGCTGGCGCGAGTTCATTCGAGGCGTCTACTGGACGGAGGGCAAGGGCTACAGGAAGGGCAACTTCCTCCGCCAGCGCGGCGACCTGCCCGCCTTCTATTGGACCGGCGAGACGGACATGAAGTGCATGAGCGAGTCCATAGGGCAGGTGCTCGAGCACGGCTACGGCCATCACATCCAGCGCCTCATGGTGACGGGGCAGTTCGCGCTGACCAGCGGTGTCAGTCCACAGGCGATCAGCGACTGGTATCTCGCCATGTACGTCGACGCGGTGGACTGGGTCACGCTGCCCAACACGCTCGGCATGGTGATGCACGCCGACGGCGGCGTCGTCGGCACCAAGCCCTACGCCGCGAGCGGCGCGTACATCAGCCGCATGAGCAATTACTGTGAACACTGCCGCTACGATCCCAAGAAGCGTTATGGCGAGGACGCCTGCCCCGTCACGACTTTCTATTGGGACTTCCTGAACCGCAATCACGACCGCTTCAAGAGCAATAACCGCATGGCGCTGGTCATGAAGAGCCTCGACCGCATCGGCAAGGAGGAGATGGTGCAGATCACCACGTCGGCGCGGAAGCTGCGCAGCGAACTCGGAATCGGATCGATCGCGTGAGGGCGCTCGTCTGGCTCAGGCAGGATCTGCGCGTGCGCGACAACACCGCGCTCTTCGAGGCATGCAAGCAGGCCGAGCGCGGCGTGGTCGCCATCTTCCTCGTCGCGCACGAGCAGTGGAAGGAGCACGACGACGCCGGCGTCAAGATCGACTTCTGGCTCCGCAACCTGGCCGAACTCTCCAAGTCGCTCGAGAAGCGCAACGTCGCCCTCCTCGTGCGCGAGGCGCCGACCTTCGAGGACGCCCCCAAGGCGCTGCTGGACGTTGCGAAGGAGCATCACTGCAACGCCCTCTTTTTCAACAAGCAGTACGAGGTCAACGAGGCCCGCCGCGACGCCGCCGTGACGGATTCCTTCACCAAGGCCGGCCTCGACGTGCGCTCCTTCACCGATCAGACCGTCTTCACGCCGGACGAAGTGCGCACCAAGCAGGGCACGTTCTACACCGTCTACACCCCCTACAAGAAGCGCTGGATCGAGACATGGAAAGATCGCGGCGGTGTCGAGCCCCTCGCCCTCCCCAAGCGACAGGCCGAGATGGTCGGCACACCCGATGACGTTCCGAAGTCCGCGAAGGGCTTCGAGTCGCACGTGAAGAGCCCCGAAGAGCACTGGCCGGCGGGCGAGGACAAGGCGCTCGCGCGACTCGAGCGCTTCGCGAAGGGCCGCATGGACGATTACGACGAGCAGCGCGATCTCCCCGCCGTCGACGGCACGAGCCGCACCTCGCCCTATCTCACCGCGGGCGTCGTCTCACCGCGCCAATGCCTCGCGGCCGCGCTGGATGCCAGCAACGGTCGCATCGACTCCGGGCCGAAGGGCGCCAAGACCTGGATGGAGGAGATCATCTGGCGGGAGTTCTACCGCCATGTCCTCGTCGGCTATCCGCGTGTGAGCATGCACGAGCCCTTCAAGCGCGAGACGGACCGCATCAAGTGGTCCCAGAGCACGAAGCGCCTGGAGGCGTGGCAGGAGGGACGCACAGGCTTCCCCATCATCGACGCCGCGATGCGCCAACTGAGCGCGATCGGCTGGATGCACAATCGCCTGCGCATGATCGTGGCCATGTTCCTGACGAAGGATCTCTTCCTCGACTGGCGCGAGGGCGAGCGCTGGTTCATGCGCCATCTCATCGACGGCGACCTTGCCAGCAACAACGGCGGCTGGCAGTGGTCCGCCTCCACCGGAACCGACGCCCAGCCCTACTTCCGCATCTTCAACCCCTGGACGCAGGGCGCCCGCTTCGACAAGCAGGGCGCCTTCATCTACGAATACTGCCCCGAGCTCGAGAGCGTCCCCGCCAGAGCCCTGCATGACGAGGACAAGCTCCGCGGCGCCCTGAACGACTTCAACTCCGACTATCCGAGGCCCATCGTCGACCACGCCGAGGCGCGCGAGAACGCGCTCGCGGCCTTCAAGAGCCTGTAGCGTCGCCCCACCACATCGGGAAGACATCCGAGTTCGCCCAGGCGGAGCGGAATTGCATTGATTCCTCGTGCATGGGGCCGAGAATGCGCTCGGCACGAGGCGTGCCTGCGCCCAAGCGACCCAGCCCCTTCCGCGGCGTCGCCTGAGTCTTTCGGCGGCGCCGTTTTTCGTGCGCTCACCTACCGCACGTGCGCCTCGATCCACTCGACGACGCGCCGCTCCAGCGTCTCCAGCGGAACGGCGCCCGCGAGAAGCACGATGTCGTGGAAAGCGCGCACGTCGAAGTCCTCGCCCAGCGCCTGCTCGGCGCGGGCGCGCAGCTCGCGGATCTTCAGCTCGCCGATCTTGTACCCCAGCGCCTGCCCCGGCCAGGCGATGTAGCGGTCCACCTCCGAGACGACGTTCGCCTCCGAGAGCGCCGAGTTCTCGATCATGTACTCGATCGCCCGCTGGCGCGACCAGCCCAGCGCGTGCATGCCCGTGTCCACGACCAGCCGCAGCGCGCGCCACATCTCGTAGGAGAGGCGCCCGAAGTCGGCGTAGGGATCCTCATAGAAGCCCGTGCCGCGGAGCGTCTCGTGCGGCGTCCCCGCCGGGACCGGCTTCTCGCCGCCGACCTCCAGCCCGAGCCGCTCCGAGTACAGCGCCCAGCCCTCGACGAAAACCGTCAGCCCCAGCGTTGTGCGCCATTCGTGCAGCCCCTCCGCCTCCAACTCCTGGCTGAGCGCGATCTGGTGATGATGCCCGGGCGACGCCTCGTGCAACGCGAGCGGAATCATCTCGTAGATGGGCCGCTGATCAAGGCGGTAAGTGTTGGCGACGAAAAACCCCGCAACGCCCGTCTCGAGCGAGCCCGGGTAGTAGTACGCCGTCGGCGCCGATCGCGCGATAAATCCCGGCATCTCGCGCACGCCGTAGGTCAGTCGCGGCAGCGTCCGGAAGAGCGCCGGCGCCTCGCCATCGAAGCGCTTGCAGATCTCGCGATACCCCATCAGCAGAGCCTCGGGCGAGTCGTGATAGAAGCGCGAATCCGTCCGCAAGTGCTCGATGAACGCCCGGAAGAGATCGTCGCCCTCGAGCTGATCCTTGCGATGGAAATCGGAGCGCCCGATCACGTCCATCATCTCCGAGCGAATCCGCGCCACCTCGCGCCGCCCCAGCTCGTGGATCTGCTCCGCGGTGGCGGGAGTGGTCGTGAAATGCTCGATCCGATGCTCGTAATACGCTTTCCCCGCGGGCAGATCCGCTGCGCCGATCGATTCCCGACATGCGGGCGCATACTCGTCGCGCGTGAACTCATGCAGCCTCCGAAACGCGGGGATGATCTCGTCGCGAATCGCCGCACGGGCGCCCTCGCCGAGCGGATCATCCTCCTCGAGATCGAGATACGGCTTATAAAGCGGATGGCGCGCAGGATCCTCGACGAACGCGGGATCGATCAGCGACGCCATCTGCTCGGGGACGGAGCGCAGGACAATCCGAGGCGGCGTCCAGCCATCCGTGAGCCCCGCGCGCATGTTGGCGATGGTCTGATCGACATAGGCGGGGATGGCGCGCAGGCGCGCCAGATAGTCCTCCAGATGCTGGCGCGTCGTGAATGAGAGCGTGTCCGGGATCTGAGGCAGACTGATATGCGGCCCGCTCTGCTGCGAGATCGGCGCGCGCCAAGCGTCGAAACGGCTGGACGCCAGACGGTCGCGCAGGCTGAACCGCAGCAGCTCGAGGTTGATCCGATTCTCCTCGCTGAGCTCCTCCGGATCGATCGCCAGCGCGCGCCGAAAGCGGTCGGCGGCGGCGGCGGTGCGCTGGCGGATCGCCTCCGGGGACATGTCGGGCAGCAGGCGGTCGTACTGCCGCAACCCGCGCGAGGAGGCCGCGATGGGGTTCGCCTCCATCTGGGCCTCAAAGTCCTCATCGAGCAGGGCCACGACAGCGTCGTCCGCCCCCGGCTGAGCCAAGGCGCGGGGAGCGAGCAGCGGCAGCGCGGCGAACAGCGCGACGGCGATGATCCGGAGGGAGGCGTTCATGCCCCAAGCGTACCCAGGGACGCCCGCGGCGGGCGCGCGGGAGCGGAGCGACGTAGGATCGAAGCCTCATGCTGAGCCCCATCCCCGAGATCCTGGAGGAGCTCCGCGCCGGACGCATGGTCATCCTCGTCGACGACGAAGATCGCGAGAACGAGGGCGATCTCGTGCTGGCGGCGGAGAAGATCACCCCCGAGGCGATCAACTTCATGCTCACAGAGGCCCGGGGCTATCTCTGCCTCTCCCTCACCAGCGCCGACTGCCAGCGGCTGGATTTTCACCCCCAGAGCAGCGTCAACACCTCCGTGCGCGCCACGCCGCTGATGGTCTCCGTCGATGGCCACCCGCGCCACGGCGTGGGCACCGGCGTCTCCGCGGCTGATCGGGCGACGACGATCCGCCTCGCCATCGATCCCGAGAGCCGCCCCGACGACTTCGTGCGACCGGGGCACATCAACCCGCTCCGCGCGCGCGACGGCGGCGCGCTCGTGCGCGCCGGGCAGACAGAGGGATCGGTCGATCTCTGCCGTCTCGCGGGTCTGCGCCCTTCGGCGGTGATCATCGAGATCATGCGCCCTGACGGCGAGATGGCGCGCATGCCCGATCTCGAGCGGCTGTGCGAAAAGCACGGACTCAAGATGTGCTCCGTCGCGCAGGTGATCGAGCATCGCCTGGCGCAGGAGCGGCTGGTCCGCCGGATGGCGCCCGAAGAGGGCACGACGATCACGACCGAGCTGGGCGCGTTCCGCCTGATCGCCTTCGAAAGCGTTGTCGATCCGCTGCCGCACATCGCGCTGACGGTCGGCGGCGTCGGCGCGCCGGACGTGTCCGGGGACGTCGCCGAGTCGGATCAGCCAACGCTTGTGCGCATGCATCGGCGCAATCTGCTGGGCGACATCTTCGGCGATCTGGCGAGCGGGCAGGGCGAGCCGACGGGGCGCACGCTGCGCAGCGCCATGCGCATGATCCAGAATGAAGGGCGCGGCGCGATCGTCTACCTGCGCCCGGAGGGCGTCGGCGATGATCTGGAGCAGCGTTTGCTGGCGATCCGCCGTCCGTCCCACACCCGCGCCGACGAGCCCGACCTCGGGCGCATCGCCGACGCCGCCGATGCGCCGGGACGCCTGCGCGAATACGGCGTGGGCAGCCAGATCCTGCGCGATCTCGGGCTCCGGAAGCTTCGTCTGATCACAAACCACCCCAAGGCGCTGCCCGCAATCGAGGCTTTCGGGCTCGAGATCGTCGAGAACGTGCCACCGGATTGAGACTCAGCGAGCGGTCGCCGGCTCTGCGTGGCGCCAGTGCAACAGCAGCCACGCCTCGCGCGCGTCGGCGTGGAGCCGGCGGACGCGCTCGGATGCGGGGGGTGGATCGGGCAGGGGGCAGCTCGGGTGCGCCTCCGAGGGGTCGATCGGCGCGACGTCCCCCAGGTAGTCGAGCACCGCGCCGAGCTGCGCCTCGCCGCCGGGCGCGCTGCGAATGCGCTCCAGCAGCGCCTCGCCATTGTCCGCGGTGAGAACGGACGCGAGCAGGATGGCCTCGCCGACGGGCTGCGACGCCTCCGTCCAGCGCGCGGCGCGACCCTCGGCGGGATCGAACCAGGCGAAGGCGAGCCAGGCGGCGCGGGCGACATCCTCGTCGGGATCGTCGAGCAATCTGCGCACAATCGGCTCCGCTTCGAGATTCAGCCGACGCACCGCCAGTTGCATGGCGCGCAGCCGCACTTCCGCCCCCCCCACTTCCGCAAGGAAGGCGAGCCAGTCGGCGACGATCTCCTCCGTCGCGAGGTCGAGCCATCGCTCGGCAGTCCGGTAGTCGTCGAGATCGGCTGACGATGGAGCGTCTCCGCGCCAGCGCAGGCTCTGAAGCCGCGCCTCGGCCTCCTTGGTGAGCGCACGCTCCCAAGCGGGGGCGTCGCCCAGGAGGCGGTCGAGCCGGCGGGCGGTCTCATCGGGGATGGCGGGCAGATCGGTCGCGACCGCCTCCGCGATCAGCGGATCGGCGCGCAGGAGGCGCGGGGCGCCGAAGGCGGTGGGGGCGGTGAGCGTCCGCAGGGCTTCGTCGCGGACAGCGGGGTCGGAATCGGTCAGGTCGGAGGCGGCGGCGGTGAGCGTCGCGAGCTCGCGCGCCGCCAGCACGGGGCGGACGATGACGGCCCACAGCGCGAGAATCGCGAGGAAGATCAGGGCGGCGACGACGAACCACAGGGGACGCATGGGCGTTCACGATAGGATCGCGGCGGTGAGCGACGCGGAAGAGACCTATCTGGAGCCGTACCGAAAGGCCGTGGCGTCGCACGGAGCGTCCTTTGAGGCGACGCTGTGGGCGAGCCGGGAGTTTCAGCGGGCGCGGTTCGACGTCTTCTGCGATCTCTACGACTTCAGGGGCAAGGTCGTGCTGGACGCCGGCGCCGGGCAGGGCGATTTCGCCCTGCACCTGAAGAAGCGGGGAAGGCGTCCGAAGCGGTTCATC
The DNA here is from genome assembly GCA_964451515.1 of uncultured Phycisphaeraceae bacterium. GTDB lineage: Bacteria > Planctomycetota > Phycisphaerae > Phycisphaerales > UBA1924 > CAYVIJ01. The sequence continues at coordinate 6,144 of CAYVIJ010000006.1, read as the reverse complement.
GGGCTGGAGGCGATGGAGGAGATGGCGGCGTCGGGGGACGCGCGAAAGCTGAAGTGGACGGAGTTCCACGTCGTCGACTTTGCGGCGCGCGAGGACGCTTTCGCGCGCTTCGATCCGGACGTCATCGTCTTTTCAGGATCGCTCAACACCTTCGAGGAGGACGCCGCGCTGGAAGTCGTCGATCGCGCGTGGCGGGCATGCCGGGAGGCCACGATCTTCAACTTCCTGAGCAGCGCCGCCTCGGAGGCGCTGCGGGAGAGAAACACGGGACCCGCGCGGCGCTTCGACCCGGTTCGTCTGACTTCATGGGCGCTGGAGCGAACCACGCGATGCGCGCTGCGGCACGACTACATCCCGCGCGGGCATGATGCGACGATCGCGATGCTTCGTCCGTCGGAGCGATAGAGCCCCTCAGGCGCCGACCATCTCCGCATTGGTCTTGAAGCGGCTCAGCGCCGCGAGAAGTTGCTCGACCTGCTGCGGCGGAGGCATGTTCAGCAGGCGGCGGCGCAGGGCGTTGATCGTCTCGAGCTCGCGCGGCTCCATGAGCAGATGCTCCTTGCGCGTGCCGCTCGAAGCGAGGTTGATCGCGGGAAAGAGCCGCTTCTCGGCGATGCGCCGATCGAGAATCAGCTCCATGTTCCCGGCGCCCTTGAACTCCTCGAAGATGACCTGATCGCCCTGGCTGCCCGTGTCGACAAGGCAGGTGGCGATGATCGTCAGTGAGCCGCCCTCCTCCGTGTGGCGCGCAGCGCCAAAGATCTGGCGGGGCACGCTCAGGGCCTTCGAGTCAAGGCCGCCCGAGAGCGTGCGTCCCGAGGAGGCGTGCCTGCGCGAGTTGTTGAAAGCGCGGCCCAGCCGCGTCAGCGAATCGAGCAGGATCACCACGTCCTTGCCCGCTTCGACCATGCGCTTGGCGCGCTCCGTCGTCAGGATCGCGATCTCGATGTGCTTCTCAACGTCCTGATCATTGTTCGAGGCGATGACCCTGCACGGCACGTTCCGCTTGAAGTCGGTGACCTCCTCGGGGCGCTCGTCGACGAGCAGCGCGAAGACGTGGACATCCGGATGATTCTTCGAGAGGCCGGTGGCGATGTCCTTGAGCAGCGTCGTCTTGCCCGCCTTCGGAGGCGAGACGATCAGCGCCCGCTGGCCCTTGCCGATTGGGCAGAACAGATCGATCAGCCGGCACGATGACGGGCAGCCCGGATGCTCCAGCGTCAGGCGGGGCTGGGGATCGATGACCGTCAGCTCGTCGAAGGCGGGGCGCTGCGCGAGCCTCTCCGGATCGATGCCCTCGATGCTCAGCACCTGATCGACCACGGGGCGCGCATCGCGGGGCTTGCGATTCCCGCCCCGACGGCGCCGGCGGGGCTTCCGCTCGACGACCTCGACGGTGATCTCCTGCCCATTGCGCAGCGGGTAACGCTCCGCGAGATTCAGGGGGACAAAGGGGTCCGAGTCGCGCTCGACGAAACCGTTGGCAAACTGCCGCACACGGCCTTCGGCGCGCTCAGGCCATTCGAGGATGCCTGTGAGCGTTGTCATCTTGATGCGTCGCCGGCGTTCCGCATCGAGCGACACCCCCGGGAAAGGGGATCACCGACATGCGGACGCCATCTCTTGCCGCGTCGCCCGAGGCTGGCGGGCGAGCGATTGAAAGGGATCTCCTGGGGCTTTGAGCCCCCCTCCAGCGGACACACGAAAGCACTGAGCCCGGGGTCCGCTCCGATGTGTCATCGGACGTTTCGCCGGAAGCCTCCACTCATGGTCTCTCCCCCGACCGACCGGGGGGCTCATTGCGGAGACATCCTGACTCCGGGCATTATAGCCCGACGCCGCGGGGCGTGGGTGTCGCATCGCAAGGGCCCGACCAGTAGCATGTCCGGTCGGCAGTCCCGTGAGGCGGCCCCGCGTCGGGAAGACGGGGACCGGCGGGCGCTCGGCGAAAGGGGTGGGGATCGGGCTGGGGGTGGTGGATGCAGGCGCGCGCACAGCGGCGGCGGCGTCGAGCCTTGACGCATGGAAGTCTTCAAGGGCATTCCGGTTTCCCCGGGCGTCGCCATCGGGCGAGCGTTCGTGCTGGAAGACGAAAGGCGGCGAATCCCGCGCCGTTCGATTCCGCCTGCGCGCGTCCAGCGAGAGCACGAGCGGCTGGATGAAGCGCTCGAGGCGTCGATTCAGGAACTCGAAGCGCTGCACGAACGCGCCAGGGAGGAGCTCGGGCGCGAGCCCGCCAAGGTCTTCGCCTTCCACATCGGAATGCTTCAGGATCGATCCGTCATCGATCCCGTCCACAAGCGCATCGACGAGGAGCGCGCCTCGGCGGAATACGCCCTTTCGGAGCAGTTCCAGCGGCTGGCCCGGGCCTTCTCCGGAATGGAGGACACGACATTCCGCACGAAGGTCGACGATGTGTGGGATCTCGACCGGCGGGTGCTCCGCCATCTCATCGGCGAACACATGAGCGAGCTGGCCAACCTCCACCACGAGGCGGTGGTCATCGCACGTGATCTCACACCCAGCCAAACCGCCGGCTTCGATCGAGATCGCGTCATCGCCTTGGCGACGGACGCAGGCGGACAGACGAGCCACACGGCGATCGTGGCTCGCGCCATCGGAATTCCCGCGGTGGTCGGGCTTGAAAATCTGGCGCCCTACGCGACGGACGCAGCGGCGGTGATCGTCGATGGGGATCGCGGAGTCGTGATCCTCAATCCCGATGAACAGGCGCTCGAGCAGCATCGAGCCTACATCGAGCGGATGCGGAGCTTCCGCGTCTCGCTCGCGAATCTGACCGATCTGCCCAGCGTCACGAAGGACGGCGAGAAGATCGACCTGCTGGGCAACATCGAGTTCCCCGAGGAGATCGACCTGCTTCTGGAGCACGGCGGCGAGGGCGTCGGGCTCTTCCGCACCGAGTTCCTCTATCTGACGCGCCCCATCGAGCCCACCGAGCAGGAGCAGTACGCCGCGTACGTCGACTGCCTCCAGCGCCTCGATGGACGCCCCCTCACCGTGCGCACGTTCGACCTCGGCGCCGACAAGCAGACGCAGGCGCGGGAGGAGATCCCCGAGCGGAACCCCGCCCTGGGCTCGCGGAGCATCCGCTACTGCCTCCAGCATCTGCCGATGTTCCGCCGCCAGTTGCGGGCGATCCTGCGGGCCTCGGCCCACGGGCCTCTCAAGGTCATGTTCCCGCTCGTCACGAATCCGCTGGAGCTCCGGCAGGCGCGCATGGTGCTCCACGACGTGATGGAGGATCTGGAGGAGGAGGGCGTCGCCTTTGATCGGGACATGCCAGTCGGAATCATGATCGAAACGCCCGCGGCGGCGCTGATGGCCAACGTCTTCGCGAGGGAAGTCGATTTCTTCTCAATCGGAACGAACGACCTGGTCCAGTACACGCTGGCGGTGGATCGGACGAATGAGCGGGTGGCGAGCCTGTATTCGGCGGCCCACCCGGCAGTCCAGCGGCTCATCAAGGAGGTCGTGCGGACGGCCCGCCGCCAGAAGGTCCCGGCGTCGATCTGCGGGGAGGCGGCGGGGGAGATCGAATTCACGATGTTGCTGATCGGTCTCGGGTTGCGTAGCCTCTCAGTGACTCCGTCGGTGATTCCGTCGGTGAAGCGGATTATCCGCAGCGTCGATATCCCCCAGTGCGAGCGGCTGGCCCGACGGGTCGGCAGCCTCGATTCAGAGCGTCAGGTCTCGGCCCTGCTTCGGGACCAGACGCGGGCGATTCTCCCCGAGGCATTCGACGGGCGTGCCGTCGAAGAGTGAACCGGCCCCGCAAGGAGTCGGAGAGGCTTTGGGAACAAACCAGACGCCCGGCGGCTCGCACCAAGGCGAGTTCTCGCCGGGAGCCGAAAGCGGCGGCCTGTGGAATCCCTGTCACGCGCGGAGGGGGGCGAAGCGTGAGAAGGGAGGGCCCGGGCGCCCAAAGCGCGGCCCGAGGGGGCGGCAAGAGCGCGGCTCCCGCGAGTCCCCTCCTTCAACGGGGCCGCCGGCGATGAGCGAGCGACCTGCGTGGCATTCCACGCCCCATGTTCACCTTCGTCCTGTCCGAGCGACCCGATCGCTGCGATGCGCCATCGCGTCGAGAGCGGGAGTCGCTTCGCCGGGATGACGGGGACGGGCGGAGGGAGCGGGTCGTCGCCTCGATGAATCGAGGGTGAAGTGGCCAGCAAGCAACAGATGCTGATCAACTACGTCGCCGGCGAGGAATGCCGGGTGGCGGTGATGAAGAACAACCGCCTTGAGGAGATCCACGCGGAGCGCCTGAGCGCGGTCAGCCACGTGGGCAACATCTACGTGGGGAAGGTCGTGAACGTGGAGTCCGCCATTCAGGCGGCGTTCATCGACTTCGGGCTGGAGCAGAACGGCTTCCTGCACATCTCCGATCTGCATCCGCGCTACTTTCCGGGCGGCAAGGACAACACAACGGAGAAGGTGGGCAAGAAGACGCCGCGCCGGGAGCGCCCCCCGATTCAGGAATCCCTGAAGCGCGGGCAGGAGATCACGGTGCAGGTGCTCAAGGAGGGCATCGGGACGAAGGGCCCGACGCTCACCAGCTATCTCTCGGTCCCCGGGCGCTACCTCGTGATGATGCCCGACATGGACCGGGTGGGCGTCTCGCGCAAGGTCGAGGACGACGACGCGCGCAAGAAGATGCGCCAGGCGCTGGACCAACTGGACCTGCCGAACGGCTTTGGCTTCATCCTCCGCACCGCGGGGATGGATCGCCCCAAGTCGGAGTTGAAGCGCGACCTCGCCTATCTCCAGCGTCTCTGGAAGGACATGGAGCGGCGGCGCAAGGGCTCGAAGGGCCCGCGGATCCTCTACGCGGAGAGCGACCTGCTGGTGCGCGCCCTGCGGGACCTGCTCACCAGTGATTTCGACTCCGTGGTGATCGACCATGACTCGGCGCTGGAGCGGGCGGGGCGGTTCATGAAGATCGTCGCCCCGCGCTCGAGCGTGAAGCTGCTCAAGTACGACCATCCCACGCCGATCTTCCACGCCTTCGGCGTCGAGGAGCAGATCAAGCGGATCTACTCGCGGACCGTCCCCCTCCCCTCGGGCGGCTCGCTCGTCATCGACGAGGCGGAGGCGCTGGTCGCGATCGATGTCAACTCCGGCAAGATGCGCAGCCACGGAGATGCGGAGACGACGGCGTACAAGACGGACATCGAGGCGGTGGACGAGATCTGCCGCCAGCTTCGCCTGCGCGATCTGGGCGGGCTTGTCATCTGCGATCTCATCGACATGCGCTCCCGCTCCCACCGCCGCGACATCGAATCGCGCTTCCGAACGAAGCTGAAGGAGGATCGGGCGCGCTCGAAGATCCTGCCCGTCAGCCAGTTCGGGATCGTGGAGATGACGCGGCAGCGGATGCGCGGCAGCGTCCGCAGCTCCCATTTCGGGCGCTGCCCGCACTGCGACGGGCGGGGGCAGGTGCAGCGACCGGATTCAGTGGCCAACGACGCGCTGCGCGATCTGGCGAGTCTGCTGGTGCATGACCGGGTGCAGCGCGTCGAGATGGTCGTCTCTCCCCGGGTGGCCGGGCGCCTGCTCTCCACCAAGCGGCGGCGCCTGAACATGCTGGAGCTGTCGACGCGCAAGCAGCTCGACGTGCGCGTCAGCGAGTCGATCTCCGTCGATCGCGTCGACTTCTACGCCTACGACGAACGCGGCGCCGACGTCGATATCTCCCGCCTGCCACAGCTCAAGGCGCCCAAGAGCCTGCCCGAGTGGAGCGAGAAAAGGGGGCCGGAGGACGCCGACTGGGCCGTCGATCCCACCCTGGAGACCGGGCCCGAGCCGGAAGAAGCCGAGCTCGCGACCGTCGAGGAAATGGACGAGGCGATCGAGACGATCGAGCAGGAGAAGCGGAGCGATCCAGACGCCGACGGGGACGAAGGACGCGGGCGTCGCGGGCGCCGACGCGGCGGGCGAGGACGGGGACGCGGACGAGATCGCGAGGAGCGTCCCGGAACGGATGAGAAGAAGAAGAAGACGCCGCAGCGCGCGGAGGCCCAGGCAGCCGGCGGCGAGAAGGACTCCTCCGATGAGGAAGGCGGCGGGCGCGGCAAGCGCCGGCGCCGACGACGCGGCGGACGGGGGCGGCGCGGACGCGGGGGGCGC
>CAYVIJ010000005.1:0-148458 GCA_964451515.1 uncultured Phycisphaeraceae bacterium | reverse complement strand
GATCAAGTCACCCGCGCCTCCGCGCCTCTCGCAGCCAACCTCGCCCAACTGACGCACTCGCCGCGGCGTCGAAGAAGGGAACGCCTTGGCCAGGGGTCCAAGACGAGCGCCACTCACCTCGCTGCAACCGCGGCCGGCGACCAATCCTGTCCGAGAGACCCAGTCCGGCTCGCCCGCGGCCCATCGCCAGCCTCGCCGGATCGACAGGCGACAATCGGGAGGAGGTTGGCGATGCGCTTGATCCTGAGCCGCAAAGGGTTCGACTCCTCAGCAGGCGGAATGCCGAGCCCCATCCTCCCCGATGGACGCCTGGCGTCCCTTCCCATCCCGGCGCCCGGCGCGCCCACGACCTACGGCGAGGTCCGCCATCAGGGCGAGTCGCTCTCGAAACTGCTCGAATGTCTCAAGCCGGGGCGGGCGTGGTCGGAGCAAGCGTGCCATCTCGACCCGGATCTGTGCGCGCAGTCAATTCCGCGCGCGCCCGGATGGAGACCCACGTTCGGACAAATCGGCGCTGCCCAGAGCCACTTGAATAAGCACGGCGTCGGCGAGGGCGATCTCTTTCTGTTCTTTGGCTGGTTCAGAGAAACGACGCCGACGTCAAAGGGTCTCCGATTCAAGCCCGGCGCGCCCGACCTGCACGTGATCTTCGGATGGCTCCAGATCGGCGAGAAGCATCACGATATGGACGCCTTGCGCGCCCGGTGTCCCTGGACGGCGGATCATCCGCACGTCAATGAGCGCGCGCGAGTGAGCACATGGGGCGACTGGACCCACAACACCGTCTACCTCGCAGCCCCGAAGTTGCGCCTCGCTGACGCACCTTCGTCGACGCCCGGCGGCGGGCTCTTCCCCGCCTACTCGGACCGGCTGCGACTGACTGCGCCCGCGCAATTAAAGCGCAGCGTGTGGCGTCTCCCGCCGTGGTTTGCCCCGGACAACACGCGCCCGGGCTTGAGCTACCACGCCCGGCCCGATCGTTGGGAGCGACAAGCGGATGGCCAAATGCTCCTGCGCTCCGTTGGGAGAGGCCAGGAGTTCGTGCTCGATCGGGGAGACGATCCCGAGGCGACATGCTGGCTGGGGGAGCTTTTCGAAGCATGCGCCCCGTGCCACGCGGTCTGAGCATGGGTGGGCCACATTCCGCGTCGATGATGCAGATTGCAGGAAAACCCCGGGTCACGTCCAGTTGTCGACCCGCTGCGCCCTCCGCAGTGTGCCGAGCCTCTTTTTCACCAAGTCGCTCGCCGAGTTGATCGATGAGATCGCACGCGCTTCGGGTAGACTCGCGGCGTGGATCCAGGCGATCAGACACACGACATGCGCACCGGCCCGTTCTCCGGGTCCGCCCCCGACACGGACCCAACGGCCGCCCAGACGCCTCCGCCGCCGGAGGAGTTGAGCCACGTCGGCGCCTACCGCCTGCTCGCGAAGTTGGGCGAGGGCGGCTTTGGCGAGGTGTGGGCCGCCGAGCAATCGGAGCCCGTGCGCCGGCGCGTCGCGCTCAAGCTCATCAAGCTGGGCATGGACTCCCGGGCCGTCGTGGCCCGGTTCAAGGCGGAGCGCCAGGCCCTCGCCCTGATGGATCATCCGGGCGTGGCGAGGGTCTTCGACGGCGGCGTGGTCCCGCCCGGCATGCCCGGCGCCGGGCGCGCCTTCTTCGCGATGGAGCTCGTCCGCGGCGCGCCCATCAACGAGTTCGTCGCCCGCGAGAACCTGCCGATCGAGGCGCGCATTCGGCTGATGCAGCAGGTTTGCGAAGCCGTGCAGCACGCGCACATGAAGGGCGTCATCCACCGCGATCTCAAGCCCAGCAACATCCTCGTCGAGCTCGTCGACAAGCGCCCGCATGTCAAGGTCATCGACTTCGGCGTCGCCAAGGCGCTGAGCAATCCGCTCACCGACGCCACGCTGCACACCCAGGCGGGCGCAATGGTCGGCACGCCCGAGTACATGAGCCCCGAGCAGGCGCGCGGCTCCAGCGACATCGACACGCGCACGGACGTCTACAGCCTGGGCGTCGTGCTCTACGAGGTCCTCACCGGACTGCCCCCATTCGAGCGCAAGGCCTTTCGCACCGGGGATATGGAGACGCTTCGGCGCGTCATCGAGCTCTCCGATCCGCCCAAGCCCAGCACGCGCCTCTCCTCCTCGATCGGCGAGTCGGAGAACGGCGAGACGGCCTCGCGCCGCATCATCGCCCGCCATCTCCGCGGCGATCTCGACTGGGTGGTGATGAAGTGCCTCGCCAAAGAGCGGGACCGCCGCTACGACACGCCCGCCGCCCTCGCCGCTGATCTTCAGCGGCATCTCGACAACAAGCCCGTCGAGGCGGGGCCGCCCGCCGCCTCCTACCGCATCGCCAAGTTCGTTCGCCGCAACCGCGCGGCAGTCATCGCCGGCTCGCTTGTCGCCGTCGCGCTGCTGATGGGGGTCGTGGGCACGTCCTACGGGCTCGTCGTCGCCGCCGCCGCGAACGAGGAGCTCCGCAGCGCCAACGTCGAGCTCGAGTCCGCCAACCAGCGTCTGGATGCGGCGCTGGCGCGCGCCGGCGTCGAGCGCGACCGCGCCGTCGAAGCCGAGCAGCGCGCCCAGCGCGAACTCGCCCGCGCGACGGAGGTCCAGACCTTCCTGACGTCCATGCTCTCCGCCATCGAGCCCTCCACAGCCCTCGGCAAAGACACCGAACTGCTGCGCACGATCCTGGACGACGCGGCCGATCGCATCGAGGCCGGCGAGATCGAGGATCCCGTCATCGAGGCCGAGCTGCGCAAGACCGTCGGCTCCACGCTCGCCGCGATCGGGCTGTACGAGGAGGCCGATCCCATGCTTCGGCGTGCGCTTGAGATCCGTGAGGCCGAGCTTGGTGGCGACGATGAGAAGACGATCGATTCACTCGGCGATCTGAGCAGCTTGTTGCTGGCGCGCGGCCGTCTCGAGGAGGGCGAGCCCATGGTCCGCGAAGCGCTGAAGCGCGCCGAGGAGACATTCGGCCCCGACGACGAGCGCACGCTCCGCGCGACGCATCGCCTGGGCTCCCTTCTCATGGCGCAGGGTCGCTACGAGGAGGCCGAGCGGCGGCTCCGTGCCGCCCTGGAGGGCCAGCGCAAGCTGCTTGGCGAGTCCGAGCCGCAGACGCTCCGCACGATGAACGGGCTGGGGTTGCTGCTCGATATTCAGGGCCGTCCGGGGGAGGCGGAGGTCTACCTGCGCGAGGCCATGCGCGGCTTTCGCAACGAGAAGGGTGACGAGCACCCAATGACGCTCTCCGCCATCAACAACGTCGGCGCCGCCCTGCAATCGCAGGGCAAGCTCGCGGAAGCCGAGCCCTTCCTGCGCGAGTCGCTCGAGAGCTCCCGCGTCACCTTCGGCGAGGGACACCCGGACACGCTTCGCGCCGCGCACAATCTGGGCGACCTCCTCAAGCAGCAGGGTAAGCTCCGCGACGCCCAGCCCTTCCTCATGGAGGCGATGAACGGCGCGCGCGCGACGCTGGGTAATGACCACCCCGAGACGATGAAAGCGGTCAGCGCCGTCGCCGATCTCCTGCGCCGTCAGGGCCGTCTCGCGGAGGCCGAGCCGCTTGTGCGGGGGACGCTCGAATGGTTCCGGCGCGAGCGCGGCGATCTCCACCCCGACACGCTCAAGACCGTCAATGACATGGGCGCTCTGCTCGATCAGCAGGGCAAGCTCGCCGAAGCGGAACCCTTCTATCGCGAAGCGCTCGCCGGCGCGCGCGCGCAGCTCGGCGAGGACCATCCCAGTTCGCTCCGCGCGCTGCGCAATCTCGCGGGCGTCCTCCGTCAGCAGGGGAAGCTGGAGGAGGCCGAAGCGCTGTATCGCGAGGCCCTCGACGGCTTCAGGCGCGCCTTCGGCGATTCTCACCCCGATACGCTGGGCCTTCTGAACGACGTCGGCGTCGTCCTCGATCAGCAGGGCCGGACCGAAGAGGCCATGCGCTACTACCAGGACGCTCTCCGCGGCTTCCGCCGCACGCTCGGCGACGAGCACCCGAGCACGCTCCAGGCCCTCAACAACATGGCTTACCTCTTGCAGGGCCAAGAGCGCCTCTCGGAGGCCGCGCAGTATTTCCGCGACGCCCTCGCCGGCTATCGCGCCGCCTTCGGCGAGGTCCACCCCAACACGCTCGTGGTCATGTCCAACCTCTCGCGCCTCCTTGTTGATCTCGGCGAGCACGAAGAGGCGCTCCGACTTGCGGAGGAGTGCGTCGCCGGCGCGCGCACGTCGCTTCCCAACCACTGGCTCCTCGACAACTTCCTCGGAAAGCAGGGCGCGGCCCTCACCGCCCTCGCCCGATACGACGAGGCGGAAAAGATCCTCCTTGATGCGCACAAGCGCCTCGTCAATGCGCTGGGCGAGAATCATGAGCAGACGAAGCGCATCGTCGAGGCGCTGCGGGATCTCTACCTCGCCTGGAGCGAGACGTCGCCCAACGCCGGGCATGACCAAGCCGCGGCCGAATGGGCCGAGCGCCTCGCCTCCGGCGGCGACTAGGTGTGATCATGCGCGCGCGCTCCGAACGTCAGTCCACGCTCGCAAGCAGTTCGCCTGCCCGCGCCGCATCCACATTTCCGCCCGAGATGATCACGCCCACGCGCTGGCCCGGGAATTGAACCACGCCCTCGAGCAGCGCCGCCGTCGCCAGGGCGCCCGTCGGCTCGACCACCAGCTTCATCCGCTCCCACAAAAACTTCATCGCGCGCAGCAGTTGATCGTCCGTGACGGTCACGATGTCGTCCACCATCTTCAGGATCGTCGGCAGCGTCACCTCGGGGCCGAGCGATGGCGTGCGCGCGCCGTCCGCGATCGTGTCCGGATGCTCGCATCGCTCCAGCTTGCCGGATCTGAACGAGCGCGCCCCGTCGTCCGCCCCCGCCGGCTCGACGCCGATGACCTTGCACTTCGGATCGATCCCCTTCGCCGCAACAGCGCAGCCCGAGAGCAGCCCTCCGCCGCCCAGACAGACGAGCAGCACGTCGAGCTCAGGGACGTCCTGCATTAGTTCGAGCCCCGCCGTGCCCTGTCCCGCCGCCACGTGCGGATGGTCGTAGGGGGGAACGATCGTCAGCCCGCGCTCCTCCGCGAGCGTGGCGCCGACCTGCTCGCGCGTCGCCTCCGACGGATCATGCTCGACGACCTCCCCGCCGTAGCCGCGGGTCGCCGCCAGCTTCACCGCTGGCGCCGTTCGGGGCATGACGATCGTCGTGGGAATCCCAAGCAACGACCCCGCCAGCGCGATCGCCTGCGCGTGGTTGCCCGAGGAGAATGTGAGAACCCCGCGCCGCTTCGCATCGTCGGGCAGGCGCGAGAGCGCGTTGTACGCCCCGCGGAATTTGAACGCGCCGACGCGCTGGAAGTTCTCGCACTTGAAGAAGGAGGTCGTCCCCGTGCGCGCATCGAACGTGCGCGACGTCATCACGGGTGTCCGGTGCGCGACGCCCTCGAGCCGCTCGGCGGCGGCCTCGACGTCCGCGAATGTGAAGGGCGCATGAGCCGTCGTCGGCATGCCGTCATGGTAGCCTTCTCGTATGGAGATTGATCCCGCCACGCTCTCGCAGGTCGAGCGCTACAAGCTCGAGATCGGCGCCATCGTCCCCCGCCCCATCGCCTGGGTGTCGACGATCTCCGCCGACGGCGCGCTCAACCTCGCGCCCTTCTCTTTCTTCGCGGGCGTCGCCGCCGAGCCCTTTTCGCTGCTCTTCTGCCCCTCCAACAAGCCCGACGGATCGGAGAAGGACACGCTCCGCAACATCGAGGCCACGGGCCAGTTCGTCGTGAACGTCGTCTCCGAGAAGCACGCGCTCGCGATGGCCGCCAGCGCCGAGGGCCTTCCCTTCGGCGAGAGCGAGTTCGCCCTCGCGGGGGTGGAGGCGGCGGCGGCGACGAAGGTGACCCCTCCGCGCGTCGCCGGCGCGCCCGTCTGCTTCGAATGCGAGCCGCTCGAGGTGATCCGCCTCGCGCCGGGCAAGCCGGCGGGCGGGAACGTCGTCATCGGGCGCGTCCTCTGGGTCCATGTCGAGGACGGGCTCATCGACGATCGGACGCGCATCGACCCCGCGAAGCTCGCCGCAATCGGACGCATGGCGGGGCTGGGATACTGCACGACGCGGGATCGGTTCGAGCTGCCCTGGGGGAAAAACGCGCTCGCCGCCGAGGCGCCCTCCAATATCGCGCGCCCGAGCACGCCGCGCTAGAACCGCGAGGGCTCATCGAACATTGAGAGCTGCTTCCGCTCCAGCACGTGCTTCGTGAGCGGATGCTCGATGTCCAGGCGGTAGTCCCCCGAATAGCAGGCGGTGCAGAAATGCTCGCCTGCTAATTCTTCGCTCTCGGCGCACGCCAGCATGCCCTCCAGCGAGAGGTAATGCAGGCTGTCCACGCCCAGAAAAGCACGGATCTCCTCGACGGAGCGCTCATTCGCGATCAGCTCCTCCTTGCGCGCAAAGTCCACGCCGAAGTAGCAGGGATTGCGGATCGGCGGGCACGAGATACGCAGATGAATCTCCTTCGCCCCCGCCTGGCGGAGCTGCTGCATTTTGGCGCGCGTCGTTGTCCCCCGAACAATTGAGTCGTCCACCACCACGACACGCTTGTCCTTGACGATCTCCGAAACGACGTTCAGCTTGAGCCGCACGGCGTCCGTGCGCTCGCTCTGCGTCGGCTTGATGAACGTCCGCCCGACATATCGGTTCGGCACGATCCCCTCGCGATAGGGCGTGCCGCTCTCACGCGCGTAGCCGTTGGCGGCGGAGCGCCCCGAGTCGGGCATCGGCATCACGTAGTCCGCCTCGATGTGCGCCTCACGAGCCAGCGCTTCACCCAGACGCTCGCGCACGATCTGAACCGTCGCGCCGAAGACCCGGCTGCTCGGATGCGCAAAGTAGACATGCTCGAAGATGCAGTGCGCACGCCGCGCCGCCGGCTCCGCGAACTGCCGGCTGGACACGCCCTCGTCCGAGAGCGTCACGATCTCCCCCGGCGCCACCTCCCGGATCGTGCGCGCGCCGATGGCGTCCAGCGCCACCGTCTCGCTCGCGATGATCGGCGCGCCGTCGCCCGTCTCGCCCAGAACGAGCGGGCGCCATCCCCAGGGATCGCGCGCCGCCTCCACGCGATCGGGAAAAAGAAGCACCATCGAGAAGGCGCCCTGGAGCCGGCGCAGCGTCGCCGCGAGCGGATCCGGGCTCGACTGCTGCTGCGGCGCCGCGAGCAGATGCACGACGACTTCCGTGTCGGACGTCGTGTGGAAGATGTGCCCCGATCGCTCGTACGCCTCGCGCAGCGCCGCGGCGTTGATCAGATTGCCGTTGTGCGCCACCGCCACCTGCCCGCCCACGTAGGACTGGAGGATCGGCTGGGCGTTGCAGGAGAGGCTCGCCCCCGTCGTCGAATACCGGTTGTGGCCGATCACGCCCCGCGCCGTGGACGCCGCCTCGCCGTTGGCGAGCGGGGCGTGCGTGACGTGCGTCGCCGCCGGCGTCGGCTCCATGGGCCCCGGCGAGCGCCACGCGTCCAGGCGGCGCAGCGCGTCTTCGCCGAAGACCTCGGCGACGAGCCCCATGCCCGTGTGCCCGAGCAGCCCCCGTCCGTCCGCCACCGCGATTCCCGCCGACTCCTGTCCCCGATGCTGCTGAGCGTAGAGCCCCCAGTAGGCGAGGTGGGCGGGGCGTTCGACCCCCCAGGCCGCGAAGACACCGCATTTCTCCTTTGCTTCCCGCTTGAGCGCGGAAGGCGGCTTCAGAACTGGCAGCGAGAGGGAATGGGGGGGCACGGGCGACTTCACGCGGGCTCGCCTCCTGCTCGGGCGGCGTTCGGGAAGGGCCGGCGGGCTTCAGCCAGCCTCCCAAGAGTCTAGACAACGCGCTTGCTCCCTCTCGATATCTCCCGCCGGTTCCGCGGGCTCCAGTTGACCCCGCGAGACGGGACTGGTTCAATGCGCGGCTCGCCCTCGCCGCGAACCGGCGGGGCCTTTAGTCTGTACTTCGTTCGAAATCAGGATCGACCGGATCGGCTGGCCCCGTCGGGGGCCAGGGCCTGGACCGCAGCCGCGGCCCCCCACGCCCCGATCGCACGAACCCTTTGGTGCGCCTCCCGGCCCGCGCCGGGAAGAGACGGAGAATCGCATGGCCCGCTACATCGGCCCGAAGCTCAAACTGTCCCGCCGCGTCGGCGTCCCCATCGCCGACATTCCCAAGCACACCGCCAAGCGCCAGTTGAACCCGCCGGGCATGCACGGTTATCGCGGGCGGCGACTGCGCGACTACGGCGTGCGGCTGAACGAGAAGCAGAAGCTTCGCTTCTACTACTCGGTGATGGAGAAACAGTTCCGTCGCTACGTCGATGAGGCGAAGCGGCGCAAGGGCAACTCGGGCGAGTTGCTCCTCCAGCTCCTCGAGCGCCGGATCGACAACGTGATTCGACGGATGGGCGTCGTGCGGACGATCTGGGCGGCGCGTCAGATGGTGGCCCACGGGCACGTCCTCGTGAACGGACGCAAGGTCGATCGCCCCTCCTTCTCCGTGAAGGTTGGCGACACGATCACGCTCAAGCCGCGGATTCACTCGCTGGCTCGCGACAACATGGAGTCGCTCGTCGGGCACATCGTCCCCGAGTGGCTCGACTTCAACCCCTCAGAGTTGGCCTGCCGCGTCGTCGCGCTGCCGACTCCCGATCAGATCCCCTTCGACGTCAACACGAACCTGATCATCGAGTTCTACCGTTGATCATCGCCCCTGAGGGGGCGTCCACGCGCACTCGAAGTCCGGGCGATTCATGCTCAAGTTCTTCCGCAAGTACAACAAGCTGATCCTCGCCGTGACCGCGGCCTTCCTGATGGTCGCCTTTCTGGCGCCGCAGGCGCTTCAGCGGTTCGGCGCGAATCCGCGCGCCCGCGTGGTGGCTCGGCTCGCGGGTCAGGAAATCACGGAGGGGCGCCTCTCCCGCGCCGCCTCTGAGATCGAAGCCCTCGATCAGATCGACTCCGCGCTCCGGCAGACGGCCGGCCTCTCCTTCATGAGCCAACTGCTGGGCGTAAGCCGCTCCAACATGCGCGAGCACTGGCTGCTCCTCACGACCGCCGCCGAGCGGGGCGGCTTCTACGGCGGCCCGCAGGATGGACGCAACTTCCTGCTCACCGCGGCCGAATGGGCGATGGGCCAGATCAACCAGGCCCGCCTGCGCCAGGGGCAGGAGCCGCCGACGCCGGATCAGATCACGCAGGAGACCAACGCCCTCATCGATCTGCTCGATCGGCGGCGGGTTCAGATCGTCGGCAACCGGGGCATGACCGTTGACGACGTGAACCTCGCACTCGCCAAGGCCCATGGCGTGCTCCGCATGCGGAACATGTATGTCCGCGCGTCGCAGCTCTCCGATCTCGAAGCCGTCGCCGAGGCGCGCTTTCGCTTGGACGAGGTGGTCGTGGACTACACCATCATCCCGACCACCAGCGTCATCAGCGAAGCGCCCACGCCGACCGACGAGCAGCTCGAGGAGCTTTTCGAGGCCCACAAGGACGAGTTCCCCAGCGAGGGCGAGCACGGCTTCGGCTACAAGCGTCGTCGCGCCGTGAGGGTTGAATTCATCGCGCTCAACCGCGCCGAGCTGGAGCCGGAGATCGACCCCGATCCCGTCGAGATCTACACCCATTGGGAGCGCAACAAGGGCGAGTACGGGGCTGACTTCGACCTTGCGAACGAGCAGGTCGAGGAGGATCTGCGCACACGCCTCGTCGAGCGGGCCATCGCCGCCGCTTCCCAGGCGATCAAGGCCGAGATCCTGCGCGCCCATCAGGGAATCCCGCGTGAGGATGGCCGCCTCGTCCTGCCCGACGGCTGGAGCGCGCGGAGAGCTGATTTCGAGGCCATCGTCGCGAAGGTCGCCGATCAGCTCCGGCGCGATTTCGGCGTCGAGGAGCCGCCGATCCGCGCCGTCCGGCAGGAAAGTATCTGGTGGGATCGGACAGCCCTCGAGACATTCCATCCGATGGCCAATGCGGGCATCCGCGTCGCCAACAACCTCGTCCGCTTCCCGGACATCGTCTTGTCCGTCCTCGAGAACGATCCCGCGGCGCCCTTCCGCGTCCAGGAGGACGTCGCGTTCACCGAGCCCCTCCGGGCCCGTCGCTCCGGGCAGCGGGCGGCGGCTGCGCCTCAGGGCGACCTGTTCTATTTCCGAGTCATCGACGCAAGGGAGGCGGCGCCGCCCGCCTCATTTGAGGAGATCCGTGGCGACGTCGCCGAGGACTGGCGCGAGCTCTGGGCGTACGAGCGGCTTGTCGAGCGGGCCAGCGAGATCGAGGCCCTCGCCGCCCGGGATCTTGAGGCCGTGGTGGACGAGTGGAACGGGTCGGCGATCCGCAGCGGCATCAGAGTGCGCCGCACAGGCGCCGTGGACGAGGCTGAAGAGCCCGTCGAAGGCCGCTTCAACAATCAAATTGTCCGCGACGCGGTGCTCGATCGCGCCGCCCCGCTCGACCCCACCGTCCCGATCGACGCCATTTCTCCCGACGCCCGGACGTTCGCGATTCCCGTTCCCGACACGCTTCAGTTCGTGGTCGTTCGCGTGCAGGCTCTCAAGCCCGCCGCTCTCGAGATCTTCCGGCGCGATGAGCCGCTGATCGCCCGCGCCAACATGCTTCGTCGCAACGACACGGCCTTTACCTTCGACGAACTCGCCGAGCGCATGGACTACGTCTCCCTGGTGCAGGATGAGGACGAGGAGGATGGGCTCGGCGCGGAGCAGGAGGACGAGCCGACGCGGGAGGCCGCCCCCGAGTCCGCCTGAGCGGGAGCCGCGTAGGATCGATCCATGGCGCGTCTTCTTCAGGCCGTGCAGGAACTCTTCGCCGCGGGTGGATGGGCCATGTGGCCCCTGCTGGCCCTGAGCCTCATCGGAGCCGCCTTGAGCGTAGAGCGTCTGCTCTTCTGGATCGCCACCGACCGCCCCGGGCGGCGTCGCTTCCTCGATCAGCTCACGCATCGCCTCCGCGCCGGGGACGTCCCCGCCGCCCGCGCCCTGATTGCGCGGGACAGCTCCGTCTACGCCCGCGTGGCGGAGGGCCTGCTGGAGCGCACCGCTTCCGACGCCGCCGCGCTCGAGATGGTTGAGTCGGTTCGCCCCATGATCGAGCGCTTCTCCGGGACGCTCTCGACGATCATCACCGCAGCGCCGCTGCTCGGAATCCTCGGGACAGTCACGGGGATCATCGAGTCGTTCCAGCTCCTCGGGGCCGCCGGCGGCGATCCCTCGGTGGACGTCTCCGATCCCGCGCAGGTCGCGACCGGCATTGCAGAGGCGCTGGTGACCACCGCCTTCGGCCTTGTCGTGGCGACGGCGATTCTCTTCCCCTTCGCGTGGGCTCGGGGAGCGAGCGAGCGCTGTCTGGGGCGACTGGAGTCCCTTGCCGCCGCGGCGATTCAGGGGCGGGAGGCGGATTCGACGAAGCGCGATGGCAAGGAGTGAGGCGGTGGGGGCGTCTCAGCCGCGCGAGGCGACGGAGTGCTCCTGCTCCTGGAGCAGTTCGTAGATCTCTTGCGGGGAGTTCGCCTGATACATCCGCTCGCGGAAGGACTCGTTGGTCATCATCCGGCTGACCTTCGCCAGCGCCTGGATGTGATCGCTCGTGCGATCCTCGGGACTGGCGAGGAGCACGACGAGGCGGACGGGCTTTGCGTCGATCGCCTTGAAGTCGATGGGCTCGGCCGGCTTGCCGATGGCCATCGCCAGCGTCCGGACGCCGGCGCACTTGCCGTGCGGGATCGCCAGCCCATGCCCGATGCCGGTGGTGCGCGTCTGCTCGCGCGTCCAGACGGCGTCCTTGAGCGTCTCGGGCTCCTCCACCTTGCCCGCATCGGCCAGGACATCGACGAGCTCGTCAATGACACCCTTCTTGTCCGAAGACGCCAGCGGCGCCTTGATGCAAGCCGGTGTGACGATCTCCAGAAGCGTCATCGCGACCTCGACACGAAAAACGGCGCCGTCTCTCCGACGCCGCAGGCTCGAACCCTTTTTTTCGGCTTTCGCCGACTCCACCTCGACAACAATCATCCTACTCCAACACTGCGCCGGGCGAAAGGCAGCGGCTGCGCAGAAGGATGAAGTTCACCCGAAGAGGACGGCGTACGAGCCGTCGCTGTACTCGCTCGCGGGCATTCCCGGACCGCCGCCCACCGGGCGGACATGCTCCCGGCTGACCTCGAATCCATGCCATTTCGCCGCCCAGCGCGCCTGATCCTCGTTCTCGCGCGGATCGAGGCTGCACGTCGAATACAGGATCTGCCCGCGCCCCATTGGCCCGCCTCCCTCGCGAAGCAGCGGGATTGAATCGGCGATGATCTGTCGCTGGAGCGACAGCAGCGACTCCGTCGCCTCCGCGCTCGCCCGATACTTCGCCTCGACGCGCCGCGCCAGCACGCCTGTGTTGGAGCAGGGCACGTCCAGCAGCACGAGACTCGCCTCTCCGCGCAACCGGGCCAGCCCCGACGGCTCGATCACCTCGACGCGCTCCACCCCGCGGAACGCCCTCTCCAGATCCTTGCGGCGCTCGCCCTCAACATCCGTCGCGACGATCCGCGCGTCGGGAAACGCCGCCGCGAGTTGGCGCGTCTTCGTCCCGCGTCCGGCGCAGGCGTCGATGACCAGCGTCGGGCTCAGGTCGACCACGCTCATCACCGCCAGCGAGCTCGCCGGGTCCTGCGCCCAGATGTCCCGCCGGTCCCGCAGCAGCGCCGCCAGCGTCGCGTGCGAGCCCTCGTAGACGTGGTGCCCCGGCGCGGTGTGCGGGATCAGCCGGAAGTCGGCGTCGTCGCCCGAGCCGACGTTCGGAAGCGGGCCTTTCGCGTGCGCCGTGTTCAGGATGACGGGGGGCGACGCCAGACTGTGATGCGCCAGGCGGCGCACCTCGCGCAGCGGCATCGACTTCGCCCACGTCCGCAGGAGTTCGAGAGGATGGCTCGTGGAGATCGCGAGTCGACGGAGCGGATCCGTCGGCAGCGCTTCGCCCGCCAGCGCCAGCGCCCGCCCATCCGCAAGCGGCAGCTCGTCGCGCTGATCCGTCCACCGCTCCCGATAGGACTGCTCCGTGCGCTCCTCGCCCGCCAGCTCCGACACGCGCCGCAGAATCGCATTCACCAGCCCCGCCGCTCCCTCGCGCACGTTGACCTTCACCCAGCCCACCGCCTCGTTGACCGCGGCGCGCGCCGGCGTCTTGTCCAGGAAGACGATCTCCGCCGCCCCCACCAGCAGCGCGGCGCGCACGCCGGGCTCCAACGTCTCCCAGGGGCGCGACAGGTTCAGCGAGAGCAGATGCTCGAGGGTCTTCCAGCGTCGCAGCGCGGCGTCGTAGATCGCATGCGCCAGGGCGGCGTCGCGCTCGTCCAGCCCCTCCGTGCGGATCGGCGCGAGGCTGAGCTCGGGAAAGCGCTTCGCCTGCGCGCGCACGCGCCCGAAGACCGCCCGCCGCGCCGGCGAAACCACGCTCTCCGCGCCCCGCCTGCGAGAGGGTCCTCCCGAGTCGCCGCCACGCCGCGGCGGTCGGCTCTGAAACGCCTTCTTTCGCCGCCCTCTCGCTGCTCGTCCGGAGTCTGCCACAGCGGCGAGTGTAGGGGCTCAATCGTGCCGCAGCGCGACGATCGGATCCTGGCGGGCGGCGACTGTCGCGGGATAGATGCCGAAGATCAGGCCCGTCGCCGCGGCGACGCCGAAGGAGAGGAAGATGGACCAGCTCGTGATCTGCGTCGGCAGACGCACGTCGGCGTCGAAGAATCGCCCAATCAAGGGCGCGTCGGGCAGCAGCGGGACGCCCCAGCCGACGAGCAGGCTGAGCCCCACGCCCAGACCGATGCCGATCAGCCCTCCCACGGCGCTCAGCACGCCCGTCTCGACAAGGAACTGCATCACGATGTGCCGGCGCGTGGCCCCCACCGCTCGCCGGACGCCGATCTCCCGCGTCCGCTCCGTGACCGACGCCAGCATGATGTTCATGATGCCAATGCCGCCGACGAGCAGGGAGATGCCCGCGATGAAACCAAGCACGAGGTTCCACGTCAGCGCGCTGCGCCGGGCCTCCTCGAGCAGTTCGTAGGGAACGATCATCTGCCAGTCCTTCTCGCGGGTGTGGCGCACGTCCATCAGCCGACGGAGCCGCTGCGCATCCGGGATCACGTCCTCGCGCGTCTGCGCGGTGACGTACACCTCCTCGATCTGCACCGCCGACGCCGAGAAGTTGCCGCTCTCCCGACGGATGACGACGTCTCCGAAGGCGGTCTTCGCCGTCGTGAGCGGGATATGGACGTCGAGATTCAGGTCGCGCCCGATCAGCGCTCCGCCCGCGCCGCCCGAGAGGCCCACGGGCGCCAGCACGCCCACGATCTCGATCGACTTGTCATCGATGCGCATCGTGTTCCCGAGCGGGTCGTCGAAGGGAAAGAGCGCCTCCGCGACTTCCGCGCCGATGACGCCGACCATCGCGCGCTGGTCCAGGTCCTGCCGGGTCAGGTACCGCCCCCGCTCCACCCGCAGACGCGCCGAGTCCAGCAGATCGGGCGTCGTTCCAAAGGCCTGGCTCGCCAGGCGTCGATCGTCCTTGAGAACCTGCCCGCCCACGCTCTTGACGGGGACGATCGTCGCCACGTTCGGGAAGTTGTGGCGGACGACATCCACGTCCTCGTAGGTGACGCCGTATCGGCTTACGAAGGAGTTGCTCTGACCGCCCTGAGCCTGCTGACTCGCCGCCGGCTTCATCGACCGCACGATCAGGTTCTTGGCGCCGAGCTGCTCGAGCTGGAGCAGGGCCTGCTGCTTCGATCCCTCGCCGATCGAGACCATCGCGATCACCGCCGTGACGCCCAGGATGATCCCCAGCGCCGTCAGAATCGAGCGCAGCAGGTGCAGACGCAGATTCTTCAGGCCAAGGCGGATCGTCTCGAATAGAAAGATCATGCGGCGGCGCGTCCCTGTGGAGGTCTCGTCGCGAGCCCGTACCGAGGAGGCCCCGCGAGGTGGCAGTGGTGACTGTAGAGCGCGAGGAGGCAGTGGAGCGGGGCTGGAGCTTCCTCGTCCGTGTCGAATCGGGCGCCGAGCACGATTCGACGCACACCGTACGGATCGACTGGGCTGATTATGACCGCTGGACGGGCGGACGCGTCCCCCCCGCCCACGTCGCGGAGGGGCTCGTTCGCGTCACGCTCCAGGGGACGCCGCCCCATCGGCTCCCCCGCACGATCGACGCGTCCCGCCTGCGGCGTGAGCGACCCGATCTCGATCAGCGGATCGGTCCTCTCATCCGGGATTGAGGCGGAGCGAGGTTCCTCTTTACACTTCCCTGCGTGACCAGCCTCAACGACACCACGATCGGGCGCCGCTCGGCGCCCACCCCTGAGTTGCCCGAGGATCTTGTCCGCAGCGCCTCCCGCGTTGACGCGGCGCTCGAGACGCTCATCGACGGGCTTCGCCTGCCGCCCAACCTCGTCGGCGCCATTCGTCACGGAGTGGTAGGGGGGGGCAAGCGCACGCGTCCCGCCCTTGTCCTGCGCTCCTGCGAAGCCGTCGGCGGCGCCGCCGAGACGGCGATCCCCGCCGCGATGGCGATCGAACTCGTCCACTGCTTCAGTCTCGTGCATGACGATCTGCCCGCGATGGATGATGACGACCTGCGGCGCGGACGCCCGACGGTCCACGTCGCCTTCGGCGAGGCGATGGCCATTCTCGCCGGCGATGCGATGATGAGCCTCGCCTTCGAGCTGCTCGGACGCGACGCCGATCCCTCCGCAGCCTCGGCGCTCGTCCGTGAACTTTCGGAGGCGACCACCGCGATGATCGCGGGGCAGGTCTACGACACGCTCGGGGGGTTTCCCGAGGATGCGGATGACGCCGAGCGGCTCGACCTGATCCATCACAACAAAACTGGCGCCCTCCTCCGCGCCGCCTGCCGCATGGGCGCGATCTGCGGCGGCGCCTCGGAGGCTCAGCTTGAGGCCCTCACCCGCTATGGCGAGGCGGTGGGCCTGATGTTCCAGGTCGTTGACGATTTGCTCGACATCGAACAGACCGCCGAGCACACCGGCAAGAGAACTGGCAAAGACGCGGGCGCGGGCAAGCTGACCTGGCCCTCCGTTCGCGGCGCCGAGGCGTCGAGGCGTCAAGTCGAGACTCTCCGCCTCGAAGGGCGGGCGGCCATCGAAGACCTCGGAGACAAGGCGGGGCCGCTCCGCTCGCTCTGCGATTTCCTGGCTGTCCGGACTAGGTAAAGTCGATGGCCGGGTGGAGTCCGCCCGACCTCCGCACAGACGCCGGACGCGGTTCGCACGCCACCTCGGAGCTATAGTCCCCACCAACGTCCAGCCGGCACAATGACCCGGGAGAAGCGCATGGAGTTGCTTTCGACGATCGGATCCCCACACGACCTGAGACATCTCTCCGTCGAGGATCTCGGCAAGGTCGCCCGGGAGATCCGCGCGGCGATCATCGATCAGGTCAGCCGCAGCGGCGGGCACCTTGCGCCCAATCTGGGCGTGGTTGAGTTGACGCTCGCCCTGCACTATGTCTTCGACTTCTCGAGCGATCGCCTGCTCTTCGACGTCGGGCATCAGTGCTATCCACACAAGTTGCTCACCGGGCGTCTCGACAAGCTCGCCAAGCTGCGCCAGCGCGACGGCATGGCGGGCTTCCCCGCGCCCAGCGAATCGCCCTACGACCTCTTCGCCGTCGGGCACGCCGGCACCGCCATCTCCACCGCCGTTGGCATGGCGCGCGGCGATATCCTTCGGCGGGAGCACTTCGTTCCGGGCGAGCGTCCCGATGGACGGCGCGTGGCGTGTCTCGTCGGCGACGCCTCGATCGTCAACGGCGTCGCGATGGAGGGGCTCAACAACGCCGGAACCCTCAAGCGGCAGTTCCTCGTCGTCCTCAACGACAACGGCATGTCCATCGCGCGTCCGCAGGGCGCCATGGCCAGCTATTTCGATCGCGTGCGCCTGAGCGGCCTTTATCTCGACTTCAAGCGCCAGGCCGCCAAGGTTCTCGACCGTCTGCCGGGCGGCTCCCTCCTCGAAGACGCGTACCACCGCGCCGGCGAGGCGACGAAGGCGATGATCGCCGAGAACTCGTGGTTCGAGCATTTCGGCCTGCTGACTGTCGGACCCATCGACGGCCATGACCTGCCCACCCTCATCCGCTTCTTCCGCGAGGCCCGCGACTTCGACCGCCCCATGGTTCTGCATGTCAAGACCGTCAAAGGCAAGGGGTTTGACGCCGCCGAGGCCGACGCGACCACCTTCCACTCACCCGCAGCCTTCACCATCGTTCCTGAAAAAAATGGAGCAGCGTCGAACACCTCCTCGGCGTCGAACGCCTCCTCGAAGATGGGCGATCCCGACAGCCCCGATCTCGAGCAGGTCGGATGCCGCGTCGAGCTCAAGAAGAAAGGACGCTCCTTCACCGCCGCCTTCGCCGACGCCCTCACCGATCTGATGCGCGAGGATGAGGAGGTCGTCGCCTGCACCGCCGCCATGCCCGACGGCGCCGGCGTCGCCAAGGCCCTCAAGGAGTTCCCCCATCGCTCCTGGGATGTCGGCATCTGCGAATCACACGCGATGGACATGATGGCTGGGCTCGCCAAGACCGGCTTCAAGCCCTTCTTCGCCGTGTACTCCACGTTCCTCCAGCGGGCCTTCGACCAGACCTTCCAGGAAGTCGCGCTCCAGGGTCTGCCCGTTCGCCTCTGCCTCGATCGCGCGGGGCTCGTCGGCGGCGACGGCGCCATCCACCACGGCTTCTGTGATGTCTCGATCCTGCGTGTCTTCCCCAAGGCGTGCCTGATGGCGGCGATGGATGAGCCCTCCCTTCGCGCCGCCCTCGCCTTCATGGCTGACTACGACGCCGGCCTCTCCGCCGTGCGCTATCCGCGCGACAACGTCTCCGACCGCTTCGCGCGCGAGTGCCCGCCCTTCGAGCTCGGCAAGGCTCGACTGCTGACGGGCGACCCCGATCGCGCCAGCGCCGCCATCCTCGCCTACGGAGTCACAGCTCTGGCGGCCGTCGACGCCGCCGAGCGCCTCGCCGACCACGGCGAGCGCGTGGTCGTCTACGACGCGCGATTCGCCAAGCCTGTCGACTCGGAGCTCATCGCGTCCCTGCTGGAGCGTGGGCTTCCCGTGGTCACTGTCGAGGATCATGCCCTCCCGGGCGGCTTCGGCGCCGCCGTCATCGAAGCGGCGAGCGAACTGGGGCTCAACGCCAGCCTGATCAGCCGCCTGGCGCTGCCCGATCGCTGGATCGTGCAGGGCGCCCGCAACGACCAGCTCGAGGAGGCGGGTCTCGACGCCCCGTCCATCGCCCGGGCCGTCCGCCGGGCCCTCGCCCGCGCCGCGGGAGACGCCCACGAGACGCCCGATGTCGAGTTCGCCTCGCACGCGATGAAAGCCGCCAGATGAGCGGAGCGGGCTTCGTACGGCCCGCGCGAGCGGTGTAGACCCATGGGACGATCCGTCCTCCTGCTCGTGAATCGTCACAAGCCCGAAGCGGTCGAGGCCCTCCCGCGCGTGCGCGAGCTCATCCGCCGCCACGGCGCCCTCGCCGCCGAGCTGGAGGCCAATGGAAACCCCCTGGCGCCCGCCGAGGCGCAGGGGGCGGACCTCGTCATGGTCCTCGGCGGCGACGGCACGCTCCTCGCCCAGGCGCGCCGTTGCGTCCCGCTCGGGCTGCCCATCATGGGCGTCAACTTCGGAAACCTCGGATTCCTTGCCGAGTTCGACTTCAAGGCGCTCGAGCGCCAGGCGCCCGCGCTGCTGGGCGACGACCCGCTGCCCCTGCTGGATCGGATGATGATCCACGCCCGTGTGGACCCCGCCGCCGGGGGCGAGGGCTTCCAGGCCCTCGCGCTCAACGACTGCGTCATCACCGCAGGGCCGCCCTTCCGCATGATCGAGCTCAGCGTCCGCATGGCCGGCGGCCCCGGCCCCACCCTCTGCGGCGACGGCGTCATCGTGAGCACCCCCATCGGCGCCACCGGCTACAACACCTCGGCAGGCGGACCCATCATCAGCCCTGATCTCAACGCGCTGGTCATGACGCCCCTCGCGGCTCACTCCCTCGCCTTCCGCCCCGTCGTCGTCTCAGGCGATACGGAGATTCAGATCGCCCTCAATCAGGTCAACGACTCCGAGGAGGGGGGGACGACGCTGGTCATCGACGGGCAGAGGCACACCCGCGTGCATCAGGGCGACCATGTGCATCTCCGCCGCCACGACCAGCAGATCCAGCTCGTGCACAACCGCGAGTCCACTTACTGGGAGACTCTCCTGCGGAAGCTGCACTGGGCCGCCTCCCCCGGCAGGAGCCGAGGGCGGGAGGCATGTGAAGATGGCGAAACTGGGTAGCGAGGAATTGAGCCGTTCACGCGATCTGAGAGGTTTTTTCCGCCGATGCGGGCAAAACTGTTGGCGCCAGGTGGGGTGTGGAGGTACATTCGTCATAGGTAGGAGTGGAAGCGCCCGCGTTTGTTGAGCGCGGGCTGGAGGGAAGCCCCGCATAGGGGTTGACACGTCCGTTCCGGACCCTTCGGGGTTCGGGGCGTTCCGAAGCCTTCGGGCTTCGGGAGGGAACAGCCGCCTTGGGCCAAGGCGGTGTAGAACACGTCATTGGGGGAGGGTGGAGAGGCCCATCCACCGATCCATCACGCAGTGATCCGAAAGGACGCTGTGTGGCAGAAGCCGCGGTCACTGAGAGGTGGCCGCGGCTTTTTCATGTGCACATCGAGCCCCGCCGTTACGCCCCGACGCCGGCGCCCGCGCGCTGTACGATCCCGCTCATGATCGATCTCAAGGACTTGCGCGAGAATCCCGACCGTTTCCGCGAGGGCGCCCAGCGCAAGCAAATCTCCGTCGACATCGACCGCGTCCTCACGCTCGATGAGCAGCGCCGCGCCCTCCAGACAGAGCAGGAGACGCTCCGCGCCGAGCAGAAGCGCATCGAGAAGGAGCTCGGGCCTCAGATCGGCAAGCTCATGGGGCGCAAGAAGAAAGCGAGCCCCGACGAACAGGCGGCGATCGACGCGGAAGTCGAGCAGCTCAAGGCCCGACCCTCCGCGCTCAAGGAGAAGATCCAGGAGCTCGACGATCGCGTGGCCGCCGTCGCCCCCGAGCTCGAGGCCCTGCTCCTCCAAATCCCGCTCCCCCCCGATCCCGACGTCCCCGCCGGCGCCTCCGCCGAGGAAAACGTCGAGGTCTCCCGCTGGTCCTCGCCCGCGTACGACCTCTCCAGGACCTTCGAGCAGAACAAGGGCTTCCCGCCCAAGGGCCACATCGACCTCGCGCGCGCGCTCGATCTCGTCGACTTCGAGCGCGGCGTCAAGCTCGCCGGCACACGCTCCTACGTCGTTACGGGCCAGGGCATGCGCCTCCAGCAGGCGGCCCTGCGCTACGCCCTCGATTTCATCATCGAGCGCCACGGATTCCGCCCCATGGGCGTCCCCGTCGTCGTGCGCGAGGAGGCGATGGTCGGCACGGGCTTCTTCCCCGCCGGGCGCGAGCAGGCGTATCACATCGAGGAGACCAAGCGCGGCGGCGGACACGATCTCTACCTCGCGGGGACGGGCGAGGTGAGCCTCATGGGCATGTGGGCCGATGAGATCCTCGATGCGGATCGCCTGCCCATGAAGCTCGCAACGGTCTCAACCTGCTTCCGGCGCGAGGCGGGCGCCTCCGGACGCGAGACGGCGGGGCTCTACCGCATCCACCAGTTCGAGAAGGTCGAGCAGGTCGTCATCTGCCGGGCGGATGAGCAGGAGAGCCGCCAGTGGCACAAGGCGATGATCGGCATCGTCGAAGAGCTGCTCCAATCGCTCGAGCTGCCCTATCGCCTGCTCCAGTGCTGCACGGGCGATCTCGGCCCGAAGAACGCCGACATGATCGATATCGAGTGCTGGATGCCGGGCCGCGGCGAAGAGGATGCGCAAGGCCGCCCCACCGGCGCCTTCGGCGAGACGCACTCCGCCTCGCGCCTCTACGACTTCCAGTGCCGCCGCCTGAACATGCGTTATCGCGACGAGGCGTCGGGCGGAAAGACCGTCTTCTGCCATTCACTGAACAACACCGTCCTCGCAAGCCCGCGCATCCTCATCCCGCTGCTCGAGATCCACCAGAACGAGGACGGCTCCGTGACGATCCCCGAGCCCCTGCGCCCCTACATGGGCGGCGCGGAGCGCATCGGCTGACGGCGTTGTCCAGGCTGCTCAGCGATCCAATCCTCGCTTGACACCGCCGGGCCGGGGCCTATCGTCTTGGTCCACAGATTGCGGGGTAGAGCAGTCTGGTAGCTCGTCGGGCTCATAACCCGGAGGTCGCGGGTTCGAATCCCGCCCCCGCTATTTCACCGCCGGTTGCAAACACCGCCGGCCCCACGGTTGTCGATGAACGCCGCCGAGAGACCTCGGCGGTGTTCGTCGTTTTGGCCCGTGGTCGCGGGTTTGCGGGTGCTTGGGGTTGTGGCCGGTCTCTCGGGAACAACGCCGGGTTAACCGGCTCGCGCCCGGACGGCGCCTGGGTCGACGGAATCGGGGCCGGAGTCTCTGAGTCTCTGGTCGAGACGTGGGCACGGGTGATGGGATGGTTGTCTCTGGAGGGGCGGAGGCAACTGTGACTGTTTGGCTCGCCTACGCGGAGTGAACCCCAAGGCAATGAAGTGGCTCACGAATGGCATCAGCTTCCTTCCTCGAGTTCACTCGCAGGCGAGTCTCGAAGCCAGCACCACACCCTTCCGGAGTGCGTGCGTCAGTCGCGTTTGAGCGGCGTGCCAGCAAGTTGGGCGACGCAATGAGTCATGAACGGCTGACCACGGTACGATCCCTCAATCCATGGACACAACCGATCCAACCGATCCCAAGCCCGATCCCGAGCCTCGGACCGAGGACACTGCGCCCGTGAAGCGGCCCGAAGGCGACCCTCCGAGCCGGGTTCGCACGGCGCTCAAAGCGATGGGGCTCATTCTCCTTCTGGTTACGGGGATTACGATCGGCGTATTCTTATGCTTCGGCCGCTTCCCGGTCTATCAATTAGTGCGTGCGTTGGGATTCGTGGCCGCAGTGGCGATCGTGGTGGTCGTCCTGCTCCTGGTGCTCAAGCGATGGTTCGTTCCCGCGGGTGAGCGGGCGGCAACGCGAGTATTACACCGCCTGTCCGATGCGGCCCACCGCCCAGACCAGTCGCCGAGCACACTGATCCGGAACGTCCTCGACGAGAGCAGGGGCGACGCTGCGACGCTCCTCAGAGCGTTCTTCATCGGACGAGCGTACTGGCTCACGCTCGCTGCCTTGGCGGGCATTGTCGGCGGAGCGATCACCGCCAGCCAACTCGTCGTGCTCACCCAGCAGACCGAGCGGCTGACCGAGCAGAATCAACTCATTCAACTAGAAGGTCGCCTCGCGGCTATTGCGCGCCAGGCAGACTTGCAACAGCAGAACGCAGCTCGGAGTTATGACGAGATCACGATGATCCTCGACAACAACGCCTCAGCGGGTGCGGTCGTGTATGCGCTCGGGCGTCTGCCCGAGGCTATGCTGATGCCGGTCGAACTCGTAGATCCCGACTGGTCGCCTTCACCCGCGACGCGCACACCAGGAATACGCACCGTCTATCCCAACCTGCGCTCCCTCGCCGAGCGCTTGCTTCTCTACGCCAAGAGCGACCGACCCTCGCCGGGCGGCACGTGGAGTGACGAAGAGATTGGATCGGTTAGCACGGCCATCGCCCACGCCCTGCACCGCCTCGGTTTCGGAAATGCGGACGAGACACCCGAGGGCGGCTGCGTGTGGCACGCGATCTTTGATACGAGCGGCACGCTGCACGACGACGTTGACAAGCGACTGAATGATCTGCTACGCGATAAAAGACGCACTGAATCGCTCTCCGTGCTGCATGCGCCTGCGCATACCCTTTTACTAATAAGAGTACGCCAAACACAGGTTGTACATCCAGATTTGCGTCACATAAGAGTGAACCAGCTTGACCATGTACAACTACCTAATGCCACACTAGTAGGCGGCCAGTTTCAGCACGTAGTCCTGCGATGGGCGCGGCTTCATAATGCCGATTTAACGTCTGCCAATCTTCAGGGCACGAATCTGCGTTATGCTCGGCTGGACGGATCAGATCTTTTCGCGGCTAATCTTCAGGGTGCGGGCCTGGGGCAAGCGCATCTTCAGGGCGCGGATTTACAGCTCGCTCAACTTCAGGGCGCGGATTTACGGCATGCTCAGCTTCAGGCGGCGAATCTAGCGGAAGCTGGACTTCAGGGCGCGGCTTTAGTGCATGCTCAGCTTCAGGCGGCGAAGCTAGCGAGAACTGAACTTCAGTGCGCAAACGTAAGCTATGCAAATTTTCAAGGCGCCTTTCTGTGGAAGGCCCGACTCCAGGGCGCGAGCCTACAGCGTGCTCATCTTCAGGGCGCGACGCTAGACGAGGCCGAACTTCAGGGTGCTAGTCTTGCCGATGCCTATCTCGCCGCAGGGTCGGCCCGCTTCCTGGTTGATCCAAACACGGGTATCCCGACAGATCGTATTGAAATCCCTACACCGCCATCTGGCGCATTTACGGTTCAACTTGAGTTTCCCGCCGCCACATTGTTTGAAGCCGCGTTTGGATCCGGATTCCGTCTTGACCCAAGATCTGATCAAGTCCAACGTGCATTGATACAGGGCGACATCGACACGCTCTGGTGGCCGACGCGCGAAGCCGCCGGGGCCTATCTCCGCGAGCGGCTCGGCGATGGCGCTGACGCAGTCATCGCAGAGCTCGAAGAGCGCATCACCAACTTCGAGGGGGCATCCCGTGATGGCGTGCTGATCGACGAGAAGACGATCAGCGCCATACCTGAAGGCGAGATGACGCCTCCGGCGGGCGAGGCGTTTCAAGGGGCCACGGACACGCCTCTCCCTGGCACGCAGGAATTCGAGGCGCCTTACCGCTTCCCATCGTGGGAGGAACTACTCGAACTCGCCAAGCAGCAGGCCGCGGAGCGTGATCGGCAACAGGCCGGCGAGGGCGACGAGGACAAGTAGTCGGCGCTTTGACATCGCGGGAGGCGTTGGCCCTTTGCGCAACCAATGTACTCACGGCATAGATAACCCGAGACAGGACCTCTGTCTCGAAGTCTTCCATGCCGACGGGGCGCAACCCCGACCACATGACCGCCGACGAACGCCACGCGGAGATCGCCAGCATCCTGGCCCGCCCTCGAGCGGCCCGCCGTGGTCGAGGTCGATGCCATACCGGGCCCACGCGCCCCGCCCGTGCCGCCGCTCGCCGCTATGCTCCGCGGCCGCCCGACGATGAAGTTCACGGATCTGGCCATCTCGAACCTCCGCTTCGTCGCGCGGGGGGGCGCCTTTCTTCCCGCCGGACACATCCCGCCCTCCGGCCACAGAGTGCCGGATACGTTCATCGGCATTTGCGTCGCCTCCTCCCCCGATCCCGCGTGCGACGAGTACGTGATCAATCGCCTCCGCGAGATGGGAATCCGTCACGTCCGCCTGGATTACACCTACGGCAGCGACGACCGCCACACCGCTCGCTTCCTCGACCGCCTGCTCGACGAATCCTTCATCGTCCTCCTCCATCTCGTCCAGCCTTTCGAGGAGGCGCGCGCCATCGAGACCGAGGCGTCGCAGCGCTGCTGGCGCGCCTTTGTCGGCCAGACGCTGGATCGCTGGGGCGGTCGCATCGAAGCCGTGGAGATCGGCTCGACGGTCAACCGCCGCAAGTGGTCCGGCTACAGCGCCGTCCCCGCATTCATGCGCGCGTGGCGCATCGCGCACGAGGAGGCGCGCAGCCGCTCCGTCAAGCTGGCGGGGCCGAATGTCACCGACTTCGAGCCGCTCTACAACGTCGCCCTGCTCGCCGGCATGAGGTCCGAAGGCCTGCTGCCCGACATACACACCGACAACCTCTTCGCCGAGCGGACCTGCGAGCCTGAGCTCTACGATCGACGGATCCTCGGACAGCGGATGGCGCCCGTCATCAAGTACACGCTTGTCAAGAAGGCGCGCCTGCTTAGCAAGATCGCAGAGCTCTACGGCGTGCCCGAAACCTGGTCGACACACGCCGCCTGGAGCAAGCGGCGCATCAACCGCGTCCTGCCCAACGTCGAGGACAAGCAGGCGGATTACCTCGTTCGGTACCTCATCCTGACCGCGGCGTCCGCCGGCCTGACCCGCGCCTACTGGGGTCCGCTGATCGGCCAGCGAGAGGGCGTCGTAGACGACGGGACCGATGAATACCCCACGCCGATCCCGCACGTCACCCTCTACGAGCTCGCGTGCGGCGACGTCGCCCGCTATCGCGTTCGTCCGGCGGGACGCGCCATGTGCGCTCTGACGGAGCGGCTCCCGGGCTCGCGCTACGAGGGGCGAGCCGACTGCGGATTCGGCCTCGAGTCCCACGTCTTCACGCGCGGGGACGCCGTCATCCACGCGCACTGGACGATCGACGGGCGAGCCGCCGAGCCCGCCTCCCTCTATGAGCCGCAGGACCTGGGCGCCGGGGAGTGGTTCGATCGCGACGGTCGGCGCCTTGACGGGCCGCCCTCGCTCCTCACCGAGTCGCCTTGCTACGTCCACTGGCCCCGCGACCGTCCGCCCCGCCTGCGGAGCGGCGCCCGCCCGATTCCGAACTTCGCCATCCATCGCCCCGTCGAGCTGTATGAGCAGAACGGCTGGCGCGGCGCCGTGAACGCCGAGACCGACGAGGAGCGCCGAACGCTGCTGGAGGCGATCTCCCCCGACCGAATCGATCACGTGGAGCGGCAGGCCGTCCTGCGCGATGCGCGGAACACCGTCTGGCGGATCGCCGACCCCAGAGGCGGCGACGGCTCGCTCGTGGTCAAGCGCGCCCTGCTCACGAAGTGGCACAAGCGCATCATGGATCGCCGCAAGCCCTCCAAGGCGCGACGGAGCTGGAACGGCGCCTGCGAGCTGGCCCGCCGAGGGATCGAGACGCCCCGCCCCATCGCCTTCTTCGAGCGCGCCGAGCGAGCCGCTCTGCGCGAGAGCTACTACATCTGCGAGTTCACCCCGGGCGGCCTCTCCGTGCGCTCGTTCTTCACCGCCTACGCGGCCGGGCAAGAGTCGTACGAGGGAGTCCCCGCCGATGAGTTCTACCGGCGCCTGAGCGCCTTCCTGTTCGACATGCACCGTCGGCGGGTGTTCTTCCGCGATCTCTCCGCCGGCAACATCCTGGTTCGCAAACTCGCGGGCGGCGACATCGCCTTCTCGCTGATCGACACCGGGCGCGCCCGCTTTCTGAACCGCGGGATGAGCATGGCCCATCGCCTCTCGGATCTGAAGCGCATCTGCCATCCGCTGCACTGGGAGGGACGCAAGACATTCGTGGGGATGTACCTCGAAGTCCGCAACGAGCCCTTCACGCTGCGGCGTCGACTGCCGTTCGTGCTTTACGACCTCAAGCACCGTCTGAAGCGGCCGCTCAAGCGCCTCCGAAAGGGAAAAAGGCGCGTCGCGCGGCGCATCCCCGCGAGCGGCGCCCACTGACCCGGCGCTTCGGCGCCCCGCTCTCCCGTTGCCGCCAGCCCCAGCAGCATCAGCCCGAGATAGGCCGCCACCACCCGCGGCCGAGCCGCGTAGGAGATTTCGATGCCAAGGCGGGAGATGGAAGCAGCGTAGCGGTGGTCTCCCCCGCTCGAATGTCGGACTTCCTACCCTCCGCCCATGCCCAGCGACACCGACACACTCTCCCTCCTCCGCTCCCACCGCTCCATCCGCCGCTTCAAGCCGGATCCCGTCCCCGACGACCACATCCGCGCCGCCGTCGAAGCGGGGCAGCGGGCGTCGACCTCCTCCGCCGTGCAGGCGTACTGCCTCATTCGCGTCACCGACGGGGCGACTCGCGCGGCCATCGCCGATCTGGCCGGGCCGCAGCCGAAGATCGTCCACTGCGGCGCCTTCTTCGTCATCTGTGGCGACACGCGCCGCCATCGCCTCGCCTGCGCGCGCGACGGCGAGGAGTATGACGCCTGCTTGGAGGCGTTCCTGCTCAGCGTGATCGACGCGTCGCTCTTCGCGGAGAAGATGGTCATCGCCTTCGAGTCGATGGGCTACGGAATCTGCTACATCGGCGGCTTGCGCAACGACCTCGCGAAGGTGGACGAGTTGCTCGAACTGCCCGAGGGCGTCCTGCCGATCTACGGCCTCTGCGTCGGCCTGCCCGACGAGGAGCCCATCCCGCGCCCGCGCCTGCCCGTCGAGAGCGTGCTCTTCGACGATCGATATCCGTCGGATGAGCGCATGCTCGCGCTCATGGGCGAGTACGACGAGGCATACGAGGCGTACCGCCGCGCCCGCGGCGACGCCCCGGCGAAGTGGAGCGAGATCATGGCCCGCAAGTTCGCCTCGCCCGAGCGGACGCATCTCGGGCCGTATTACCGGTCGAAGGGCGCCGATTTGTCGTGAAGCGGCCGGTACACTCCCCCATCTCATTGAAGGAGAGATCCATGCGCGCCATCGCCGTTCTTGCATTCGTTCTGCTTGCGCTGCCCATGACCGCGCTCGCTCAGGAAGAATCGGAGGAGTCCGAACCCAAGACCATCGCCGAGCGTGTCGAGGACATGCGCACGCTCGACGGTCTCGTCCGCGTGCATATCGATGACGATGCGGGACGGGTCTGGATGGAGCTGCCCCCGCCTGGCGACGCGGGCGTCGTGGGGGAGTTCATCCTCGTCGAAAGCCTGCGGCAGGGACTCGGCTCGAATCCCGTCGGCCTCGACCGTTCGCAACTCGGGGACAGCCGTCTCGTCAGGCTCCGTGTCGTCGGCGGGCGTCTGCTCGTCGAGCAACGGAACGTCCGCTTCCGCGCGCAGAGCGACAACCCGGCGGAGATCCGCGCGGTGGAGGAATCCTTCGCGCCGTCGATCCTCTGGACCGGCGAGATCGCCCTGCACGATCCCGATACGGATCGCCTGCTCGTCGACGCGACGTCCTTCATCGTCCGTGACGCCCACGCCATCGCCACGCGCCTCCGTCGGACTGGTCAGGGCGATTTTTCACTCGACGCCGATCGCAGCCTCGCCATGACGGAGGACTGCCTCGCCTTCCCCGACAACATCGTCCTCGAAGCGACACTGACCTTCACCTCCAGCGATCCCGGATCCGAGGTGCGCGCCGTGGCGGTGGAGCCGTCGGCGATCTCCTTCGTCGTGCGCCAGACGCTCGTGCGCTTGCCCGATGATGGCTATCAGCCGCGCGAATGGGATCCCCGCATCGGATGCTTCTCCATCTCGTTCCAGGACTACGCCGCCGATCTCGATGAGCCTCTGATCCGGCGCTGGATCGCGCGCCACCGCCTCGAGAAGACGAATCCCTCGGCGCCGACCTCGTCCGTGCAGGAGCCGATCGTCTATTACATCGATCGCGGCGCGCCCGAGCCCGTGCGCACGGCGCTCGTTGAAGGCGCGCAGTGGTGGGCGGAGGCCTTCGAGAAAGCCGGTTTCGAGAACGCCTACGAGGTTCGCGTCGCGCCGGAGGAGATGCATCCGCTCGACGTGCGCTACAACTTCGTGCAGTGGGTGCACCGCGCCACCCGCGGCTGGTCCTA
Source organism: uncultured Phycisphaeraceae bacterium (assembly GCA_964451515.1). Classification (GTDB taxonomy): domain Bacteria; phylum Planctomycetota; class Phycisphaerae; order Phycisphaerales; family UBA1924; genus CAYVIJ01. The sequence continues at coordinate 119,839 of CAYVIJ010000005.1, read as the reverse complement.
CGGCGGCTCGATCGTCGATCCGCGCACCGGTGAGATCATCAAGGGACACGTCTCGCTCGGCTCCCTGCGCGTCCGGCAGGATCGCCTCCTCTTCGAAGGGCTCGCGGGGACTGAACAGACGGGCACGGGCGCGCCGGACGACCCCATCCAGCTCTCCCTGGCCCGCATCCGCCAGCTCTCGGCGCACGAGGTCGGGCACACGCTCGGCTTCTCACACAACTTCGCCGCGTCCACATGGGGACGCGCCTCCGTGATGGACTATCCCGCGCCGCTTGTGCGCATCGAGCGAGCCAATCAACTCGACTTCTCCGAGGCGTACGACGTCGGCATCGGCGAGTGGGACATTCACACCGTCCGCTGGGCCTACAGCGACTTCCCCGCCGCCGCCGATGAGGCCGCCGAGCTCGATCGCGTCGCGCGCGAGGGCGTCGAGGCGGGGTACGTCTACATCACCGACGCCGACGCCCGATCCATCGGCGACGCCCATCCCGCCGCGAGCCTGTGGGACAACGGGGCCGATCCCATCGCCGCCCTGCTCGACACCATGCGCGTCCGCCGCATCGCCATCGACAACTTCGGGCAGCGCAACATCCCGATCGGGCGGCCGCTGGCCTATCTGCACGAAGTCTTCGTGCCCGTCTACCTGCATCATCGCTATCAGGTCGAGGCGGCGGCGAAGGTGATCGGCGGCGTCGAGTTCGGCTATGGACTGCGCGGCGACGACATCGGCACTTCCCGCCCGGTTGAAGCCGAGCGCCAGCGCGCCGCCATCGATGCGCTGTTCTCAACGATTCGCCCCGAGGCGTTGGACGTCCCCGACTCCGTCGTCCGCCTCCTGCTGCCCCGCCCCGCGAACGAGTCGCCCAATCGGGAGATGCTCCGGGGCTACACGGGCGGGACGTTCTTCGACCCGCTCGCGGCGGCGGGGGTCGCGTCGGAGCTCGTCCTGCGCGCGATCTTCGACGAAGCCCGCCTCGCCCGCCTGGCGGAGCAACGGCGCTCCGGGCTCGACGTCCCGGATCTGCTGGGTTTGCACGAGCGTCTCGTCGATCAGATTCGCCCACAGGGCGCGATTGCGGGCGACGCGCGATCGCAACCGCTGTCGCGCGTGGTCGAGCGCATCTATCTCGACCGTCTGATGGAGCTGGCGGAGCGCGCCGAGTCAGGCGAGATCCGCGCCCAGGCGCAGGCGGCGCTGCGGCAGTGGATGCAGTTGGTGGCGTCCAGGGCGAATGTGCTGAACGCCCCGGGCGGCTGGCACGAGTCATCCCTGCTGTACGACATCGACCGCTTCCTCAGCCGTCCCCACCAGCCCGCGACGCCCGATCGCGAAGCGCCCCCCGCGCCCCCCGGCAGCCCGATCGGCGTCCCCGCCGCCCTCTCGGGCTGTGGTCATCCGCACTGACAAGAGTCTCAATGTCCGACGCGGAGATGCGTCGTCTCCGGATCGACCGTCGGCCCCCGGATGTCGACGCGTGGACTGCGCTCGGGCGCCGGTGTGCGCGCCGGCGTTGCGCACGCTCCCCACCCCCCGAGCAGCAGCGCGAGATCCTGAGAGCCCACCTCGCCGTCGCCGCTGAGATCCGCCGGGCACGGGTCGCTCGTGCACACGCCCCACCCGCCCAGCAGCAGCGCGAGATCCTCGCTCCCGACCGCCCCGTCGCCATCGAGATCCGCGACGCACGCCCCCGGGAAGCTCGCGGGATCGGCGGGATTGGTCCCCGCGTCCTCCTCGTCCTGATCGAAGAAGCCGTCGCGATCCCGATCGAGCCCGAGGCGCGTCTCCGCGCCTTTGACGACGACGGTGTACGTCAGCTCGGAGCCGGGCGCCGCCGCGCTGCGCAGCGCCGCGTCCGAGATGGTCTCGCTCTGGCGGTCGGATTGAAACTCGCCGCCGCCGACGTACGCAAAGCCGCGCGCCTCGTTTTCAAAGACGCCCTTGACGATCAGGCCCACGTCTCCGGATTCGGCGAGGCTCACCATCTCGTCGAGCAAGTCGATCTGCGTAGCGAGCGCCGTCGCGAGCTCCACCAGCGTCGTCTGCGCGCCCACCGCCGCATGTGTGTCCTGGCTCGCGACGCCGGGAGGCTCGAAGAGATTGAAGGGCGAGCCCTCCGGCAGATCGGATCCCGAGAAGGCGAGCATGAAGGCGACCAGATTCGCCAGTTGCTGCACGTCCGCCGTGCTGAAGACGGGCTCGGCGAGGAATCGTTCGATCGAATCGACGCTCCCGTCATGCAGATACCCGAAGCCGCGGGTGTTCATCGTCTGCGTCGTGTTAAACCCCACCTTTTGGCCTTGGTTGCGCAGTTGCGCGATCTTCATCGTGACGTTGGTGGACCCATCGGACGAGACGACGGCCAGGTGGGATTCGCCAAAGGGTCCCGGCGGGATCTCGTTGAAGCCGAAGCCGTCGAAGAAGCCGTTGGCGCCCGCGCCTGTCGGCAGCGTATGGCAGCTCACACACTGCACGCCGTCCAGCGCCGCCGTGCGATAGGCGAGCAAGCCCGCCTGCGCATCGCCGCTCGGCAGCGGCTGCCCGGGCGGCGCAAAGCGACCCGTCGTGAAGTGGCCCGCCAGCGGCACATCCGTGGGCAGCGTGTTGTCGAAGTTACGGAGCGGATTCGGAGGGAAATGGATCGTCGCCAAAAAGTCCTCGAACTCCTGCATCTCCGCCGCCGTCAGCGTCTCATCGTCGCCCATCAGCCCCGGGAAGGCGCCGTTGAACTCTTCGAGCCCGAATCGATCCCCCCGCCAGTGCAGCGGCTCCTTGCCGATGATGTCCTGGAGCGTTTGCGTCGTCATCGGCCCCTTCATCGGATGCCAGTCCTCGCACCCGCTCGTCCGGCAGTTCTGATCGAAGGCTTTCATCTCGCCCGCGGGGTTCCCCAGATCCCACGCGAGTCCATCCATCCGCGCATCGACATGGCAGGAGGCGCACGAGACATGACCAAGACCCGACGTTGCGTGCGTGTCATAAAGATGGCGGCGACCATTCCGGATCGCCTCCGGTGTCGCGTCGTGCATCGGCACGCGGAACAGCTCCGTCTCCGTCACTGTGTCCACCACGGAGATCGAGCTCTCGAACTTGTTCATCACGTACAACCGCGATCGCGCCCCGTCGTATGCCAGTCCCGTCGGCCCCTCGCCCACCTCGATCGTGGGGTTGAGTCCGGCGCGCGCGCCGGAGGAGTCGATGACGATGACGTTGTTCGAGCCCATCCCCGCCACGTAGCCCCGCGCGCCGTCGTCCGACCAGACGATCGCGCGTGGATCGCCAAGCGACTCATCGCGCTCCGATTGCGGAATCGGCTGGAAGGGAATCTCGCTCGTCCCGGGCAGATGGTCGTTGAGGTCCACGATCGAGGGCGCGGAGACGCCGTCTGAATCCACGATCGCCGCCTGCACCCGCAGGAAGCGCCCGTTCACCACCGGCTCGAAGCGGATCTCGTTCGTCGCGTCCGTGCCCACCAGCGCGACGTCGCCGCTCACCGGATGCGCCGCCAGCGCCATGCAGATGTTCATCAGGCCCGTCTCGTAGGAGACGCTCAGCCCGTCGGCGTCGATCTTCGCAATGTCGTGGTCGTGCAGATCCCAACCCGCCGGGCGCCCGGACTCCGCCGCGTTCGCCCCCGAGACGAAGGCCGTCCAGTCGCCGCCGTTGTCGTCCATCCAGTGGCCCTGCTCGTCCTTGCGAACGATCAGCCCGACTGCCGGCGGCGACGGGTTGTCCGGGTTCTGCGCCGGTTTGAACAAAGCCCCATCGTTCGGCGGCGGGTTCACGCCCCCGTAGGGACCGTCCGGATGATTCACCACGTTGGGCGGAAATCCGTCGGGAATGGTCAGCCCTCCGCCCAGGATCGTGGTCCGGTTCCCCGACTGGAAGATCGCGGCGTACACCGTCTGTCCATCCGTCGCCAGCGCCCGCGGCTCACGCCCCAGAATGTCGATCTCATTCAGCGGCGTCGTCGGGAACGAGGTGGCCGCAGGATCGAAGACCTGAATCAGATCAGCCTCCGAGCAGGAGACGAAGGCTCGCGCCGGCGAGCCCGCGAAGACGACGTCCGCCGGCTCGTCCGCCGTCTCGATCGTCGCCACGACCGTCCTCGCCGAGAGGTCGACCACGCTGATCGTATCGGAGACGCGGTTCACCACCCACGCTTCATCGTTCGTCCGCGCGCGCGCCGTGACCGGATCCACCCCCACTGGAATCGACGCGACCAACGCCGGGCGCGAGCCCGCAGTCAGATCGAAGACCTCCAGATGCGCATCCGGCAGGTTCACCGCCAGCAGCTTCGTTCCATCCGGCGTCAGGTCGATCGGATGAACGTGCGGCGTCTCCCAGTTCACGAAATCGGGGGGCGGCTCGTCCGTCGCCTCCGCGCCGATGAAGGCGAGGCCGTAGGCCCCGGCGCTGGACGTCGAGCGGGCGCTCTCCGCGGCGGCGTGCACTCCCCAGCCGACGCCGCCGACGATCGCGAGCGCGAGGAGGATTCTGATTCTGCGCATCATCTGCTGCTCCGTGGAGTGCGGTGTCCGAGTCGGGTCAGAGCGCCGCCGCGCTTCTGAGCAACCTACCGATCCATCGATTCCGATCAACAATATTTTTCGGATGGAGCCGATCCCGGGCCCTCCGCCATTCGCGACGCCCGTGCGGCGACGATCCGTACACTGCCCGACATGTCCCCACGCCTGGCCCTGCTTCTGCTCCTCAGCTTCGTCCTCCCCGCGGCTTGCGCCGCGCCTCGATCGCCCCGCGGCGCGCCGCCTCCGCCTGACGATCCGGCCCTGCTGACCGTCGGCGAGCGCAGCTCTTTCACGCAGACCGGCACGCTGGCTCAGGCCAACGCCCAGCTCGAGGCGATCGTGGAGCGGTCGGATCGGATGACGCTCAGGGCGATCGGGCGATCCTTTGAGGGACGCCCGATTCCGATGGCCATCATCGCTGATCCGCCTGTGCGCACGGTCGAGGATGTCGGCGATCGCGCCGTCGTCCTGCTCTTCGGGAGCATTCACGCCGGGGAGATCTGCGGGAAGGAGGCGCTCGGCATGATCGCGCGCGATCTGGCCCTGCATGAGGCTCCAGACGTGCTCGATGAGCTGGTCGTCTGCCTCGTCCCGATTCTGAACGTCGACGGCAACGAGCGCATGAGCCCCGACAACCGTCCGGGCCAGAATGGGCCCGAGCGGATGGGTGAGCGCCACAATGCCCAGGGGCTCGATCTCAACCGCGACTGGGTGAAGCTCGACGCTCCCGAGACCCGCGCGATCGTCGCCTTTCAGAACGAGTGGGATCCCCTCGTCGTCGTCGACACCCACACCACCAACGGATCGCTCCACCGCTACACGCTGACCTACCAGGGGCCGAAGCATCCCGCCGGCGACAGGCGCATCCTGGAGTATGTGCGCGACGAAATGCTCCCTCGCATCGGACGGGCGGTCGAGAGCGAGACGGGCTACCAGACCTTCTTTTACGGAAACTTTGCCGACGATCACACCAAGTGGGTCACCTATCCCGCGGAGCCGCGTTACGGCGTCGCCTATCGCGGCCTGCGCAGCGTGCACAGCGTCATCACGGAGGCGTACGCCTACGCGCCGTTCCGTGATCGCGTCCTGGCGACGCGCGCCTTCTGCGAAGAGGTTCTCCGCTTCACCGCCGCCAATCGCTCCGAGATGGAGTCGCAGCGGTCGAGCGCGCGCGAGAAGCAGATCGCCTGGGGCGTTGATCCGTCCGCCGCCCCGCCGCTGCCCGTGCGAGTCGAGGCGCGTTCGTTCGCGGAGAAGGTGGAGATCCTGGGCTACGAGGAGCGGCATGGTCCCGGCGGGCGCCCCGATCCGATCGAGCCTAGAACGTACGAGTCCGCCTTTTGGAACGACTTCGTGGGCGTCGATTTCGTCCGCACGCCCTGGGCGTACGCGCTGCCCGCCGAATGCGTTGACGCGATCCGCCTCCTCCGCGCGCACGGGATCGAGCTGATCGAGCTCGAGCGCGACGCCGAAGTCGACGCCCAGCGCTACCGGATCGAGGGCGTCCAGCGCGCCGATCGCGTCTACGAGTGGCATCGGCGCGTCGAGCTGACCGTCCATTCCGAGCGGGCGATGATGCGCCTGCGCGCCGGCGATGCGCTGATCCCGACCGCCCAGCCGCTGGGGCGACTCGCCGCCTACCTGCTCGAACCGCGCGCGACCGACGGGCTCGCCGCGTGGAACGCATTTGATGAATGGCTCGAGGTCGGCGCCGCGTTTCCTGTCCACCGGATCATGACGCCGAGGCCTTCGCTCAGTCCTCCATCGGCTCGCTGATCGAGCGGATGCGCATCGAGCGGAGCTTCTCGATCTCCGCCACGATGCGCGCATCTCGGAAGATCGAGACCGTCCCCGTGGATTCGCTCCGCCTCCTCGATTCGAGAAGCCAAGGCGGGGGCCCCGTCGTCGACGACCAGCAGCTTGACGGAGGCGCGGGCGAGCGCGGCCTTGACGGTTCCGTCCAGCGCGGCGGCGCTGATGAGCACTGCATCGATCTCCCCGCCTTCCGCAAGATGCGCCGCCTTCTCCGCGAGGTGAACCCCTATTCGGGTCGTTGCGTCGGGCTCTTGCGGGTTTGCCTGCTCCATGCTCGTCGTCGCCTCATCGCCGGAAAGAATCGAGGGAGCGTGTTACGATTGATCTGGCGGAGAGATCGGATTCGATGGCGGGCGATCGATGAAAGGCGCCGGGATGGCTGGCTCCAGCGGATTCCTATCTGAGTTGCTGCGGAGCGGCGCGGCCGCCTACGGCGCCCGGGCTGCGGAGACGCTCGTGGACCGGCTCGGACAATCGAGCGAGGAGGCGTTCGCTCACTGGCGCCGGCATCTGACGCAGCGCATCGAGGAGCTGGCGGCCGCCGTCTCCGTCGACCAGCCGAGACTCTTCCTGCGCCAGGTCGAATGGTCGCGCCGCGCCTTCGCCGCTCGCGACGTTGAGGAGTCTGATCTCCGTCAGGCCCTCGCGTCGCTGCGCGAGACGCTGGCGTCGGAGCTCCCGCCCGCCGGCGCCGGACCCGTTACCGCCATCGTCGACGAGGCGATCGGGCTCTTCGAAGAGCAGGTGAGCGACGCGGAGCCCCGACTCGAGGCGGACACCGAGCAAGGGCGCCTCGCGCTGGAGTTCTTGCGCGCCATCTTCGAGGGCGATCGCCGCGCCGCGCTTGACCTCATCGTGCGCGCCGTCGAGGAGGGCGCGCCCATCCGCCGCATCTACCTCGACGTTCTCCTGCCTGCGCAGCGCGAGATTGGAACCATGTGGCATCTGGGTGAGATCGACATCGCCGAGGAGCATTTCGCGACCGACACCGCGCGCGACGCCATGGCCATTCTGTTGCACAGCGCGGATCGCGCCGAGCCGAACGGGCGCGTCGCCGTCTGCGCGGGCGTCGCGGGCAATGCGCACGATGTCGGCATCCGCGCCGTCGCCGACTTCTTCGAGATGGCGGGATGGCGCGCGGTCAATCTGGGCGGAGACGTTCCGACGGAGGATCTTGCCCGGGCCGTCGAGGTCTTCGGCGCCGATGTCGTCGCCCTCTCCGCCGCCATCACCACGCAGATCCCCGCCATGCAACTCGCCATCGACGCCATCCGACAAACGCCCCGCGGCTCGAATGTCAAGATTCTCGCCGGCGGATGCGCGTTTCAGGAGACGCCCGACATCTGGCGCAAACTCGGCGCCGACGGCTCGGGCGTCGACGCCGCCGCCGCCGTCGACGAGGCCGAGCGCTTGTTGGGAGACGCCCCCTCGGCGGCGTGAGAAGGCATGGCGCAGCTGCTCGCAGTGGACCAGGGGACGACCAGCAGCCGGGCGATCGTCTTCGACGCCGACGGACGCGAGATCGCGACCGCTCAAAAGGAGTTTCGTCAGATCTTCCCCAGAGCGGGCTGGGTCGAGCACGATGCGAGCGAGATCTGGTCCACCCAGGCAGATGTCATGAGCGAGGCGATGCGCCGCGCGGGCCTGCGCGCCGGCGATCTGGCCGGCGTCGGAGTCACCAACCAGCGCGAGACGACGGTCGTCTGGGAGCGCGCCACGGGCGAGCCCATTCACAACGCCATCGTCTGGCAGGATCGGCGCACCGCCGGCATGTGCGATCGCCTCGCCGCGGATGGAGCGGAAAGCGTCATCCGCGGCAAGACGGGCCTCGTCATCGACGCCTACTTCTCCGGAACCAAGGTCGCCTGGCTTCTCGAGCACGTCCCCGGCGCGCGCCAGAAGGCGGAGCGCGGCGAGCTCGCCTTCGGGACGATCGATTCGTGGCTGCTCTGGAGGATGACGGAAGGTCGCCTCCACGCCACCGACGCCACCAACGCCTCGCGCACGCTGCTCTTCAACATCCACACGCAGGAGTGGGATGACGAACTGCTCGATCTCTTCGGCGTGCCCCGCTCCATGCTTCCCGATGTCATCGACACCAGCGCCGTTGTCGGGGAGACGGACGCCCCTCTCCTCGGCAAGCCCGTCCCCATCGCGGGCGTCATCGGCGATCAACAGGCGGCCCTCGCCGGGCAGGCCTGCTTTGCGCGCCGGCGCGCTAAGAACACCTACGGCACGGGCTGCTTCCTCCTCACGAGCACGGGTGAGGCGCCCGTCGAATCCGAGCACCATCTGCTGACCACCATTGCCTGGCGGCGCGCGGGACGAACGACCTATGCGCTCGAAGGCGGCGTCTTTGTCGGCGGCGCCATCGTCCAGTGGCTGCGCGACGGGCTCGGGCTCATCCGCGATTCCTCCGAAATCGAGGGTCTCGCCCGAAGCGTCGCCGACTCCGACGGCGTCTACCTCGTCCCGGCGCTCACCGGGCTTGGCGCCCCGCACTGGGATCCCTACGCGCGCGGCGCCATCCTGGGGCTCACCCGAGGCTCTACCGCCGGACACATCGCCCGCGCCGCGCTCGAGGGGATCTGTTTCGAGATCGCCGACCTGCTCGAGGCGATGGAGCGCGACGCGGGCGAGCGGATGGATGAGCTCCGCGTCGACGGCGGCGCCGCCGCCAATGACCTCATGCTCCAATTCCAGTCGGACATTCTTCAGCGCCCCCTCGTCCGACCCGAAGTGCTGGAGACGACGGCGATGGGCGCCGCCTTCATGGCGGGCCTCGCCACGGGCGTCTGGAAGGATGAAGCGGCCCTCGAGGCGACGTGGCGCGCCGAGCGCGTCTTCGAGCCGACCATCTCCGCGGACGAGGCCCGGGGCCGGCGCGACCGCTGGGCGGAGGCCGTGCGCCGGGCCGGCGGATGGGCCGAGCGGGAGACTCCGCCATGAAGCGCGAGGAGATGATCGCCCGCCTCGATGATCGCAAGCGCGGATTCGATCTCGTCGTCATCGGAGGCGGGGCGACGGGGCTGGGCGTCGCCGTCGACGCCGCCTCTCGCGGGCACGCCTGCGCGCTCTTCGAGCGCTCCGACTTCGGCAAAGGCACGTCCAGCCGCAGCACGAAGCTCGCCCACGGCGGCGTGCGCTATCTCCAGCAGGGCAATGTCGCCCTCGTGATGGAAGCTCTGCGCGAGCGCGGCCGCCTCCGGCGCAACGCGCCGCATCTGGTCCACGATCTCGCCTTCGTCGTGCCGTCCTACGACTGGTGGGAGAGCCCCTTCTACGGCGTCGGCCTCAAGGTCTACGACGCCCTCGCGGGCAAGTACGGCTTCGGGCGCTCCCGGCATCTCTCGAAAGAGAAGGTCGTCGAGGCGATCCCCACCATTGAGGAGGAGGGCCTCCGCGGCGGCACGCTCTACTACGACGGCCAGTTCGACGACGCCCGCCTCGCGATCGATCTCGCCAAAACGGCCGCGCGCGAGGGCGCCGCGGCGCTCAACTACATGGGCGTCTTCGGCTTCGTCAAAGACGGCTCGGGACGGATCGCGGGCGTGCGCGTGCGCGACAAGGAGACGGGCGAGGAGCGGGCCGTGCGCGCGCGCGTCGTGGTCAACGCCACGGGGCCTTTCACAGACGAGATTCGCAAGATGGACCGCGCCGGCGCCGAGGAGATGATCGCCCCCAGTCAGGGCGCCCACATTGTCCTCGACCGCTCCTTCCTCCCGAGCGACGCGGCCATCATGGTCCCCCGCACCGACGATGGGCGCGTCATGTTCGCCATCCCGTGGCGCGGACGCGTCGTCGTCGGAACGACGGAGACCCCCATCGAGCGCGTCTCCCTCGAGCCTGAGGCGACACGGGCGGAGATCGAGTTCATCGTCGAGACGGCCAACCGCTACCTGGAGAAGGACGTTCAGCGATCGGACGTCCTCAGCGTCTTCACCGGGATCCGACCCCTCGTCAGGGCGGGCGGCGTTGAGCGGACCGCCGCCCTCTCGCGCGACCACACCATCCACATCGACCCGCTCTCAGGGCTGCTCACCATCGCGGGAGGCAAGTGGACCACCTATCGCCGGATGGCGGAGCAAGTCGTGGATCACGTCGAGACGCTCGGAGAGCTGGATCAGCGCCCCTGCCGGACGAAGCGGCTGTCCGTCCACGCCGCCTCGGAGCCGGCGCCCGACCCCCTGGGCGTCTACGGCGCCGATCGGACGGAGATCGAGTCCCTCATCGACGCCGAGCCCTCACTCGCCGAACCGATTCATGGCCGCCTCGACGTTCGGGCGGCGGAGATCGTCTGGAGCGCTCGCGAGGAGATGTCGCGCACGATCGACGATGCGCTTGCCCGCCGGACGCGCTCCATTCTCTTCAACGCGCAGGCCGCGCGCGAGGCGGCGCCGCGCGTTGCGGACTTGCTCGCAAAGGAGCTCGCGCGGGATGAGTCCTGGGCGCGCGCGCAGGTGGAGGCGTTCGATCAGATCGTTCAGAAACACACGCTGCCCTAACGCCGGCTCAGCGGCGTCGGCGCGTCACGTTCGATTCCTCAGCGAAGGGCGCGGTCGTCATTTCCATTTTGCCCGAGCCCGACCGATCCTCGAAGCGCATGACGCCCGTGAAATCGACAAGCGTGGCGCTGGGGTCCAGCGGCGGCTGATCGAACGGAGCGTTCAGCGTCACGTTCGTCTGCCCTTGCGCGGGCAGATCCGCTTCACCCGTCCAGGTCCCCTCCGCGACGGGCAGCGGGCCCAGTGAGAGGGAGTAGTCGATCTCCCTCAGGATCAGATTGAGATCCGAGGGGTTCTCCACCGCGAGCTCAAGTTGCGCCGCGTTGTTCGTCACGCTCGCCCGTGTGATCGTCAGCGTCGGGTTCGAGTAGTTGGTGGAGCCGCAGCCGACGAGCGTCAGCGCGCCGATGAGGAGGATGGTTCCGACGATTTGTGTGCGCATGGTGTCCTCGTACAAGTTCAGCATGGGGCGTGAAACCCGGTCCGGCGGAGGCTCAACCCCGCCCATCGACGGAGTATTCCAGCCGCCGGCGGATTCATCAATCGATTGCGATCGATTTCAGGATCGTTCCGTGTCAGTTCCCTGCTCCGAATGGCGGATGGCGTGCCCGTACTTGATGATCGCCACGAACACCACCCCTCCCACAGCGTTGCCGAATGTCGTGAGCCCAAGGAAACGCCAGAAATCGCCCATCGTCAGGTCGGGCGAGACGAAACACCCCGCGAGCACCTCCACCGTCCCCGCGATCGAGTGGTGGAGCTGGGCGAAGCCGATCGCCGTCGCGATGATCCAGACGAAGAGGAGCTGGCTCACCGTCTCCCGCCCCGAGGCGATCAGCCACGCCAGCTCGCCCATCAGCCAGCCCGCGAGGATCGCGGAAAGAACGATCACCCAGGCGTCGTGATCGACGAGCTTGGTCGCGATCTCCTCGAGCGCCCAGGGCTCGATCACCCCCATCCCAGGCCCCACGAAGGCGGCGATAGCCGCGAAGATCGTCGCCCCCACGATGTTGCCCCCGAAGACAACGCCCCAGAGCCGCCCCAGGCTCGCCAGCGAAGCGCGCCTGTCGAGCACGGGGAGGACGGCGAGCGAGGTGTGTTCCGTGAACAGCTCCGATCGCCCCAGGATCACGAGGATGAAGCCCACGCTGTACATGTTCGCCACAAGGAAGCGCGTCGCCGGCTCGGGCAGGGCGTCCTTCGAGACCGTCAAGGCCACGCCCATCAGCAGCAGGCTGAAGCCGACGTCCAGCCCCGCGGAGAGAGACGAGAGAAACAGACCGCCCGCGGGCCGCTTCAGCTCGCGCAGCCCGACGACGATCTCCTCCCGCAGGATCATGTGGTAGGACTTCAGCGAGGGAGTGGCCTTCTTGCCCTCGGGGCCGCTCTCGAGATCGGTCCTGGGTGTCTGCTCCATGAAGGGACTGGAGCAGCGCCAGCGCAGTGAGTCAACGGGCGCCCAACCGGACCCTCGAATCGCGAAACTCCCGTGAAGCCGCGGGCGGCGAGAACCGTCGAATCAGAAGATCGCCCGAGACTCCGGATGGATGAGCGCCGGAGCGGCGTCGAGCGCGTCGGCGAGCGGGTTGAGGCAGCGCTCCGCGATCCACCGAACCGCGGGCACGCACACCGCGTCGCCGAAAGCAAAGAGAAAGGAGCTCGTCGACACGCCCTCCGGAAAGACGAAGCCGTCGGCGCCCATCAGGCGCGCGCACTCGCGGGGCGTCAGCAGGCGCGCGCGCCGCCGCCCGAAGCCGACCTGGACGAGGATCTGCCGCGCTGAGCCGCCCCGCGGCGTGCGCAGACATCCCGCCAGCCCGTCGAAGCGGCATTCGGCCGTCGATTTCCCCCCGCGCATGCGCCGAAAGGCTGGGGCGGATGTCCAGTTCGACCTGTGCAGACTCGCCTCGAGACGGGCTCGATGGCTCGGGCTCATCTGATTGAAGAGATAGTCGACGCGCTCGGGCGACCACCATGCCGGGTCGTCGTCGTTGAGCGGCTCGAGGACGGCGTCGAGCGCCTTCGTGCGCGCCGGCGGCGTTGGCAGGTCCTGGAGTCGCCACGGCAGATCCGCATGATCCACGATGAATCGTGCCAAACGAGGCGGCCGAAGGGGCGATGCCGCGAAATCAGGCCGCAGCGGCGTGCGCGGCGCAACGTCCTCCTGCGCTGCGACGACGAACAGGCGCGGACGGCTCTGCGGCACGAAATGAGCCGCATCGAGGACGAGCGCGTCGAAGGCGTAGCCCAAATCGGCAAGCGTTTCGAGGCACATCCGAAAGTCCTCCCCGCCCGCCGACTGAATCAGCCCGACCACGTTCTCCAGCAGCACCAGCGGCGGACGCCGCGCACGCATGCGCTCGAGCAGCCCCGTGAAGGCGAAGTACGCAGAAGAATGCGCGCCGGCGCGAATGCCTCGCTGCGCGCCCGCGAGAGAGAGATCTGTGCAGGGGAAGGAGGCGGTGGCGAGATCGACGGTCGGGATCGCGTCGGCGTCGATCGTGCGCACGTCCGCGGCGCAGAGATGCCCCTTCTCGTCCGCCGGGAACTGTTTCTCGTAGAGCAGGTTCTTGCCCGGGTCGTTGTCGTTCGCCCAGACGACCGACCACCCAGCCGCCTCCAGCCCCCGGCGCATGAGCCCCACGCCTGAGAAGAACTCGCAGGCGCGTCGCGCGGGGAAAAGGCCTTCCGTGGCGTCTGGCATGATGACGCCCATGGTAGCGGACGCCGCTCCGCGCAGTTGCGGCGGCGGGGCGGGCATGGTCAGATGGATCCATTATGAACACCACGCGCACGCTTTTCGCCATTTTTTCGACCGTCTTCGTGCTCCTCGCGCCCGCCGCCCTCGCCCAGGGCGAGCCGATCGTCGCGACGGATCTCCTGAAACTCCGGACCGTCGGCGATGTCGAGATCGCTCCGAATGGCGCCTTCGCCGTCTACACCGTCCGCTCCATTCACGAGAAGGAAGACGGCGACTACGAGTATCGCACGCATCTCTGGCGGGTCGATCTCCGCGGCGACGCGAATCCGCGAGCGCTCACGACGGGCAAGCGCACCGGATCCAGCCCGGCCATCAGCCCGGACGGGCGGCTCCTCGCCTTCGTGCGTCAGGGCGAGGAGGAGGACGCCAAGCCGCAGGTCTGGCTGCTGCCCCTCGACGCCCCGGGCGAGGCGCGCCAGGTCACCGAGCTCGAGCACGGCGCCACGTCGCCCGTGTGGCGCCCCGACGGCGGGGCGCTGCTGGTCACTTCCGCCATCCCGTTCTCGAAGATCGACGGGACGCCCGAATGGAATATGGAGCGCCCGAAGCGCGCGTGGAAGGACGTCGAGCCTGCGGAGGACGCAAAGAACGGTGAAAGCAAGGCTGATGAGTCCGCCAAGCCGCGACCGGACGGGGATCGCGAGTCGGTGCGCCAGTGGCTCGCGCAGAACGCCTCCAAGGAGAACCCCGTCGTCATCAACCGCCTCGACTTCCAGGGCGAGCAGTCACTCGCGAAGGAGATGGCCTTCGCCCATCTCTTTATCGTCAACGTCGAGACCGGCGAGGCGGAGCAGCTCACCGACGGCTTCGTCTCGCACAGGCAGGCGACATGGAGCCCCGACGGCTCGCTGATCGCCTTCACGGACACGCCGAGAACCACGACGCATCCGGATCGCTACACGCGCGCGCAGGTGTATGTCATAGATGCGGACGGATCGAACGTGCGCGCAGTCGTGGGCGATGAGGCGATGACCGTCTCCTCGCCGAAGTTCCTGCCGGATGGCTCCGGGCTGCTGGTGCAGTGGCGGCAGACGGACCAGATGTGGTACCGCCAGATGAAGCTGGCGGAGGTGAGCCTCGATGGCGACTTCTTCCGCCGCCTCGCTCCGGAGTGGGGATCGCACGTCGGCGGTGTGGCGGTCGAGGGGGATGGCGACGTCTGGTTCACTTCCCGCTGGCACGGCGCCTTCCCGCTCAAGGCTCTCGGCGATGACGGCGCCATCGCGCGCTCCTGGTTCGACAGTGGCGCCGGCGCCCACACGATGGACGCCGAGGCGAATGTCGTTGTCGCCGCCGTGACGACGCCCGAGCATCCCGTCCGCCTGATCGCCATCGATCAGCGCACGGGGCGCGAGCGCGTCCTGCATGACCTGAACGAATGGACCGCCGAGAAGACGCTCTCCATGCCGACCGAAGCGTGGATCAGCCGCCCCGACGGCGAGCGCGTTCAGTATTGGGTCATGCCGCCGGCGAATGGCGAGGCGGGACAGGCGCATCCGACGGTTCTCGAAATCCACGGCGGCCCCTCCGCTATGTGGGGGCCCGGCGAGCTGACGATGTGGCACGAGTTCCAGCTACTCGCCGCCTGGGGCTATGGCGTGGTCTACTCGAATCCCCGGGGCTCCTCCGGCTACGGCTACGAATTTCAGCGCGCCAATCACGAGAACTGGGGCGAAGGGCCGACGGGCGACGTCCTCGCCGCCCTCGACGACGCGAGCGAATCCACGCCCTGGATCAATGATGACCGACTCTTCGTCACCGGCGGCTCCTACGCGGGCTACCTCACCGCATGGATCATTGCGCACGACCACCGTTTCAAGGCGGCCGTCGCGCAGCGCGGCGTCTACGACCTCGAGACCTTTTTCGGCGAAGGCAACGCCTGGCGGCTCGTTCCCTGGGCATTCGGCGGCTATCCGTGGGAGCAGGCGCCGCGTATCGAGCTTGAGAGCGAGTCGCCCTTCACCTTTGTCGACCGCATCCGGACGCCGCTGCTCATCATGCACGCCAGCCAGGACCTGCGCACTGGCGTCACGCAGAGCGAGATGATGTATCGGGCGCTGAAGGTGCAGCAGAAGCCCGTCGAGTACGTGCGCTATCCCGGCGCCGGCCACGACCTCAGCCGCGGCGGCGATCCGAAGCAGCGGATGGACAGGCTAATGCGCATCGTCGAGTTCTTCGAGCGCTACGCCGAGAACGAGCGTCCGGCGCCGACGATCAAGCAGGACGAGAGCGTCAGGATAGAGCGCTAGAAGACCATCTGCATCTGCACGCGAAAGGCGATGTCCCCCGACTCGCCCTCCGGCAGGAGGCCCACGGCCGTGTCCTCCTCGACGAGATCGTTGTCGGAAGCGTCGTCGAGGAAGACCTGCACATCGGCGCTGATGCGGAGGGCATGTCCGACGAGATACCAGTTGAGGCCCACGCCGAGCGTCTGAAACGCGCTGCCGCCGGGCCGCCCGCCGTCCGGCAGCGTCACGTCGTAGCGCACAGCGGCCTCCAGGCTTTCGCTCAGGTAGACGCCGCCGCCCGCCACGAAGCCGTAGTCGTCGAAGGACTCGCCCGCCTCGCCGGGAGGCTCGCCATGCCGCCCAATCGCGGCCGCGAAGAGCGACCAGCCGCCGCCCTGCCAGGTGAGGTCGGTCGTCCACTGGAGGAGTTCGCCGTCCTGCGCATGAACCGCCCCGCCCAGGCGCAGGGCTCGCGGCTCGGAGCGCGGACTCGTCACGTCGCGAAAGGGCGCGAAGGAGTCGCCGAGAAGCAAGCCTTCGACGCGTCCCGTGAGCGCCCAATCAACGTCGGTGTCGCCGAGGTCGGTGTTGTCCCCGTCGAGTCCGTCGGTGAAGGCGGCATGCGCCCGAATGCGCGGCGCGGCGAAGTTGAGCTGCACGCCCTGCGAGCGCCCCTGCGAGAAGATGTTGTTCGTCAGCGAGCGGTCCACCAGCAGCGGCCGCTTCGCGGAGTCGAGTTGCTCCCGCAGCAGCGGCAGCTTGAACTGCCCCGCCTGCATGCTCACCCGCTCGGATGCCGCCCATTCGACGTAGCCGTCGGAAAGATCCGCCTCGCCCGTCGAGCGGCTGAAGGAGGCGGTGACCTTGTACGTCAGCGATGGATCGAAAGCGCGCCCTCGCGCCGTGAGGCGCAGCCGCCGAATCGAGAAGCCGCCGGTGTAGTCGTCGCCCCCTTCGCCCGCCGTCGTCGCCGTGTAGCGGAATTGCATGAAGCCGGTCGGCGTCAGGGAGAACCGATCGTTGTGCGAGCGCAGCAGGGGCGGCTCGTCCTCCACATCGAAGAGGCTCGGTCCCTGCGCCTGAATCGGGGCGGAAAGCAGCAGCGCAGCGAAGGCAAGCGCTCTCACGCTCCCCGCTCCACCGCGCGGCGCGCGCGCCGCAGCCGTCCTCGCCGCTTGGCGATCAGAGGCAGGAAGAAGAGATAGATCCCCGTCACGAACAGCCCGAAGAGAATCGCGCCGGATGGCAGGAAGACGTACAGCTTCGCCCAATCGGCGAAGAAGGACCCATCGTGCAGCGACTCGATCAGATCTGAGCGGCGGTAGGCGATCTGCACGACCTCGCCCGTCTTCGTGTCGACCTGCACCTCCCAGCGGCTCTTGGCGCGGACCTTCACGATTCCCTTGTTCGGGCGCACGTCGAGGCGATCAACGTCGCCCCACGTCTCCACGTCCGCTTCGGGCACGTCGCGCGCCGCGTCGAGGATCATCTCGAAGGAGATCTCCGGCGCGCCTCCGACGCCGCGGGCGGTGGGCGGCTGGATCCAGTCCGACTCCTTCTTGAGCTGAAGAAGCAGACCCGTCGCGATCACCACCAGGAGCGGCAGCGAGATCAGGATCGCTCCCCAGCGGTGCAGCGAGCGGGACCACTTGTTGACCGCCTTGACGGCGGGGTTCCGGCTCATGGCGACGGATGATACAGACAACGGCGCGACGCGCCGCAGCCTGCTCAGGAGCCCTCGCCCTCCGGCGGGAGGACGACCGCGGGGA
Source organism: uncultured Phycisphaeraceae bacterium (assembly GCA_964451515.1). Taxonomy (GTDB): domain Bacteria; phylum Planctomycetota; class Phycisphaerae; order Phycisphaerales; family UBA1924; genus CAYVIJ01. Next base: position 102,234 of record CAYVIJ010000005.1, on the reverse strand, counting down.
CATCCGCCGTGCGCACCAGCTCGTTGAACTCAGGCACGTCGCGCTCCAGCGCCGCCTCGAGGCGCACGAGCTGCTTGTCGAGCTGTCGGGTGAGCGAGTCGAGCACCTTGCGCGCCTGCGCCGTCGGGGGATAGTCGTTCTCCACGACGTAGTGGAGATACCCAATCTTGTCGTTGAGCCGAATCGGATAGTTCAGCGGGTCTTGCGGGCTCTTCGACTTCGTTTGGATGATGTGCTCCTCGATGTCCGTGAGCAGCTCGTCCAGCTTCCTCGCCTCCTCCCTGATCTCGTCGTAGGAGTCGCTGTGGCGGGCGTGCTTGACCTCGCCCATCACCTGGCTGCGCACGCCCCGGATGGTGTTCACCGCCCTGTGCGCTCGGTTCAGCGCGTCGTGGATCTCTTCGAGAAACGCGATCTGCTCGGCGTATTCCGCCGTGCTCGTCTCGATGCGCGGGTCCTCTGCGATCTCGAAAGGCGTTTCGAGCGTGCGTTCGCCGACGGTCAGCCGGGCGGTGTATGTCCCCGGCCCGACGCGTACGCCGGGGGGCATCGGCGGCCAGCCGACCGCGCCGGGAACCTCGATCGGATCGGGCCCGCGCATGTTCCACGTCAGCGCGTTCATCCCCGCATTCGCATTGAGCGTGTCGTCGCCGGGCGGGCCGGCGCCGAACCAGTCCTCGTCAGCGTCGTACTCCTCCTTCTCGCCATCCTCCGACTTGGTGGTGAACGTGCGGAGGACATCGCCATCGTCGTCGAGGATCTCGATCTTCGCCTGCTCGGGCTTCTCCGCGAGCATGTAATGCAGCGTCACGCTGTCCCAGCCCTCGCGATAGGTGAGATCCGGCGCGAAGAGATGCGCGTCCGAGTCGAGAATCTCCTCCGTCATCTGCCGCAGCGGCGTGACGTCGTCGAGGATCCAGAAGGAGCGGCCCTGGGTCGCGACGACGAGGTCCGCGTTCTTCACCACGAGATCGGTGACGGGCGTGACCGGCAGGTTGCGCTGGAGAGAGCGCCACGAGTCGCCGTCGTCGAGCGACACCCACACGCCCGTCTCAGTTCCAGCGTAGAGCAACCCGGGGCGCACCGGATCCTCGCGGACGCTGCGCACGAAGGCGCCGTCGTCGATGCCGTCGACGATGAGCTCCCACGACGCGCCGCGATCGGTCGTCTTGTAGATGTACGGGCGGAAGTCATCCATCTTGTAACGGTTCACGGCGAGATAGGCGGTGTCCGGATCGTGCGGCGAGGGCTCCACCAAGCTGATCAGCGGCCAGTCGCCCATGCCGGGGGGTGTGACCTCCTTCCAGTCGTCGCCGCCGTTCTCGGTGATGTGCACGAGCCCGTCGTCGGAGCCCACCCAAATGAGGCCACTCTCCAGCGGCGACTCGGCCACAGTGAAGATCGTGCAGTAGTACTCGACGCCGGTGTTGTCCTGCGTAATCGGCCCGCCGGAGGACTGCTGCTTCGTCGGATCGTCGGTGGTGAGATCGGGGCTGATCTGCGTCCACGTTGCGCCCTCGTCGGTGGATTTGAAGAGCACGTTCGCGCCGACGTAGAGAATGTCCGGATCATGCGGCGAGAGGACGATCGGGAAGGTCCACTGGAAGCGATACTCCATGTGGACGACGCCGCCGCCCATCGGATTGTCGGGCCAGATCTGAATGTTGCGCGTCTTGCCCGTCGAGTGGTCGTATCGCGTCATGTAGCCGCCATAGGAGCCTGCGAAGACGATGTCGGGATTGTCCGGGCGCACCGCGATGTAGCCGCTCTCCCCGCCGCCGACGGCGTAGAGGTCGTACTTCCAGTCGCTGCGCGCGCTGAGCTGGCTCGAGACGGAGGCGGTCGAGTTGTCCTGCTGCGCGCCGTAGACGCGGTAGGGGAATCTCGTGTCAGTCGTGACGTGGTAGAACTGCGCCGTCGGCTGATTCGCCTGCGTCGACCATGTCCGCCCGCCGTCGAAGGAGACATTCGCACCGCCGTCGTTGACCTCGAGCATGCGCTGGTTGTCGTGCGGATCGATCCAGAGGTCGTGGTTGTCCCCATGGGGAACGCGGATCGACTCGAACGTCTCCCCACCGTCGGTCGATTTCCAGAAGCGGACGTTCAGGACGTACACGGTGTCCGGATCTTGCGTGTCCGCATAGATGCGGGTGTAGTACCACGCGCGCTGACGGAGCTTGCGCTCTTTATTGACGCGTCTCCAGGAATCGCCGCCGTCGTCGGATCGGAAGACGCCGCCGTCCTCCGCCTCGACGATCGCCCACACGCGCCCCTTCTGAGCGCGCGAGACAGTGACGCCGATCTTTCCCTTCACGCCTTTGGGTAATCCGCCCGAGAGCTTCGTCCACGTCTCCCCGCCGTCCTGCGAACGCCACAGCCCCGAGCCGGGCCCGCCGCTCTCGAGCGACCAGGGCGTGCGCCGCACCTGCCAGAAGGCGGCGAAGAGATGGCGCGGGTTGTTCGGATCCATGGCGATGTCCATCGCGCCCGTGCGATCGTTGACGTAGAGAACCTTGCGCCATGTCTTGCCGCCGTCGGTCGACTTGAAGACGCCGCGCTGCGCGTTGGGGCCGAAGATGTGCCCCAGCGCCGCGACGAACACGGTGTTCGGATCGGTCGGATGCACGACGATGCGCCCGATCTGCCGCGTGTCTTCGAGACCAACGTGCGTCCACGTTTCGCCCGCGTCGTCCGAGCGATAGACGCCGTCGCCATGCGAGAAGTTGCCGCGAATGGCCGCCTCGCCCATGCCGACGTACACGACGTTCGGATCTGACGGCGCCACGGCGATGGCGCCGACGGAGCCGGTCCCCACGAAGCCGTCGGTCACGTTCTTCCACGAGGCGCCGGCGTCGGTCGTCTTGAAGACGCCGCCGCCCGTCGCGCCCATATAGTAGGTGAACCGGTCGCCGATGACTCCAGCCGCCGCATGCGCGCGCCCGCCGCGCGCCGGACCGATGTTTCGCCATTCCATCGTGCTGAGCGCCTCGTCGGAGACGCGCGAGGCGTGCAGATGTCCGGGATCGTCCTCCGGCGCCTGGGCGTGAGCGGTCGTGGTCAGCGCGAGCGCGGCGAGCAGCGCCAGCGCGAAATGTGCGAAGTGTCGCATGGTGGTCTCACTCTCTGAATGCTGGTCCAATCGGTTGGCTCCAACGAGGGGCCGGCGTGCGAATCGCCCGCGCATCGGCGCCCGAACTGGCGGCTTCGCTGACGCATCGGACTGATCGTGTCGGCCCCGTCCGGCGACAAGAGTACCGAACGAACGCCGGAGCGCAGCGGGGTCATCGGCAGAAATGCGACGAGGGTTTGCGGACGCTCACCATTTTTCGCGCAGGAAAAACGCCCCGCCGAGCGCGCGGGCGGGGCGTCGGTTCCCGATCCGGCGTGCGGAATGCGGATCGGGTGTCAATCTGGGCAAGGCGGTTAGACGGCGGCGGGGGCCCTGGTCATCGCGAGCACGCGATCGACCATTTTGTCGATGCCCTGGAAGACCTCGGCCGGGCCCTTCGCGGTCATGTAGGCGGGCGTCGAAACGATCCGGTTCGCCTCGTCCACGACGATGTCGTCCACAGCGCAGTCGACATGCCTGGCGCCCATCTTCTCGAGCCCCTCCGCCGTCCCCTTGTCGGAGCCGATCGTGAGCTGCGGATGCAGCGACTCTCCGAAGACGCTCGCCGCGACCGCCGGAGCGATGCACGCGAAGCCGATGGGCCGCCCCGCCTCGTGCGCCTCCTTCAGAACCCGCTCGACATCGGCGTCGACGTCGCAGTTCGCCCCCTCCGCCGCAAACGTGCACAGATTCTTCGCGGCGCCGAAGCCGCCCGGGAGGATGAAGGCGTCGAACTGATCGCCCTTCACGCGCGCCAGATCATCGATCTCGCCTCGGGCGATGCGCGCCGACTCCGTGAGCACATCGCGCGACTCGCCCTCGATCGGCGCCTGCGTCAGATGATTGATCACCTGGAAGGGCCGCTTCGGCGCCATGCAGCGATACTCGGCGCCCCGCTGATCGAGGCTGAGCATCGTGCAGACCGACTCGTGAATCTCAGCGCCGTCGAAGACGCCGCATCCCGAAAGGATTACTCCGATCCTTGCCATCTCTGGTCCTTCCTTTTCTGCCAGTGGGCTCAGTCAAGGCCCCACGAGACGTACTTGACCTCGGTGTACTCGTCCATCGCGTACTTGCCCCCTTCCCGCCCGAACCCGGACTGCTTGACGCCGCCGAAGGGCGCCTCCGCCGTCGAGGGCGCGCCGTCGTTGGCCCCGACGATCCCGTACTCCAGCGCCTCCGCCACACGCATCAGGCGGGAGGCGTCTCTCGTGTAGAAGTACGCCGCAAGACCGTAGATCGTGTCGTTGGCGATTTCGACCGCCTCCTCCTCCGTCCGGAACGATCGGATCGGGCAGACAGGCCCGAACGTCTCCTCCTTCGAGACAAGCATCTCGCCGGTGACGTCCTCCAGAACCGTCGGCTCGAAGAAGCGGTCGGTCAGGCCTTCGCCGGGACGGATGCGGTTGCCGCCGCAACGCAGCCTCGCGCCCTTGTCCAGGGCGTCCTGCACGTGCCGCTCGACCTTCTCTGCGCCCGCGTCGTTGATCAGCGGTCCGATGTCGACGCCTTCCTGATCGCCCCGACCGACCTTCAGCGCGCGCACGCGCTCCTCCAGCCCAGCGGTGAACTCCTTGGCGACGGACTCCTGGACGAGGAATCGATTCGCGCAGATGCATGTCTGCCCGGCGTTGCGGAACTTGTTGGCGACCGCCCCCGCCACAGCGGCGTCGAGATCGGCGTCGTCGAAGACCAGGAAGGGCGCATGCCCCCCCAATTCGAGCGAGAGATTCACAACCCGCTCCGCCGCCGTGCGCATCAGGGAGCGCCCGACCGGCGTCGAGCCCGTGAACGTGAGCTTGCGGACGGCGTCGTGCGAGAGGAACGCCTCCGCGATCTCCTTGGCGCTGGTCGTGGTCACGACGTTGAAGACGCCGGGAGGAAGCTTGGCCTCCAGGGCGAGCTCCGCCAGCGCGATGGCGGAGAGGGGCGCATCCTCCGCGGGCTTGGCGACGAAGGTGCAGCCGGCCGCCAGCGCGGGCCCGAGCTTGCGCGTGATCATCGCGGCGGGGAAGTTCCAGGGGGTGATGGCGGCGACCACGCCCACGGGCTGCCGCAGGGCCAGAATCCGTTTGCCGCGCTTGGAGGCGGGGACGACATCGCCATAGACCCGGCACGCCTCCCCGGCGGCCCAGTCGAGAAACGAGCGGGCGTAGTCGATCTCCGCGAGCGACTCGGAAATGGGCTTGCCCTCCTCCAGAGTCATCAGGCGGGCGAGGCGGTCCTCGTCGCGGCGCATGAGGTCGGCGAAGCGCTGGATGGCCTCGCCGCGCTCTTTCGCCGGCGTATCGCGCCACGCGGGAAAGGCGCGGGCGGCGGCGTCGCAGGCGAGGCGGGCGTCCTCGGGGGAGCAGTCTGGAACGCTGGCGACGGTCTCGTCGGTGGCGGGGTCGAGCACATCGAACCGCTCGGATGAGGCGGCCTCGACCCATTCGCCGGAGCGCAGATTTCTTGTCTCCATTTTCTCCATCGCCGGCCTCCTCGATCGGGCGGTGTGCGCCCGGGCGAATCGCGGCCCGAGCGAATGAGTCTACGGCGGGGATCGAGGCGCTCGCGGGAGCGGCGCGGGGACCCGGTTGGTTTGCGGACTTTTTTCAACCTGCGCCCCAACTTTCCGATGACATAAAAATTTATGCTGTCTTGTAGGAAAACAGGGCCCCGAGAGGGATGAAATAACTATCTTGGGGCTCGTGGGAGGGCGTCGTCCAGGCCCTCTTGGCCCCCCGGATTGGAGCGGCGGTGGGGCAGGAGCGCTCCATGTCCGTGCTCGACATCGTGCTCCCGCTCGCGATTCTCATCGCCATCGGTTTCGGCATCGCGTTCGCCTGGCGGGCGAAGTCGGGGCAGTTCGACGACGTGGACACCCCGGGCGTGCGCATCCTCTTCGAGGATGAGGATCGCCCCGCGCGTCCGAAGGGAGACCAGCCCGACTGATCAGGGCGACGCCAGCCGTCGCAGGTCCGCGACGAGGTCCGTTTCGTCCACGATCTCCGAGCCGATGACGCTCTCGAAGACGTCCTCGAGCGTCACGATGCCCGATGTGCCGCCGTACTCGTCGACGACGAGGAAGATGTGGTGCCCCAGCCGCCCGAACTCCTCGAGGACGCGCAGCAGCGGGGCGGTCTCGGGCACGGCGTGCATCGGGCGCACCAGCGCGCTCACCGGCGTGTCGCCGTTGCCGTTGCGCGACGCTTCGTAGATGTCGCTCTTGATGACGACGCCGATCATGTCGTCGGGCGAGTCGTCGTAGATGGGGATGCGGCTGAACTGTCCGAACTGCTCCTCCTCCAGGACATCGTCGACGGTCGTGTCTTTCTGGAGCATGAAGACAACCGTGCGCGGTGTCATGACGTCCTCGACCTGAATCTGATTCAGCCGAAGCAGGTTCTGGATGATCCGCGACTCGACGCCCCGCAGCGCCCCCTCCGCGCGCCCGAGCTCCGCGACGACGGCGATCTGCTCGCGCGTGTATCCCTCGCCCCCGGCGCCGCGCTTGATCAGCCGCGACATGGCGTCCAGCCCGCGGATGATCGGATACGTTCCCCAGATCATCGCCTGGACCATGTACGTGACCGGCGTCGCCAGCGGGCGGCAGTACACCGCGCCGATCGTCTTCGGGATGATCTCGGAGAAGATGAGGATCGCCAGCGTGAGCAGCGCCGAAGTGACCGCCACCGGCACGCTCGCGAAGACCTTCAGCGACTCCGCCCCGACGCCCGCCGCGCCGATCGTGTGGCTCGCCGTGTTCAGCGTCAGGATCGCCGCCAGCGGACGGTCGATGTGCTCCTTCATGGTGAGAAGCAGCTTCCCGGCGCGCTTGCCTTCCCTCTTCATGATCGTCGCATGCGTTGTCGAGACCGAGAGCAGCGACGCCTCGCAGAGCGAGCAGATGAAGGAGACGCCCAGAGCCAGAGCGAGATAGAAAAAGAGAAGGAGCATCGAACGAGGGCAGCCGCCTCATGCCAGATTCGGCGAACCGTCGCCGCTTCCCGATTCTACAACGCGGCCTCCCGCCCGACCGGCTGGCGTGACGCCCCCGGGTCTGTCATGCTCACGCGCATGACCACGAGCGCCGCGAAAAAGCCCGAACAGATCGATCGCGAGGCCATCCGCGCTGCGTTTCCGGCCATCGCCGCCGGGGCGGATGTCTATCTCGACAACGCCGGAGGATCCCAGGTTCCCCGCGCCGTCGCCGACGCCATCCGCGACTACATGCTCACCACCTACGTCCAGCTCGGCGCCGACTACGCCACATCAGTCAAGTCGACGGAAACGGTCGCCCGCGCCCACGACTTCATCGAGCTGCTCATGGGAGCGGAAGACGCGGGCAAGGTCGCGCTCGCCTCCTCGACGACCGGCCTCTGCCTGACGCTCGCCGATTGCTACGCGAGGGCATTCGACGCGAATCGCAACGTCCTTGTCCTCTCCGAGCAGGGTCACGAGGCCAACGTCGGGCCGTGGGCGCGCCTCGCCGATCGCGGCTGGGAGATCCGCTGGTGGCGCGCCGACCCCGAGACGGGCGCCGTCTCAATGGACGATCTCAACGACCTTCTCGACGAGCGCGTGCGCATTCTTGCATTTCCGCATGTGTCGAATCTGCTGGGTGACGTGCTCGATGTGCGCGCCATCACAAAGGCGGCGCACGACGTGGGCGCGCGTGTCGTCGTCGACGACGTCGCCTACGCGCCGCACCGGGCCATGGCCGTCGCCGACTGGGGCGTGGACTGGTGCATCTATTCGACGTACAAAGTCTACGGCCCGCACATGGCCGCGATGTTCGGTATGCACGACGCCTACGCCGAGCTCGAGGGGCCGAACCATTTCTTCATCTCGAAGGACGCCGTCCCCTACAGGTTCGAGCCCGGCGGCTGCTCCCACGAAGGCTGCGCCGGCCTGCTGGCGATTGGCGACTATCTCTCACTCCTGGCCGGCGAGCAGGGCGAGCCGACGCGCACGACCATCGAGAAGGCCTTCGCCGCCATGACCGCCCTCGAGCTGCCTCTCCAGAAGCGACTGATCGAGTATCTGCGCACGCGCGACGACGTCCGCATCATCGGCCCCGATCGCACGGACGACAGGCGGGTGGCGACGATCAGCTTTGTGCATGGGTCGAAGTCATCGCGGGAGATCGCCGTCGCGGCGAACGAGCGAGGCCTCGGCATCCGCTACGGCCATTTCTACGCCCATCGGCTCACCGCCGCGCTCGGCCTCGACCCGGAGGACGGCGTCGTGCGCACGAGCCTTGTGCATTACAACACAATGGAGGAGGTCGAGCGCCTCATCGCCTTCTTCGACGAGACGCTCTGAGCGCGCGCCGCCGATCCGCCAATCCCGGGCGTCGCCGGCCGACCATGGCCCTGTTAGCGACGCCCGGTTCGCGAGGCGGCTTCTGACGCCGACCGCAAGCGTCAGCCGCCAAGCATCCCCAGCACGCGCCCGGCGCTGGCGTTGACGGCGCCAAGCGTCATCAGCGACGAGCGCGTGAGAATGTCGCTCCGAACCGCTGTGGAGATCTGGAAGGGGAAGTCCGTGTCGCGGATGATCGACTCCGCCTGCGCGACGTTGATGAACTGTGCGCCCTTGGCCCGGAGCTCGGAGCCGATGCGATTCTTCGAGAAGGAGCCCAGTTCGCCGCGCAGCGTGCTCACCTGATCCCGCGCCGCCTGAATGGACTGGACGGTCCCCTCGATGTTCCCGCCCGTCAGGCTCAGCGCGCCGCCCGCCGTGGCGTCCGCCAGCGTGAAGGATTCGCCGTCGATCTCGACCGCGCCGAGATCGCTCGTGCGAACGCTCCCGATATCAAGCGAGTCGCCCGCGACGTTGACGCTCGCGGATCCGTCCAGCAGCTTGTCGCCGTTGAAGGAGGTGGTGTTCGCGATGCGGTCCACCGACTGCATGATCGAGTCGAGCTGCATCTGATTCGCCTCGATCTCCGCCTCGCTCATGCCCGCGGTGTTGGCGCTCGCCACCGCCAGCCCCTCCGCGTCGACCAGCAGGTTCGAAACCTCGCCCAGCGCCGCGTCGGCCGTGTCCACCACCTGCTGCGAGCGCACGAGCGTCCGCGACTCGGCGTCCAGCGCCGAGAGCGCGGCGCGGAGATTCTCGGAGGCGATCAGCCCCGCCGGATCGTCGGCGCCGCGATTGATGCGCAGCCCCGTCGAGAGCTTCTCGAAAGAGCGGAACAGCTCCTGACTGTTGAACGTGAAGAGCCGCTGCGCCGTCAGCGCCTGCACATTGGTTCCCATCAGGCTCATGGGGTCCCTCCCTAAGCGAGCCGCTACGAACAGCCCGGGGCCGATCACACGGGCCGCCGGCGAAGCCGCCGAAGGCCGCCGCACAAACTCTCGAATTCACGCCGTCCCGAGGCGAGGCAGGATCCTCGCCCTTCCGCGCCGCCGGGCCGCGCAGACGGATGGATTCGCCCAGTTCCCCGCGCTCCCGCCGCTCATCGACACGCCCGCCAGGACCGATACGATCCCAACTCACCGGGCGGTCGTCACCGTCCCATTCTCAGGAACGTCAGACGCAGCGAGAGAGACCGATATGACCACCGCCGCCGCGAATCCCATCGAGCAGTTCCAGTGGGAGCCGCAGCCCCGGGCCCAGGCCTTGATCACCGAGCTCATCGAAGACTTCCTCACCCGCTGCCCCGCGGCGAACGAGCTCGCCGATCGCATGCGAGATGAAACGGCCACGCGCTTCCCCGATTGGGTCGACGCCATCGAGGCGCCCCGCTCCGCCGAGCTGGCCGATCGCCTTCTCGAGACCGGCTTCGAGCTCCGGCCCGTCCCCGGCGCGGCGGAGCGCTACGAGCATCTCGGCGCCATGTTCCCCGTTGTCGCTCTCCACGAAGGCGATGACGCGTCCTTGAGCCCCGGCGTGACGCGGCTCTCTCTCAAGGTCGACTCCGTCGATGATTTCCTTTTCACATGGCGGGTCGATGACGCTGAGCCCGTCGAGGGCGAGCCGCTGGGCCCGATGCGTCGCGCTCGCGCCTTCACCGGCGACAGCGCTGAGCTGTGGGCCATCGAGCGCCATGGCGACCGCGGCTTCGCCATCGCCGATGTCGATCCCGAACTGGCGATGTGCCGCCTGCGGCATCGTGAGACCTTCCGTCGCCGCCAGCGCGATTTCCCGACGGACGCCGAGGGGCTCGAGCATGTCCACGCGCTCGTCGACGCCGCCATCGCCGACCTCGGCGTCGATCTCGCCTGCGACCTCTTCTTCGCCGCCGAGCGTGAGTACTGGCAGAGCCGCAACCGCGCGGCGCGTGTGCAGAAAACGAGGCAGGACTCACTCGGGCTGGGCTGGGCGAACCACGATCATCACACCTATCGCTGCTCGCGTCGAAACTTTCCCGCGATCATCGCCCTCTTCGAGAAGCTCGGTTTGCATGCGCGCGAGCGATTCTACGCCGGCGCCCAAGCGGGGTGGGGCGCGCAGGTGCTCGAGCAGTCGCGAACGGGCATCGTCGTCTTCGCCGATGTCGACATGACCCCGGAGGAAATCCGGGTCGATTTCGCGCACGAAGGATTCGCCGAGCGGCCCGAGCTGGGAACCGTCGGGCTCTGGGTCGCGCTCCACGGCGAGGCGATCCTTCAGGCGGGCATGCACCATCTCGAGTGCCAATTCGACCACGCCGCGCTCGTCGAGCAGCTCGAGATGAGCGCCGAGATCAGGACGATGGACCCCTTCACAACCTTCCCCTATCTCCGCCAAGCCTTCACGGAGGGCGAGCGCTGGACCGTCGATCCGGAGCGCGTTGAGCGGCTTCACAAGGCAGGCCATCTCTCGGAGGAGCAGGCGCAAGCGATTCGCCAAAGCGGCGCCGTCGGCTCGCACCTCGAGAACCTCGAGCGCAACGATGGCTACAAGGGCTTCAACCAGGAGGGCGTAAGCGACATCATCGACCGCACGCATCCAACGAGGCTCGCCGGCGCCTGATTTCTCCGCCGGTCGCCCGTTCAGGTCGTATACAAAGCGTTGATCCTGATGTACCCGTCCGTGAGGTCGCACGTCAGATACTCCGCGCGCTCATCACCGGCGTTCAGGCGGATCTCGATCTCGACCTCGGGCCCCGCGAACGCCTCGAAAAGCGTTGATCGCTCCGCCGCGGGCGCGCCGTCGCGATAGAGCGAGATCCCGCCGACGAGCACCTCGATCGAGTCGAGATCGACGGGCGCCCCGGCCCGTCCGATGGCCGCGAGGATGCGCCCCCAGTTGGGATCTCCGCCCGCCACCGCCGTGCGCACGAGCATCGAGCGTGCGACCGTCTCGGAGATCTTCGCCGCGTGCGTTTCCTCCGCCGCGCCCTGCGCGCGCACACGGATGACCTTCCGCGCCCCCTCGCCGTCGCGCACGATCTGCATCGCCAGGTCGCGGCAGATCAGCTCCAGTCCGAAGTCGAAGACCTCCTGCGGCATCGCGCCCGCCTCGCCCGAGGCCATCGCGAAGACGCAGTCGTTGGTCGACGTGTCGCCGTCGACGCTGATGCGGTTGAACGTCCGGTCCGTTGCGGCTCGAAGCGAGCGATGCAGCGCACCCGGCTCGACATCCGCGTCCGTCAGCGCGACGCCCAGCATCGTCGCCATGTTGGGATGGATCATGCCCGACCCCTTCGCGACGCCTGCGATCGTGACCGTCCGCTCGCCTTCGCGCAGCGTCACTTGCGCGGACTTCGAGACGAGGTCCGTGGTCATGATCGCTTCCGCCGCATCCTGCATGCCCGCTGCGCTGATCGCGGTGTCCAGCGCATCGAGCCCGTTGACGATCTGCTCGATCGGAAGCTGCGGGCCGATGACGCCCGTCGAGGCGATGAGCGTCTCCTTAATCGGAGCGTCGAAGCGCTCCGAGACCGCCGCCGCCATGCGCTCGGCGCGCCGGAAGCCTTCTTCGCCCGTCGCGGCGTTGGCATAGGCGGAGTTGATGACAATGGCCTTCGCACGCCCCAGCGTCGCTTTCAGATGGCGCTCCGAGATCTCCACCGGCGCCGCGCGCAGCAGGTTCTGCGTGAAGACACCCGCCGCCGCTGCGCCCTTCGGGCAGAGAAAGAGCGCGAGATCGCGTTTGCCGCTGCGGCGCAGGCCCGCGTGCACGCCGCCCGCCTGAAAGCCTGCCGGGCATTCGGCGCGTCCCGTCTCCAGCGTCGCCGTCCAGCCGGTCGACCCGATCGCGATGTCCGTCGCCCTTTCCGTGCTCGTCGATGGGGATATGGCGGTCTCGAACGTGTCCATGATCATGACTGCCACTCTTGCGCCGCGGCGTCCAGCCGCCGCTCCGCTTCCTCGATCGCCTGCCGAACGCGCCCCGGCGCCGTCCCGCCTGGAACGTCCCGGCGCGCGATCGACGCCTCGAGCGTCAGCTTGTTGCGCACATCGCCCGAGAGCGACGGCGCGCGGTTCGTGATGTCATCGAGCGGCAACTCCTCCAGCCCGACGCCCCGCTCGATGGCGAGGCGGACCAGTTCGCCGACGATCTCGTGCGCATCGCGGAAGGCCACGCCCGAGGCGACCAGCTCGTCCGCGAGGTCCGTCGCGTTGGAGTAGCCGCCGATCGCGGCCCGGCGCATCGCTTCCTCATTGAGCGTCAGTCCGTCCACCATTGGAACGACGAGGCGCAGACACACGTTCAGCGTGTCCATCGCGTCGAAGAGCGCCTCCTTGTCCTCCTGGAGGTCCTTGTTGTACGCCGTCGGCGCGCCCTTGATGGTCGTCGCCAGCGCGACGAAGTCGCCCAGCACGCGCCCCGTCTTGCCGCGGAGCAGCTCCGCGCCATCCGGATTTTTCTTCTGCGGCATCAGCGAGGAGCCGCTGGAGGTCGCGTCGCCCATCTGCACGAAGCCGAACTCGCCGGAATTGAAAAGACTCAGATCCTCGCCGAGTCGCGAGAGATGGGTCATGCACATCGCCGCCGCAGCGATCGCCTCCAGCGCGAAGTCGCGATCCGCAACGGCGTCGAGGCTGTTGCGCGTGGGGCGATCGAAGCCAAGCCGCCTGGCGATGGCGTCGCGATCGAGCGTGTACGCCGCGCCCGCCAGCGCCCCCGATCCCAGCGGGCAGGCGCCTGCGCCGTCGTGCGCCTCCTGGAGTCGCCGCGCATCGCGCTCGAGCGCCTCGAAGTGCGAGAGCGCCCAGTGGGCGAAGAGCACGGGCTGCGCGCGCTGGAGATGCGTGTATCCCGGCATGATCGCGCCCTCGCTCCGCCGCGCGAGGCGCAGCAGCGCGCCCTGCGCGAGGCGAACCTCGCCGATTCGCACGCGCAGCGCCTTGCGCGTCCAGAGGCGCAGATCCGTCGCGACCTGGTCGTTGCGGCTGCGCCCCGTGTGCAATTTCTTTCCGAGCGGGCCGATGCGCTCGATCAGCCGCGCTTCGACCCAGGAGTGCACGTCCTCCTCGCTTCCCTGCCGGACGCGCTCGGGCGTCGCCTCTGCGCCGATCGCGCGCAGCGCCTCGACGAGCTGCGCCGATTCATCGGGCTTGAGAACGCCCGCGCCGGCGAGGCCCTCCGCCCACGCGATCGAGCCCTTGATGTCCTCCTGCACCAGCCGGCAGTCGAAGGGCAGCGAGTCGTTGAGCGCGCGGAACAGCGGATCGGCCCCGCCCTCGAATCGTCCGCCCCACATCGGCATCACAGCGCCTCGACGTTCTGCCCGCGCAGCGCTGCGATCCGGCTCGGAAGCGACCAGAGCCGGATGAAGCCCTCCGCGTGCGACTGGTCGTACACCTCGTCGGCGCCGAACGTCGCGAAGGCATCGGAATACAGGCTGTTGATCGACTGCCGTCCGACCGCCACCGCGCGCCCCTTGTGCAGGCGCACCCGCGCCTCGCCGGTGACGGGCTCGACCATCTTCGCGGCGCACGCCGAGAGCGCCTCGCGCAGTGGTGTGAACCACTGCCCCGTGTACACGAGCTCCGAGAACGTGATCGCCATCTGCTGGCGATGGCTCAGCGTCGCGCGGTCGAGCGTGATCTCCTCGAGCGACTCGAGCGCCGCGAGCAGAATCGTCCCGCCCGGCGTCTCGTAGCAGCCGCGGGACTTCATGCCGACCAGCCGGTTCTCGACGAGATCGATGCGTCCCACGCCGTGCAGCCCGCCCAGACGATTGAGCGATGCGATGATCTCCGTCGGCGAAAGGACTTCGCCGTTCAGCGACACGGGCTTGCCCGATTCGAAGCCGATCGTGACTTCCGCCGGCTCATCCGGCGTCTGCTCGATCGCGCGCGTCAGCATCCAAACGTCCTCCGGCGGGCTCGCCCAGGGATCCTCGAGAACGCCGCCCTCGTGTGAGACGTGCCAGAGATTCCGGTCCCGGCTGTAGAGCTTCTGCTTCGAGCCGCCGTAGGGAATCCCCTTGCCGGCGATGTACTCCAGCACGTCCTCCCGGCTGCGCATGTCCCACTCGCGCCAGGGCGCGATCACCGGCAGATGCGGCGCCAGCGCCGCGAACGTCGCCTCGAAGCGCACCTGATCATTGCCCTTGCCGGTGCAGCCGTGCGCCAGCGCATCGGCGCCGACGGCGCGCGCGAGCTCCACCTGTCCCTTCGCGAGGACGGGACGGGCCATGGAAGTGCCGAGCAGGTATTTGCGCTCGTACACCGCGCCCGCCGCCAGTGTGGGCAGGACGTAGTCGTTCACGAACTCATCCTTCAGGTCCACGATGTAGCAGGAGGACGCGCCGGAGCGAAGAGCCTTCTCTTCCACGCCGTCGAGCTCCTCCTCGCCTTGTCCGACGTCGCCCACGAACGCCACGACCTCGCAGCCGTACTGCTCAACCAGCCACGGCACGATCGCCGTTGTGTCGAGTCCGCCTGAATACGCCAGCGCCACCTTCGTCGCCATCTCGCTCTGTCCTTTCTAACTCACGCGCCGCCGAATAGCGACAGCATCAGGGCGTTCTGGATCCACATGCGGTTCTCCGCCTGCTTCAACGCAAGCGAACGGGGGCCGTCCAGGACGCCCGTCGTGACTTCCTCGCCGCGATGCGCCGGCAGACAGTGCATGAAAGCAGTCTCATCGCCCGCGATCGACATCATCGTCTCATCCACCTGGAACGCTTGGAGCGTCTCGCGCCGGCGGACGCCGTCCGCTTCGTCGCCCATCGAGACCCACGTGTCGGTGTATACCGCATCGCGTCCGATCAGCGCATCGATCTCATCGGTGATCATCAGCGGCGCGCCGGTGATCGAAGCCAGTTTGAGCGCCTTCCGTGCGACGCTCTGACACGGCTCGTACCCCGCCGGGCAGACGATCAGCATGTCCACCCCGAGGATCGCCGCGCCGATCATCAGCGAGTGGCACACGTTGTTGCCGTCGCCGACGAAAGCGAGCTTCAGCCCCTGGAGTGCGCCGAACGCCTCGCGCAGCGTCATGAAGTCCGCCAGCGCTTGGCACGGATGGCGCAAATCCGAAAGCCCGTTGATCACCGGGATGGACGCGCTCGCCGCCAGCGCCTCCGCGACCTCGTGCCGGAAGACCCGCGCCACGATGGCGTCCGCCCACAGCGAGAGGTTCTGCCCGTAGTCGGAGACGGGCTCGCGCTCACCCAGGCGCGACGCAGCGTGATCCATGTAGATCGCGTCCGCCCCGAGCTTGGCCGCGCCGATTTGGAATGTCGCCCGCGTCCGCAGCGACGGCTTCTCGAAGAGCAGAACGACCGACTTGCCCGCAAGCGCCTCCGCATACGCCGCCGGCGCCGCCTTGATCTCCTCCGCCAGATCGAAGAGGCCATGGACCTGCCCGGACGAAAGATGATCGAGCGAGATCAGATCCTTCTTGCCGAGCGTGGGCGGCGTTGGCGGATGCAGCTTCAGGCTCGTCTTGTGTGCGGTGGCCAGCGTCATGACAGGGTCTCCAGGGCCGGGGTTGGCCCGGCGGTTGTGCAAGCGGACGGGGTGTTGACGGTGGATGGCTGGACGAGCGTGCCGAACGCCGACGCGCCGCCCTGGGCGAGCAAGACCAGCGCCTCCGGACTTCTCCATGACGCGATCGTCACCGCCGCGCCTGACGCCTCCGCCGCGCTGAGCGCACCGCGCACCTTCGGAATCATGCCGCCCTCGAGCTGCCCCTCCGCGATGAGCGCCGCCGCCGAAGCGGCGTCGAGCGTCGCGATCGGCTCACCCGAGGCGTCCAGCACAGCGTCGACACCGGTCAGCATGACGAGCATCCGGGCCCCGAGGACCCGCGCGATCGCCGACGCCGCATCGTCCGCGTTGATGTTCAGCGGCTCGCCCGCCTCGTCGAGACCGATCGAGCACACCACCGGCAGGAACCCGCCCTGAAGCAGCGTCTGCGCCAGCGACGCGTCGCCGCCCGTCACCTCGCCAACACGCCCGGCGTCGAATCCGAACGACCGCGCTGTCACGCACGACGTCAGCCCGCCGTCCGCAAGCGTCAGCCCCACCGGCTTCGCGCCCGCCGCCGACAGGCGACCCAGCACCGCCGTGTTGACCACGCCCGCCAGCCCCGCGACGACCTCCTCGAGCATCGCCGCCGGCGTGATGCGAACGCCGTCGCGCCGCTCGGAGACGATGCCCATCCGCGACAGCCGCTCGTCCACAACAGAGCCGCCGCCATGCACGACCACGACGCCCGCCGAATCGCTCGCATGCAGCGCCGCGATGGCGTCCCAGAGATCCTGCGCGAGGGCGCCCGCCTCGATCGCGCCGCCGCCGACCTTCACGACGATCGGCCCCAGTTGAGTCCCCTTGTAAACCGTCACGCCGCCACCTCCGTCGTCGCTGACGTTGCAAAGCCGCTCGGAAGCAGCCCGATCGTTTCGGGCAGCCCGAATCGGATGTTGAAGCACTGAACCGCCTGTCCCGCCGCGCCCTTCATCAGGTTGTCGATCGCGCTCGACACCACGATCGCGCGCCGCTCAATGTCGGCCGCCAGGCTGACATCGCAGAAGTTCGTCCGCTCGACGCCGGCGACGCTCGCCCACGCGCCCGCCGGCAGTGTGCGCACAAAGGGCTCATGCGCGTACGTCGCGGCCAGAATGTCGCGCACGTCCGCCTCTCCCCACCCGTCGCTGAGGCGACCATGGATGGTCGAGACCAGCCCGCGCTGGAAGGGAGCGATGTGCGGCGCGAAAGAGACCGCCGCGCCGATCTGCTCCTCAATTTCCGGCGTGTGCCGATGCGACAGCGCGCCGTACGCGCCGAGGCTCACCTCGCAGAAATGCGTCTTCCGACGGAGCCCGCGCCCCGCGCCGCTCACGCCGCTGACGGCGCTCACGCCGAGCGCGTGCGTCGTCTCAATCGCGCCCGCCTCGACCAGCGGCCGGGCGCCCAGCGCCGTCGCCGTCGGATAGCACCCGGGATTCGCGATGAGATCCGCCGTCGCGATCGCCGCGACGTTCCGCTCCGCCAGCCCATAGGCCGCCGTCGCCAGCAGCGCCGGATGCGGATGTGTCAGGCCGTAGAACCGCTCATATGCGGCCGCGTCCTTCAGGCGAAACGCCGGTGAAAGATCGATGACGATCAGGCCCGCGTCGAGCAGCGCCGGCGCCAGCTCGAGGCTCGCCTCGATGGGCGTCGCCAGGAAGGCGACCTGCGCGCCGCTCGCGATGACCGCGCCGACGCCGCCCTCGCCGATCTCCCCGCGCAGTTCATCGGGCAGACGCCCGCGCAGCGTTGGGTCCGCGTCCTCCATCGTCTCCACGCCCGAGCCCGATCCGAAGAGCCCGACGACGCGCGCACCCGCATGGCCCAGCAGGATGCGCACGAGCTCGCGCCCGCTGTAGCCCGCGGCGCCGACAATGGCGACGCCAACACGATCTCCGTCGGTGTGAGTTGGCATCGAAGCTCCAGGGGTTCAGGATCGTTCGCGAGCGGGGCCCTCGAGCCCCGCGATGCGTCGAAACGTGCGAGTCAGTTCGTCGGCGCGCTGTTGTGTGCGCACCGCCAGGAAGATCGTGTCGTCGCCCGCGATCGTCCCCGCCACGCCCTCGGGGGGCGCCGCGTCCAGCGCGACCGCCAGCGACTGAGCATGCCCCGGGCCCGTTCTCAGAACGACCAGGTGGCCCGCCGCCTCCGCGTCTTCCATCAGCGTCTCAATCGCACGATCCAGATCCTCCTGAAGCTCCCGCTTCGACTTCGTCTGCTCACTGCCCGGCAGGACGTATCCCGCCGAGCCCTTCACGACTCCGATCTCGCGCAGGTCGCGACTGAGCGTCGCCTGCGTCACTTCGACACCCCGCTGAAGCAGTCGCTCGCGGAGCTCTTCCTGGCTGCCGACGCCTCCCTGCCCCACCATCTCCCGAATCAGGCGATGTCGCCGGGATTTTTCGACTCGTCCGCCAGTCGGCATGCACATTTATCCGCAATTATGCATATTCATGTCAAGGGTCCGGCGTGAACTTTCAGAAAAATGGGTCGAACGCCCCGTCTTCGGCCTTCTCTCGAACCCTCCGCCGCCCCCGCTTGCCGACCACCCCCGCCGTCTCGGTACAGTGTCCCGTCGCACCACCGCCCGATGGAGCGGGCGCCTGCGGCCAGGAGCCAGAGACCGATGGACTTCATCACGGCGGAAGAGAAGGCACAGCTTGAGGATCGGCTCGCGGGGTTGAAGGGACGGAGGAAGGAGCTCTCCGATCGCATCCAAGCCGCCCGCGAACTGGGCGACCTGAAGGAGAACGCCGAGTACCACGCCGCCCGCGAGGAGCAGGGCCTGGATGAGGCTGAGATCAAGCGGCTGGAGAAGCGGCTCTCCGAATGTCAGGTCGTCGACGACGCCGCCGAGGGCACGGACGTCGTCTTCCTGGGCACGAACGTCAAGATCCGGGACGTCGATCGGGGCGACGAGGAGGTTGTCCGTCTGGTCGGCGAGTCCTCCGGCGACTCGATGGCCGAGCCTGTCGAGGTCACGGTCTCGAGCCCGATGGGAGAGGCTTTGCTCAAGGCGCGCGTGGGGGAGACGATCCGCTTCAACGCCCCCCGCGGCGTCAAACGATTCGAGATCGTCGAAATCCTGTGAGAACGATGAGGATGCGGGAAACCCCCATCTTTCTCCTCAATCGGCTGAATCCGCGGCGGTCCGATGGCAGAATCCGTCAGAGGCGTCGCGCTGCGCCCGCTTCAACCTTCCGCACAGACCTGCTCGCCAATGCCCACCACCGCCGCACAGCCAGCGCAACGATCAGACCAGTCCGTCTTCGATCCCGACCGCATCCGCTGGGTCCGAATCCTTCCATCGGCCGCGATCCACCTCGGCTGCCTCGGCGTGATCTGGGTCGGCTTTTCGTGGAGCGCTTTGCTCGCGGCGCTCTCGCTCTACCTCGTGCGCATGTTTGCGATCACCGCCTTCTACCACCGCTACTTCTCCCATCGAACGTTTCGCACCAGCCGTGCGGCGCAGTTCGTCTTCGCGCTGCTCGGCGCCTCCGCTGCGCAGCGCGGGCCCATCTGGTGGGCGTCGCACCATCGGCATCACCACCGCCACTCCGATGAGGACCCGGATCTGCACTCGCCGGGGCTGCGCGGCTTCCTTTGGGCGCACATGGGCTGGTTCTTCTCCGACGCCGGGATGAAGGCGCCTGTCACGACCGCGCCCGACCTCATGAAGTATCCCGAGCTGCGCTGGCTCGAGCGCTGGCACATCGTGCCCGTCGTCGCTCTGGCGGGTTCGATGTTCCTCCTCGGCGCGCTGCTTGACGCGCTCTTCCCCGCCCTCGGCACCAGTGGCCCGCAGATGCTCGTGTGGGGCTTCTTCATCTCGACGACCGTCCTCTATCACGCCACATTCACAATCAATTCCCTGGCGCACGTCATCGGACGAAAGCGCTACGACACGAAGGACGACAGCCGCAACAACCTTCTCCTCGCGCTCATCACCCTGGGCGAAGGCTGGCACAACAACCACCACTTCAACCCCGGATCCGTCCGGCAGGGCTTCTACTGGTGGGAGATCGATCCCGCGTACTACGGCCTGCGCCTGCTCGAGAAACTGCGCATCGTCTGGGATCTCCGCCCCGTCCCCGCCCGCGCTTACGACCCCGATCACCGCGCCCGCGCTCGGAAGCGCGAGCCCGGGCAACGGAGCGCCGCGTGAAGGTCGCCGTCATCGGCGCCGGCGCCGCCGGGCTTTTCTGCGGCCATCGACTGCGCCAGCGCGGCGTCGACTTCACGCTCTTCGAGGCTGCGCCCACCCTCGGCGGCCACGCCTGCACGCGCGTCGTTGAGCACGAAGGACAGTCGATCCCCGTCGACACCGGCTTCGTGGTCTTCAACGAAGCCAACTACCCGAGCTTCACACGCATCCTGCGCGACCTCGGCGTCGAGGCGCAGGAGACGTCGATGTCCTTCTCCGTGCGCTGCGACCGCACGCGTCTGGAATACGGCGGCGAGTCCCTCTCGGGCCTCTTCGCCCAGCGCCGCAACGCGCTCTCGCCGCGCTTCTGGCGACTCCTGCATGACATCCGCCGTTTCGGCCCCATCGCGCTCGAGGCCGCTGAAGTCGCGCCGGATGACCTGACACTGGGCGAGTTTCTCGACGCATCCGCCTTCTCGCCCGGCTTTGCAGAGCGATACCTCGTGCCCATGGCGGCGGCCATTTGGTCCGCTCCGGAGGAGGGAATCCGACGATTTCCCTTGAAGCAGTTCGTCGCCTTCTTCCATAATCACGGCATGCTCACGCCCTGGAAGGCGCCGCGATGGAGGACGGTCGTGGGCGGATCGCGCGAATACGTGCGCCGCCTTGTGGCGCCCTTCGCCGATCGTGTGCGCACGAACGCGCCCGTCGCCTCGGTGCGCCGGCGAGGCGCGTCTGTCGAGGCGCGGCTCGAGTCGGGCGAGGCGATGATATTCGACGAGGTCGTCCTCGCGCTGCACGCCGATCAGTCCCTGCGCATCCTCGAGGACGCCTCCGCCGGCGAGCGCCGCCTGCTGGCTTCCGTCCCCTACGAGCCGAACGACTGCGTCCTGCATACGGACGTTGCGCTCCTGCCGCGCCGGCGCGCCGCCTGGTCATCGTGGAATTACCACATCGCGGACGAAGCGAACCCGCGGGTCGCCGTCACCTACAACATGTCCATCCTTCAGCGCCTCCCGACGAAGACGCCGCTGCTCGTCACATTGAACCAGACGGATCGAATTGATCCTCGCTGCGTCATCGACCGCTTCACCTACGCTCACCCCCAATATCACGCCGGTTCCTTCGCCGAGCAGGCGCGGTGGGCAGACCTCAGCGGCGCGAATCGCGTCCACTTCTGCGGCGCCTGGTGCGGCTACGGCTTCCATGAGGACGCCGTCCGCTCCGGCCTGCGCGCCGCGGAGGCGGTCTCTTCCCGTGCGCTCGAGCCCGCGGCATGACCTTGCACAGCGCCATCTACGAAGGAGCGGTCCGCCACCGCCGGCGCTCGCCGCGGACGCACGACTTCCGCTTCCCTCTCTTCATGATGTACCTCGATCTCGCGGAGCTGCCGACGCTCTTCGATCGCCGTCTGCTGTGGTCGTCGCGCCGTCCCAGCCTCGCCTGGTTCCGTCGATCGGACTACCTGGGCCCGCCGGAGAGTCCGCTCGATGACGCTGTGCGGGATCGCGTTGAGCAAGCAGCGGGGGAGCGGCCGGTTGGTCCGATCCGCCTACTCACCCATCTGCGATACTTCGGCTACGTCTTCAACCCCGTCTCCTTCTACTACTGCTTCGATGAAGCGAACAACAAGGTCGAAACCATCGTCGCGGAGATCACGAACACGCCCTGGAAGGAGCGGCACGCCTACGTGCTCCACCAGCGGCAGAGCCAATCGCGCGGCTCCAATCATCGTTTCCAGTTTGACAAGGTCTTTCACGTCTCGCCCTTCATGCCCATGAGCCAGTCCTACGACTGGACGTTCACCCAGCCGGCGGATCATCTCTCCGTGCACATGATGAACTTCGAACGCAAAGGACGGGTCTTCGATGCGACGCTTCGTCTGCGCCGGCGCGAGATCTCCGGCGCGTCTCTCGCGCGCGTGCTTGCGCTTTATCCGCTCATGACCACGCAGGTCATCGCGAAGATCCACTTCGAGGCCATCCGTCTCTGGCTGAAGCGCGTGCCTGTCCAACCACATCCCGCAAAGGCGGCGCCTGCTCCGGAGGGAGAGACGTCATGACCACCCTTCCCCTGAGCGACAAGGCCCGCCTGGCCCTCCCCAAGCCCCGGGCGCTCGATGCGCTCGCCCGCCGCGTTGTCCTCTCGTCGATGGAGATGCTCGAAGTCGGCTCGCTCACCATCAGCGCCGGTGACGAGTCACATGCCTTCGGCGCAGAAGACTCCGAGCGCCACGCCGAGATCCGCATCCTGAACCCGCGGGCGTGGTCCGCCGTCGCCTTCGGCGGCTCCATGGGCGCGGGCGAGTCATACTCCGAAGGTTGGTGGACGTGTTCCGACATCGCGGTCCTGACCGAGCTCATGCTGCGCAATCGCGCGGCGCTGGAGCGCGTCGACAGCCGGTGGCGCGCCGTGACCCCGCTCGTCCAGCGTCTTCTCTCTTTCCTTGAGCGCAACACACGCTCAGGCGCGCGCCGCAACATCGCCGCCCACTACGACCTCTCCAACGACTTCTTCGCCCTCTTCCTCGACCCGACCATGACCTACTCCTGCGCCGTCTTCGAGAACGGCGCCGAGACGCTCGAGGCCGCCTCTCGCGAGAAGCTCGATCGCGCCTGCCGTAAGTTGACGCTGCGTCCCGAGCACCACCTCCTCGAGATCGGAACCGGCTGGGGGTCCATGGCGATGCACGCCGCCTCAACGCGCCGCTGCCGCGTCGACACCACGACCATTTCGAGACGTCAGGCCGATCTCGCGCGCACGCGCGTCATCGACGCCGGCCTCGCTGATTGCGTCAACATCGTCGAGAAGGACTTCCGTGATCTCACCGGCGCCTACGACCGCCTCGTCTCCATTGAAATGATCGAAGCGATCGGGCGCGACTTGCTCCCCGCCTACTTCCGAACGATCTCCGATCGCCTGAAGCCCGATGGCCTCGCCTGCGTCCAAGCCATCACCATCCGCGATCAATTCGATCGCCGCGCCGCCAGGACGCGCGACTGGCTCAAGAAGCACATCTTCCCCGGCTCGTGCTTGCTCTCCGTCGAGGCCATCTCGAAGGCCGTCGCGCAGACGGACCTGAAGATCGTCCACCTCGAGGACATCGGCCATCACTATGTACGCACGCTGCGCCTCTGGCGCGAGGCCTTCCACGACCGTCTCGATGATGTCCGCGCTCTCGGCTTCGACGACCACTTCATCCGCGCATGGGAGTATTACCTCGCCCATTGCGAAGGCGCCTTCGCCGCGCGCCACACCAGCGACGTGCAAGTCGTCCTCGCCAAGCCCGAGGCGCGCTGGAGCGGTCCCGACCCCGTTGGAGGCGCGTGATGAAGGGCAACCTCAAACGCCTGATCATCAACGCCGTCGGCTTCCAGGTCGGCTGGCTCGGCTCAGTTCTCTCCGCCGCGATCCAACGCCCGGAACTGGGCATCCTCACCGTCGCACTCGTCCTCGCCGTGCATTTCTGGCTTCAGAAGGAGCGGCGAGCCGAGGCTCTCTCGATCCTCGCAGTCGCCGTCCCCGGCGCCGCGGCTGACACGGCGCTGCTGTTGCTGGGCCTCCTCTTCTTCCTCGGGACCGACGCCCCGGGCTTCCCCATCATCTTCATCCCCTGGGTCTTCGCCATGTGGCTCAATTTCGCCGCCACGCTCGATCACTCGCTGCGCTGGCTGAAGGGCCGCTGGATCATCGCCGCGATTCTGGGCGCCATCGGTGGACCGACGACGTACTTCGCCGGCATGAAGCTCGGCGCCGTCGCGCTGCACGAGGAGGCGTGGCGCTCCTACGCCGCGCTGGCGCTCGAGTACGGCGCCCTCACGCCCCTCGGCGTCTTCATGGCCGCCCGAATCCGTACGGCGCTCACCAATCCGCGAAACGAAGGAGCCTCATCATGAGCTCCATCCCCATCCTGCTGCTGATCATTCTCTCCGCCGCGATGGTCCTGATGGCCATCCTTTGGACCGTGCAACGGCGCACGAAGAACGCTGGAGTCGTCGACGCCGGCTGGGCGGGGGGGCTCGGCGCCGCGGCGGTGTTCGTGGCGCTGGCGGGCGACGGCGATCCTTACCGCCGCATCATCGTCGGCGTGATCGGCGGGATCTGGGGCTTTCGACTCTGCTTCCATCTGCTGCGCGACCGCATCATCGGCGAGCCGGAGGAGGGGCGCTATCAGAAGCTCCGCTCCGATTGGGGCGACAAGGCGAACCGCAACCTCTTTCTCTTTTTCGAGGCTCAGGCAATCCTCGTCGCCATCCTCGCCGTTCCCTTCGCCTTCGCCGCGACGTCGAACGCCGAGTTCCCGAGCGTCTTCGACGTCGTCGCGCCGATCGTCTGGATCGTTGGCATCGTGGGCGAATCCATCGCCGACATGCAGCTCTACCGCTTCAAGCGCCGCCCCGGAACCAGGGGCCAGGTCTGCAAGGACGGCCTCTGGCGCTACTCGCGCCATCCCAACTACTTCTTCGAATGGCTCATGTGGCTCGCCTATGGCCTCCTCGCCCTGAGCGCGCCGCTCGGGTGGATCGCGCTCTTCGCTCCCGCCTTCATGCTCGTCCTGATCCTCAAGGTCACGGGCATTCCGCCGACGGAGCAGCGCGCCGTCGAGTCCCGCGGCGACGCCTACCGCGAATACCAGCGCACAACCAGCGCCTTCGTCCCGCTGCCTCCGAAGAAGCCGCGCGAGGCCGATGAGCCGCGCAAGCCCACGCAATCCGATCAGGTTGGAGACTTCGGCTGATGCGCCCGAACAAGCCCATCGCGAAAGCCCCGTGGTATGAGAAGCCGCTCGATCAGGGCTTCTTTCCAGACGCCGTCATCCGCGCCGGCATCCGCCGCCGCCTTGCGCGCCGACTCCGTCAGGAGCGCGCCGGAGGCGTCGAGGCCCAGTCGGCTCGCAAGCAGGCCCTCATTCAGTCCCTGCGCGACAGCCCCATCGCCATCGAGACGCAAAAGGCCAACGAGCAGCACTACGAGCTCCCGCCTGAGTTCTTCCGAGCCTTCCTGGGCCCTCGCCTGAAATACTCCTGCGCCCTCTACACGCCCGAGTCGAACACGCTCGCCCAAGCCGAGGAGGCGATGCTCGATCTCTACGTCCGTCGAGCGCAGATCGAGGACGGCATGGAGATCCTCGATCTCGGCTGCGGCTGGGGCTCCCTCTCGCTCTACTTGGCCGAGCGCTTCCCGAAAGCGCGCATCCTGGCGGTGTCCAACTCCTCTCTCCAGCGAGAGTTCATCGAATCGCGCGCACGCGAACGCTCCATCGCGAATCTCGAGGTCGTCACCGCCGACGCCAACGCCTTCGAGCCCGGGCGCGCGTTCGATCGCGTCTGCTCCATCGAGATGTTCGAGCACATGCGCAACTACGAGCGCCTGCTTGCCAACGTCGCCTCCTGGCTCAGGCCGGGCGGCCTCGCCTTCATCCACATCTTCACCAATCGCGACGCCGCCTATCCCTTTGAGACGGACGACGACTGGATCGGTCGCCACTTCTTCACCGGCGGCCAGATGCCCTCCGACGACCTCCTCCTGCATTTCCAGAGCGACCTGCGCATCGCCGGTCACTGGATCGTCTCGGGAGAGCATTACCGCCGCACCGCCGAGGATTGGCTCCGCAACTTCGACGCTCAGCGCGCCCACATCGACCGCATCCTCGCGGACGCCTATGGCCCCGATCTGGCGCCCGTCTGGCGGCGGCGCTGGCGCGTCTTCCTCATGGCCTGCGCCGAGCTGTGGGGATTCGCCGGGGGCGACGAATGGCTGGTCTCCCACTACCTTTTCGCCCGCCGCTGAAACGTCCCAAACCGCCCCTCAAGCCCTCTGAGGGGCTTGAAAGGGCCCTCGATTGGTGCTATTGTGCTCCAACTGGCCCCGGTGTGGGGCCATATCGATGAGCCACATTCGGGCAGGCGCCGGTGGATGATCTCCCTCACCCGCAAGACCGACTACGCACTCATCGCCCTCGTCTCCCTCGCGGAGTCGGGCGCGCCGAGATCCGCCCGCGCACTCTCAGAAGATCTCAGCGTATCGAACCCTGTGATGCGCAATATCCTGAAGGATCTCACCCGCGCCGGTCTGCTCGATTCGACGCAGGGCGCCGGCGGTGGTTACGCCCTCTCTCGCGAGCCCGAGCGGCTCACCGTCGCCGACGTCGTCGAGGCCATCGAGGGCGGGGCGCGCCTCACGCTCTGCTGCGGCGAGGGCGCTCCTGAAAGCGAGCGCTGCCGCCTCGAGCCCTCCTGCCGCATCAAGGCGGTTGTGCGAATCGTCAACGATCGCCTCGACGAATTCCTCCACACAATCACCATCGCCGACCTGCTGACGGGCGCCGTCCCGCGCCTCGCTGGCGGGTCCGCAAAGACCATGAGCATCCCCGCCGGGGCGCATGGCGCGCGAGCGAGCCTCGCCGTCTCCGCCTCGCCGGTCGCACAGAAGACGGAGTGACGAACCATGGCCAGCCTCTCCACCTCCGAACAGACGATCGATCAGTGGGCAAATTCCACGTACAAGTACGGCTTTGTCACCGACATTGATGCGGACTCGCTGCCGCCCGGTCTGAATGAGGACACCGTCCGCTTCATCTCCGCCAAGAAGGGCGAGCCCGAGTGGATGACCGAATGGCGCCTCGAAGCGTACCGCTACTGGCTCCAGATGCCCGAGCCCAAGTGGCAAAACGTCCACTACCCGCCCATCGACTTTCAGGCCATCTCCTACTACTCCGCGCCGAAGTCGAAGGACGACGCCCCGAAGAGCCTCGATGAGGTCGACCCCAAGCTCCTCGAGACGTACGAGAAGCTCGGCATCCCGCTGCACGAGCGCGCCGCGCTCGCGGGCGTCGCCGTCGACGCCGTCTTCGACTCCGTCTCCGTGGCGACCACCTTCAAGGAGGAGCTCGCCAAGCACGGCGTCATCTTCTGCTCGATCTCGGAGGCGATCCGCGATTATCCGGAGCTGGTGCGCAAATACCTGGGCTCCGTGGTCCCGCAAAGCGATAACTTCTTCGCCTCGCTCAACTCCGCCGTCTTCTCCGACGGCTCCTTCGTCTACATCCCGAAGGGCGTGAAGTGCCCGATGGATCTCTCCACCTACTTCCGCATCAACGCGCTCAACACGGGCCAGTTCGAGCGAACCCTCATCATCGCCGACGAGGGCGCCGAGGTCTCCTATCTTGAGGGCTGCACTGCCCCGATGCGCGACGAGAATCAGCTCCACGCCGCCGTCGTCGAGCTTGTCGCGCTGGATGACGCCACGATCCGCTACTCCACCATCCAGAACTGGTACCCCGGCGACGAGAACGGCAAGGGCGGCATCTACAACTTCGTCACCAAGCGCGGCAAGTGCCTGGGGAATCGCTCGCACATCTCCTGGACGCAGGTCGAGACGGGCTCCGCGATCACATGGAAGTACCCCTCCTGCATCCTTCAGGGCGACGACTCCGTCGGCGAGTTCTACTCCGTCGCGCTCACCCGCAACCGCCAGCAGGCCGACACCGGCACGAAGATGATCCACATCGGCAAGAACACCAAGTCGACGATCATCTCCAAAGGCATCTCCGCCGGCCTCGGCGAGAACACCTACCGTGGGCTCGTCAAGATCGGGCGCGGCGCCGAGCAGGCGCGCAACTTCACGCAGTGCGACTCGATGCTGCTGGGCGACCGCTGCGGCGCCCACACCTTCCCCTACATCGAGGTGGGCAACCCCTCCGCCAAGCTCGAGCACGAGGCGACCACCTCGAAGATCGGCGAGGACCAGCTCTTCTACTGCAACCAGCGCGGCCTCAGCACCGAGGACGCCGTGAACATGATCGTCAACGGATTCTGCAAGGAGGTCTTCCGCGAGCTCCCCATGGAGTTCGCCGTCGAGGCCCAGAAGCTTCTCGAGGTCTCCCTCGAGGGCTCCGTCGGCTGACCGAATCACTCTCTTTGGACGGAGATCACCACACCATGTCACTCACAATCACCGATACGGCCGCACGCGAGATCTCGACCATCATCGACCAGCAGGAGCTCGACAAGGAGAACATCCGTCTGCGCGTCGGCGTCAAGGGCGGCGGCTGCTCCGGCTTCTCCTACATCCTGGATCTCACCGAGAACCAGAAACCCCAGGACGAGGTCTTCGAGCATCACGGCATCAAGATCATCTGCGATCCCAAGAGCCTGCTCTACCTCAACGGCGTCACCATCGACTTCAAGGACGAGGTCATGGGCCGCGGCTTCGTCTTCAACAACCCCAACGCCAGCGGCACCTGCGGCTGCGGCAGCAGCTTCAACGTTTGAGCGGGCGAGGTCACTCCGCGATGTCCGACTTTCGCAATATCATGCCCGCCGACGCGCTCGAACCGGGCGCCTCGGTCTCCGTAGAAGTGGAGGGGCGGCGCATCGCTCTCTTCAACGTCGAAGGCGAGGTGTACGCCATCGACGACGTCTGCCCCCATCAGGGCGGCCCGCTGGGTGAGGGCGTTCTCGCAGGCTGCTACGTCACCTGCCCCTGGCACGCGTGGGACTTCGACGTGACCACGGGCGAGCTCGACGGCGATCCCGAAACCCGAGTTGACACTTTCGACGTCCGCGTCGAAGGCGGCGACATCCTCGTCAGGCTCTAGGCCGCTTCATCACAAAAACCGAACCACATACCCCAAGCGAACCAAGGCACGAAGAACAATGCTCGAGATCAAGAAACTCCACGTCTCCGTTGATGGCGCCGAGATCCTGAAGGGCGTCGACCTGTCCATCGGCAAGGGCGAGGTCCATTCCATCATGGGCCCCAACGGCTCTGGCAAGTCCACCCTCGCTCAGGTCATCGCGGGACACGAGGCATACGAGGTCACGGACGGCCAGATACTCTTCAATGGCGAGGACCTGCTCGACATGGACCCCGACGCCCGCGCCGCCGCCGGCGTCTTCCTCGCCTTCCAGTATCCCGTCGAGATCCCGGGCGTCAGCACTTCCTACTTCCTCCGCGCCGCGCTGAACTCCATCCGCAAGGCCCGCGGCGAGAAGGAGCTCGACCCCGTCGCCTTCATGAAGCTCGTCAAGGAGAAGTCGGCGATCGTGGATCTCGATCAGAAGCTCCTCTCCCGCGCCGTCAACGACGGCTTCTCCGGCGGAGAAAAGAAGCGCAACGAGATCTTCCAGATGGCGATGCTCGAGCCCACGCTCGCCGTCCTCGACGAGACAGACTCAGGTCTCGACATCGATGCGCTCCGCGCCGTCGCCGAAGGCGTGAACAAGCTCCGCTCGGAGGAGCGCTCCTTTCTCATCATCACGCACTACCAGCGCCTTCTCGACTACATCGTGCCGGACCACGTGCACGTGCTCGTTGACGGCCGGATCGTTCGCTCCGGAGGCAAGGAGCTCGCCCATGAGCTCGAGTCCAAGGGCTACGGCGCCGTCGATGCAAACGCGCCAGACGCACGCCCCGCGACCGCGCCCGCCAACTCCGCCTAAGTCAAGCAACGAGGAGACCGACGACCCATGGCCACGACGACGACACGCACCGACCCGGCGCAGGAGCTCGCCGCCGCGCGCGATCGCTTCATCGATCTCTTCAATGCGCAGCCCGACGCGGGCGAGCCGGCGGCGCTCAAGCGCGTCCGCGCCGCCGCCATCGAGCGCTTCGCCGAACTCGGGCTCCCCGGCCGCAAGGACGAGGAATGGCGCTTCACCAGCCTGCTGCCGCTCGCCCGCTCCGAGTTCCACCTCGCGCCCGACGAGCCGCCGGCGCTCGACGCCTCCGCCATCGCGCCGTATGTCCTCCCTTCTGCGTCACACGTGCTCGTCTTCGTCAACGCCCGCTTCGCGCCCGCGCTCTCGCGCCTGGGCGATCTTCAGGATGGCGTCCGCATCGCCGCCCTCTCCGATCTGCTTCGCTCCGAGCCCGACGCCGCCGAGCCGCTCCTCGCCCGCTACGCCGGGTACGAGGACGACGCCTTCGCGGCGCTCAGCACCGCCTTCTGTCGCGACGGCCTCGTCGTCGAAATCCCGCGCAGGACGAAGCTTGAGGGCGATGTCCAGCTCCTGCACGTCTTCACGCAGGACGCCGACGGCCTCATGTCCTTCCCTCGCCTCTTCGTCTCCGCCGGCGAGTCCGCCGAGGGGAACGTCTTTGAGACCTACGCCGCGCTCGGCGACATCAAGACGTTCACGAACTCCGTCACCGAGATCGCCGCGAGCGACAACGTCCACATCAACCACCACAAGCTCTGTCTCGAGGCTGAGTCCGCCTTCCACATCAGCCGGTATCAGACGACGCAGGGCCGCGACACGCTCGTCGACTCGCTCAACGTCACCCTCGGCAGCGCGCTCGTCCGCAACAATGTCCACGCCGTCCTCGACGACGAGGGCGGCGACGCCGGCATGAATGGCCTCTTCCTCGTCTCCGATCGCCAGCACGTGGACAACCACCTGCGCGTCGAGCACGCCAAGCCGCACTGCGACTCCCGCGAGTTCTACAAGGGCGTGCTGACCGATCGCGGGCGCGGCGTCTTCTCCGGGCGCATCGTCGTCCACAAGGACGCCCAGAAGACCGACGCCAAGCAGACCAACGCCAACCTCCTCCTCTCCGACCACGCCCACGTCGACACCAAGCCGCAGCTTGAGATCTTCGCCGACGACGTCAAGTGCACCCACGCCGCGACCATCGGCCAGCTCGATGATGACGCGATCTTCTACCTCCGCTCCCGCGGGATTCCCATGGACACGGCGCGCCGCCTCCTCATTCGCTCCTTCGCGGGCGAGGTCCTCGGCGAGCTCAAGAACGACGATTTCCGTGAAATGATCGAGCAGGCCCTGCGCGATCGCTTCCCCGTCGCCGCCATCGAACCCGAGCTGCGCTGAGATTCGAACAAGACACTCCCTCCGGACAGGAGACCCCCTATGCCCGCCGCACACGTCGACGCCTCCCCCGACATCGCCGCGCGAGGCTACGCCCATCCCGAGTTCCTCGTCACCACCGACTGGGTCGCCGAGCATCTGGACGACCCCTCCGTGCGCATCATCGAGTCCAACGAGGATCCGCTCCTCTACGCTTCAGGCCACATCCCCGGCGCCGTCGAGATCGACTGGACGCGCGATCTCAACGACCAGCAGAAGCGCGACTATCTCGAAGCGGACGAATTCGCCGCCCTCTGCGCGCGCGTCGGGATCACCCCCGAGACGACGGTCGTCTTCTACGGCGACAAGAACAACTGGTGGGCCGCGTACGCCTTCTGGGTCTTCCAACTCTTCGGCCACACGGCCGCGCGCCTCATGGACGGCGGGCGCACCAAGTGGGAGAAGGAGGGGCGTGAGATGACGCGCGAGACGCCGTCGTACGAGCCCGTCTCCTATCCCATTCCCAATCGCAACGACGCTCCCATCCGCGCCTTCAGGGAGGATGTCTTCTCGCACATCAAGCGCAGCGGCCCCCTCATCGACGTCCGCAGCCCGCAGGAGTTCACCGGCGAGCGCCTGCACATGCCTGACTATCCGAACGAGGGCGCCCTCCGCGGCGGCCACATCCCGGGCGCCAGCAACGTCCCCTGGGCGCGCGCCGTCAACCCCGATGACGGCACGTTCAAGCCTGCCGACGATCTCCGCGGGATCTACGAGCAGGAGATTGGCCTGAACCCGCAGGACGCCACGATCGCCTACTGCCGCATCGGCGAGCGCTCCTCGCACACCTGGTTCGTTCTGAAGTATCTCCTGGGCTTCGAGAACGTCCGCAACTATGACGGCTCGTGGACCGAGTGGGGGAACCTCGTCCGCGCGCCCATCGAGCGCTAAAGTCGACCGATGACGCAGACCACGCCCCCACTCAAGGAGTTCCTCGACACCCTCGCGCTGATCCCGGATCGGCAGGAGCGGATTGAACTGCTCATGAGCGTCGCCGATCGCTTCGAGTCGGTCCCCGACTCCGTCGCGAGCCGCCCGTTCCCCGAAGAATGCCGGGCGCCGCATTGCGAGTCCGAGGCCTTCGTCTTCACCGAGCCCCTTGAGAACGGGCGCTTCAAGTACCATTTCGCCGTGGAGAACCCCCAGGGCATCTCCGCAATGGCGACCGCCGTCATCCTCGATGAAGCCTTCTCGAATCAGGATCCGCGCGAGGTCCTCGCCGTCTCCGCCGACGTGATCTACGACATCTTCGGCCGCGAGCTCTCCATGGGAAAAGGCATGGGCCTGATGGGCATGATCCAGCTCCTCCAGTCGCAGACGAAGCAGCGCCTCGCAAAGCAGCCGGGCGCAACGGAGGCGAGGACGCCCTCATGAGCGAGATGCGCGTCTTCATCCCGGCGGAGGACGACCCGCCCGTCGGCTCCCTCGAGGACCGACTCGCCGACGCCCTGCGCACCGTCCATGACCCCGAGATCCCCGTGAATCTCTACGACCTCGGGCTCATCTACCGCGTCGAGATCGCTCCGGACAACAGCCTCGGGATCACCATGACGCTCACGACCCCGAACTGTCCCGTCGCCGGCGAGCTGCCCCGCCAGATCGAGCAGGCGGCGACGTCCCTCGAGGACGTCCCCGCCGCGAACGTCGATCTCGTCTGGGAGCCGCGCTGGACGCCCGAGATGATGACCGACGACGCCCGCTTCCTCCTCGACTCCATGGGCGTCCACATTCCCCAGCACGGAGAGCCTTCCCAGCCCGCCGGCCCGCGGAAAACCGACCTCACGATCGGCCGCAAGCCCGGCGAGCGTCCCTCCCGCTGACCCATCCCGCTGTCGCGCTCCTACGCTGCTCGATCCGATGCAGCATGACGGCGCTCTTCATCCCCTGCTCGAATCCTGGTTCTCCGATCGCGGCTGGACTCCCTTCGCGTTCCAGCGCGAGACGTGGGCGAAGCATCGCGCCGGCTGCTCCGGGCTCGTCCATGCGCCCACCGGGCTCGGCAAGACGCTCGCCGTCTGGCTCGGGCCCGTCAACGACTGGCTCGAAGCCAACCCCGATCGAGGCGCCTGGTCCGACAAGGCCCCGCCGCTGACCGTCCTCTGGATCACGCCCCTGCGCGCGCTCGCCCAGGACACCATCACCGCGCTCCAGGCGCCGCTGGGTGAACTGGGCCTTCCTTGGAGCGTCGAGCTGCGCACGGGCGATACGTCCTCCTCCGTCAAGCAGCGCCAGCGCAAGCAATTCCCCACTGCCCTCGTCACCACGCCCGAGTCGCTCTCGCTCCTACTCTCGTACCCCGACACCGCCGCGCGCCTCAGTCATCTGCGCGCAGTCGTCGTCGATGAGTGGCACGAACTCCTCTCCTCCAAGCGCGGCGTCCAGACCGAAGTCGCCCTCGCTCGCTTGCGCTCGCTCGCTCCGCGGCTCCAGACCTGGGGCCTCTCCGCCACACTCGGTAATCTCGACGACGCCCTCGCCGCGCTCCTCGGCCCGGCCGCCGATCCCGCGAAGTCCGTCCTCATTCCGGGACGCGACGAAAAACGCATCGAGATCGACACGATCCTCCCCGACTCCCTCGATCGTTTCCCCTGGGCGGGCCATTTGGGTCTGAAACTGCTAGACCGCGTCCTCTCCGCCCTCGACGACGCGAACACCACGCTCCTCTTCTGCAACACGCGCTCCCAGACGGAGCTCTGGTTCAAGGCCATCCTCGACGCGCGTCCCGATCTGCTCGGGCTCGTCGCCATCCATCACGGCTCGCTCGATCGCCAGGTGCGTACGGAAGTGGAGAACCTGCTTCGACAGGGCCGCCTGCGCTGCGTCGTCTGCACCTCCTCGCTCGATCTGGGCGTCGATTTCTCGCCGGTGGATCAGGTCATCCAAGTCGGCTCGCCCAAGGGCGTGGCACGCCTCATGCAGCGCGCCGGCCGCTCGGGCCACCAGCCCGGCGCCATCTCCCGCGTCCGCTGCGCGCCGACGCACGCCTTCGAGCTCATCGAGTTCGCCGCGGCTCGCGACGCCGTCGCGAAGCGTGAGATCGAGTCGCGCCGCTCGCTTCGCGTCTCGCTGGACGTCCTGGTGCAGCACCTCGTCACGCTCGCCCTGGGAGGTGGGTTCGATCCCGATGACCTTCTCCGGGAGGTGCGCACCACCCGCGCCTTCGCCGAGCTCACCGACGGTCAATGGCAGTGGTGCCTCGACTTTGCGCACAGGGGCGGCCCCTCCCTCACCGCCTACCCGCAGCACACGCGCATCAGGCCCGACGCCGCCGGCCGCTACGGCCCCGCCTCCGATCGCGTCGCCCGCTTTCACCGCATGTCGATCGGCACCATCACCTCCGACGGCGCCCTCCGCGTCGCCTACCAGACCGGCAAAACGCTCGGGCACATCGAAGAGTCCTTCATCTCCCGTCTCCGCCCGGGTGACCGCTTCGTCTTCGCCGGGCGCGTGCTCGAGCTGATCCGCGTGCGCGACATGACGGCCCACGTGAAGCGCGCCGCCAGCAAGAAGGGCGTCGTCCCGCGGTGGGGGGGAAGCAAGACGCCGCTCTCCTCACAACTCGCGCACGCCGTGCGCCGCCGCCTCGACGCCGCGCGCGCGGGCGAATACGACGGCCCCGAGATGACGCTGATCAGGCCTCTGCTCGAGCTCCAGAGCGCGCTCTCGACCATCCCCGCGCCGGATGAGCTGCTCGTCGAGCAGACCGCCACGCGCGAGGGCCATCACATCTTCCTCTTCCCCTTCGCGGGCCGCCTCGTCCACGAGGGGCTCGCCGCGCTGCTGGCCCACCGCCTCGCCGCCGCCTCCCCGCGGACGATGAGCATGACCGTCAATGACTACGGCCTCGAGCTCCTCTCACCCGATCCGCTCCGCGTCACCGACGACGAACTCCGCAGCGCGCTCACGACCGACAACCTCCTCCACGACATGTTGCGCTGCCTGAACGAGTCGGAGCTCGCGCGCCGCCGCTTCCGCGACATCGCCCGCGTCGCGGGCCTCGTCTTCCCGGGCTATCCCGGCATGGGCAAATCCGCCCGCCAGCTCCAGGCCTCCGCGGATCTCTTCTACGATGTCTTCCACGATTTCGACGCGGGCAACCTTCTCCTCGACCAGGCCCGCCGCGAGGTCCTCGATCAGCAGCTCGAGGTCGTCCGCCTCCGCAGCGCCCTCGAGGCCGCGAGCGCCCAGCGGCTCCTCCGCATCGATACCGACACGCTCACGCCTCTCGCCTTCCCGCTCTACGCCGAGACGCTGCGCACCCAGCACGTCTCCAGCGAGAAATGGGAGCAGCGCATCGCCAGGATGGCCCTCCAGCTCGAGCGCCGCGCCGACCATGCGCTCGCCAGCGCCTAATCTGTCTCGCGCATGGATGCACACACCATCGAGATCGAAGGCGAGACCCTCGCGCCGCGCGCCGACAAGACGCTCCACTGGCCCGCGCGCTCGACGCTCTTCGTCGCCGATCTGCACCTGGGCAAGTCCGCCCGCTTCCGGGCCGCGGGCGTCCCGGTTCCCGAGGAGACGACCGCCGGCACGCTCGCGCGCCTCGGGCGCGCCCTCGACGACACCCGCGCCGAGCGACTCGTCATCCTGGGCGACCTCGTCGACGCTCGTCACGCCGCCTCGGGCCTCACGCGCGACGCCGTCGCCGCCTTCTTCGAAGCGCGCTCGGCCCTTCAGACCATTCTCATCCCGGGCAATCACGACCGGCGCGCCGGCGCCCTCCCGGAGGACTGGCCCCTCACGCTAGCGCCGCCCGTGCTCGAAGATGCGCCCTTCGTCTGCCGCCACGATCCCGAGGACGATGGCGAGCCGACGGACGGCTACCTCCTCGCGGGCCACATCCATCCGGCCGCGACGCTGCGCGCGCCGAAGACCAGCGAGCGCCTGCCCTGCTTCTGGTTCGGCGCGCGCACGGGCGTCCTCCCCGCCTTCGGGGACTTCACAGGCCTTCATCCGGTGCGCCCCGCCCGGCGGGACGTGGTCATCCTCGTCACGCCGGAGGGGCTCTGCCGCGCGCCCGCGATCGTCGCGAGCTCCTGGGCGCGCGCCGACCGGTGACTGCTCAGATGCTGCCTCCGAAGACGATCGCGTTCAGCACGAGTCGCATCGGCCCGTGCATGAATCCGCGGATGGTCACATCGTCCGAGACGCAAACAAGGTCGCCCCGCCCCACGGAATGATGCGTCATGAAGGGTGTGCCGCCGATGCGATCGCGGTTGCGCTCGGAGATGTGCCCGCCGATCTTCGGATCCTCGAAGAAGCGGGCGACGACCGCGCCGTCCTCATGAACGGGCAGCGTGGCCCCGCCGCGCTTGATGACGCCGACCCACTCCCGCGAGCCCGCGCTGAGCGGGTGCGTCGTGTCCACCTCGGCGCCGAGCATCGGCCCGGGCATGTTGTCATCGACGCCGCGCTGGCGCCGCTCCTCCCACGTCAGCTCGCTCAACGGCGGACGCTCATCGGACTCGCCCTCTTTCTCCTCGTCGGGCTCCTCCTTCACGCCGCCGATGTGCTCCGTCGCCCATCGCGCCGCTGAGCCGATCGCGACGAGCGTCCCGCCCTCACGCGTCCATTCCTTGAGCTCTTCCATCACATTCCCGCCCGCGACGCGCTCGAGGGAGCCCCAGACCTGGGGTAAAACGATGACGTTGAACTCGCTCAGGTCGACCGTGCGGAGCGCGTCGGCGTTCACCGACGTGTGCGGCAGGCGGGCCTCCTGATCGAGATACCACCAGAGCTGGCCGTAGGAATAGGAGCTCGTCGGATTTCCTCGCACGACGAGCGTCTTCGGATGCGTGAAGAGCCAGTTGTCGTTGGCGCCGAGGACGCGCCCGCGCGTCGTCATGCCCGTCTCCACGCGATGCGCCCGTACGCCCAGCGTCTTCAGCTCCTCCAGGAACGCGTCGAGATCGCGCTGCCTGTTCCGCTCGTAGTGGATGATGAGGCTGCCCATGCCGAAGGCGCTGCCGTCGATCTCGATCTCGCCGCCGGTGTGGCGCGCGAAGACGTCATGCCGCGCGAGGGCCCCCACGGCCGCGGGCAGGCGGTGCTGATTCGCGTCGATGATGATCGCTACCTCGCCGTAGCCCGTGGTCTCAGCCGCGGGCTCGGTCCAGGTCGTCAGCGGACGCGTGTCGGCCTGGATTTCATCCATCGCCTCCCACGCCTCCAGCCCGAAGCTGACGGGCAACGACCAGCCCGTGATGTCGTAGGTCTCCTCTTCACTCAGCTCGGTCTCGCGCTCGAAGAGCGCGTTGGCCAGGCGCCCCATGGGCTGAGCCGTCGGGATGATCCAGCTTCCCGCGGGAAGCTCGACCGCGCCCGTCTCGCCTGTCCGGTAGTCGCGCAAGCCATTCAGCTTCACGCTCGAACGCAGCTCCTCGATCTCGATCCCCTGCGTCGAGAGCAGATCCCACGCCTTTGCGAGCAGCGCCGGGTCATTGTTCGCCGAAATAATGAACCCTCGCGCAAGCTCCGGATCGGGGTTCAGCGACTCCGCGAAGTAGCGGGCGAAGCGCTCGAGCTGCCGGCGTCGCCAGTCCGACGTGGACTCCAGATAGTTCATGCTCGTCAGGAAGTGATGCCGCACGCGCTCGCGCAGCGTCAGCGTGTATTCATCGCTCACTTCAATGCCCAGCCCCGCGCGCCCGTGCCCCGCCTTCTCCGTCAGCAGCCCCACAGCGCCCTGATAGACGGGCAGCACCTTGCCGTAGCCCGGATACAGATAGTCGAAGCGCTCCATCGTGGCGTAGACAAGCCCCTCGCGATCGAAGACCTGCGCATTCGCCTCCCCATACTTCCGCGTCCACTCCTTCGTCTCCTCTGGAATGTTCAGGTTGAACGGCTCATCCCCTGATCCGAAGAAATAGGGGCTCATATAGCCCTGCTCGTGATAGTCGACGTGCAGTTGCGGCATGTAGCGCCGGTACATCGGAATCCGGGCTCGACTTTCCGGCTGCGTCATCCACAGCCAGTCGCGGTTCAGGTCGAATAGATAGTGGTTCGTCCGCCCCCCGGGCCAGGGCTCGTTGTGCTCCGCCGCGATCGGGTCGGGATTCGCCCCGCCGGCGCCCGTGGCGTTTGCGACGAAAGAGATGTAGCGGTCGCGCCCGTCCGGGTTGAGGACTGGATCGATCACCAGCACCGTGTTGTCCAGAATCTCCTGAACCTCCGGATTCGTCGCCGCCGCCAGCGTGTAGGCCACTTGCAGCGCCGTATTCGACGCCGACGCCTCGTTGCCGTGGACGTTGTAGCTCAGCCACACGATCGCCGGGTTCGTCGCGATGATCTCCCGCTTGCGCGCCTCATCGAGGCGACGCGGCTCCGTCAACTCCCGATTGCGTCGCAGGATTCGATCCAGATTCGCCAGGTTCGCCGGGCTGCTGATCGTGAGCGCGTGCAGCGAGCGCCCCTGATGGCTCTCGCCGTAGCGCTCCAGACGCGTCCGATCGCTCGCCTTCGCCAGCGCCTCGATGTAGCGAACGATGTCCGCATGCCGCGCGAACCGCTCGCCCATGTCATAGCCGAGCACGTCGCGCACGCTCGGGATGGCGCTGTCGAATCGCAGCCCGTCGAAGTAGTCGAAGGGCTGCGCCGCCGGATCGTTGTGCTCGAACCCCTGCGTCTCGATCCCCGTGCCGTGCCCATTGCCCAGGCTCGGCGCCAGAGCCGGCGTGTCTCCGCCCAGCGCCGCGCCTCCCGCCAAACCTGCCGCCAAACCTGCCGCCAGCGTCCCCGCCACCGCCAGAGCGAGGCTCGCCGCGCCGCTCAGCAGTCCGCAAACCCGGCCCCGCGGGCCTCGACGGGCCTCTCGCGCGGCGGGCGCCGTTCGAATCGCCTCAGAACACACTTCACCGTGGCGGACGCCATGTCGCATGATCGCTCTCTCCTTCAGATGATTGACGAGCGGACGAGAAATCGGATTCGCCGCCCTCGCGATGGTCGGATCTCAGGCGGATTCTGGCATTTTCACCACCGATCCGCCACCGTCCGCAAGACTTTCGAGATCGTGGAATAATCGGCGCACAGCGTGTGTCTGTCCATCCGGAACGCCAAGTCAGGAGAACCTCATGAACGCGCCCATGTCGGAATCCTCCGCCCAGCCCACAGCAGCCAAGTCGGATTCCAAGATCTGCCCACGAACAGTGGGAAGCTGGATCGCCCAGGTGGTCACGGCGGCCATCCTCGTGATGGGCGCCCTTCCCAAGTTCACAACGCCGCTCAGCGAATTGCCACTCACCTCGGGCGAGAACGCCCTTCCCGGACCGGCTGGGCTCATCTACGCGGTCGGCGCGCTCGAGATCCTCGCGATCGTTCTTCTCCTTGTCCCCAAGACCATCGTGTTCGGCGCGATGCTCGCCGCTGTGATCATGCTCGGCGCTCTGATCTCCCACGTCGCCTTTCTCGGCTTCGAGGGCATGATGCTTCAGATGTCCATCATGGCGGCCGTCGCGCTTGTCGCGGCTGGAATCGTTCTCTTTCTCCGCAAGGACATGATCAGGCCGAAGGCCTGAGTCCCCCCCACACAACCCATCAACTCCTCCTTCGCCTTATGGCGCGGGGCCGAGCCGGAACTGAGCGCGATCCGGATCTCGGCCCCGCGCCTTTTTTGGACCATCCGAAGGCATCGCAAAGATCGCCTCTCCCTCTCGGCGGCGCCCCTCGACTCGAATCGCCGGCGGGTTGCTCTATGATGATCGCCCGATCCCCCACGCGCCCCATGTCCGACACAGCCGACGCCGCCGATCTTCTGCTCCGCCTCACCGCCATCCCCACTGCGGCCGGACGCGAATCGCGCGTGATCGACTTCATCCGCGCCTGGGTGGCCCAGCGTCCGGCGCTGGACATCGCTTCGGACGACGCCGGAAATCTGGTGATCGCGCCGTGTTCACCTCGCTCGGACGACGAGCGGCCCCCGCTGCTCATCACCGCCCATCTCGACCATCCCGCCTTCGTCATCGATCGCGCCGTCTCGGACTCCGCAGTCGAGGCCGACTTCCGAGGCGGTGTCCTCGCGCCCTACTTCGAGGACGCTCGTGTGCGCATTCATATGGATGATCGCGCCGTGCCCGCGCGCATCGTCTCTTCCAAGAAGCGCGATCCCTTCCGCCGCGCTGTCCTCGAGCTGGAGTCGAATTTCGCCTCGGACGTCCCGACCGGCGCCCTCGCCACGTGGGACCTGCCCGCCCCGTCGATCGAGGGTGATCTATTGAAAGCGCCTGCCTGCGATGATCTCGCCGCCGTCGCCGCCGCGCTCGCGGCGCTGGAGCGAATCATCGCCGGAGAGTGGCCGCCGCCGGATGTGCGCATTCTTCTGACCCGCGCTGAGGAGGTCGGCTTCGTCGGCGCCGTCGCGGCGTGCCGGCTTGGGACGATCCCGAGCGGGGCGCAGGTGATCGCGCTGGAGAACTCCCGCGCTTATCCTGAAGTCCCGCTCGGGGGCGGGCCCATTGTGCGCGTGGGCGATCGGATGTCCGTCTTCTCCCCGGCGCTCACCCGCGCCGTCCACGGGGTCGCATGCCGACTCGCGGGCGAGACGGAGCGCCAGGTCGGCGACGCGACGCCAGAGAAGCGCGCCGCCGCCACGTTCAACTTCCAGCGCCGCCTGATGCCCGGGGGCGCCTGCGAGGCGACCGCCTTCTGCGCCTGGGGTCATGACGCAACCTGCCTCTGCCTCCCGCTGCGCAACTACCACAACATGGGCGAGCTCGATCGCGTCGAAGCGGAGCTCCGCCAGACGGATGATCCCCTGTCCGTGCGCGCGCCGATTGCGCCAGAGATCATCCACATGCAGGATTACCACAACCTCGTCGCCCTGCTCGTCGCCTGCGCCCGGGACCTGCGCGAAGCCGCGCCGCCGAGGCGGAAGCTGGAGGATCTGTATGAATCTCGCCGCTTCGTCCTCGATGAGCCGGGGCGGGGCTGAGCGCTCGAGTCAGATCGTGCGGAAGAGCGTCACGTCCTCCCGGCTCACACGCGCATCGATCTCGCGATTGGCCTCGCTCATCCGTCGCGCCAGCGTTGGCAGGTAGCCGCGCTCGGTGTTGGTGTGCCCCGCGAGGATGATCGACATCCCCCGCGCCGCCGCCCGCGCCGCCTCATGGTGCTTGAGCTCTCCCGTGACGAAGGCCTGGCAGCCGTCCGCAAGGGCGGCCTCCATCAGCGAGCCCCCCGAGCCCGGGCAGACCCCGATCCGCTTGATCGGCGCCTCCGATGTCGCCGCGACCTTCACCGCATCCACACCGAGATTGTGCTTCAGCCGCTCGCCCAGCTCCCGAGGGGTCGCGGGCTGATCCAGCGTCAACCGCCGCCCGGCGCCGACGGAGCGGTCGGGCTTGGGCGTCAGCGGATAGACGTCCCACGCGGGCTCCTCGTAAGGATGGAATCGCCGGAGCATCTCGTGCGCGAGCGCCAGAGCGCTGGCGGGGCAGACCATCTCCACGCGCACCTCCTCCGCCTCCTCGAGACGCCCCGCCTCGCCGACCGTCGGGTTGGTCCCTTCGCCGCCGAAGAACGTCCCGCGTCCCTTAAGCACGTAAGAGCAGCGCTCGTACGCCCCGATTCGCCCCAGCCCGACGCTCGAGAGCGCATCACGCACCTGATCCACATCTTCCGGCGGGACGAAGGTGACGATCTTGTGCGTCGCGCGAGGATCCTCCCGCGCCGCGGGCGCCAGGGCTCGACGATCGCCGAAGTTCGAGCCGTCCGCTCCCTCCGGCGCCAGCATGTCGCAGAGCCAGTCTGTCACGCCGCCCTCGACGGCGTCCAGCGCCGTGTGGGGCGAGTAAACCGCCATGCCCGCCGCCGCCGCCCCCAGCAGCGCCGCCCCCTTCTCGTCGTCGGCGGTCAGGCGGGAGAGGGGGCGGAAGATCGGCGGGTGATAGGTGATGATCGCGCCCGCCGCCATCTGCTTCGCCTCCTCGAAGACCGCCCGCGTCATCTCGATCGTCAGAATCGATGGTCCTTGCGCCTCCGCTTCGCGATCCCCGAGCAGGAGACCGACGTTGTCCCATTCCTCCGCGAGGGAAGGGGGGGCGATTGACTCCATCACATTCACCAAATCCAAGATCCGCATGCCGCACCTGCTCTCGACCTGCTGGGGGCCGCTTCCGGGCCCGACGCCCGGAGCCTTGCCCGCCTGCGCTACCGTCGACCATCCCACAAGGTCCTCCGCCGCCCCGTTCAGACGCCGCGCCCCGAGGGACCGATAGACTAACCGAGGACGAGGCGACGACACGCAACCGTCAAGGAGAGGAGAGCTATCCCGTGAGCGCGACCGCCCGCACGACCGGACCCGCCGCACACCCCTCGAATCAAGCCACGACTCACCAGAGCCCTCCGACGAGCCGAATCAACGGACGCAACGAGATTCCTTCCTCGAAGACCAAAAAACGCGTGACTGACCCCAAGGCCGTCAAGAACTTCGTCCTCGACACCAATGTGCTCCTGCACGACCCCGACGCCCTCTTCGCGTTCGAGGAGCACAACGTCGTCATCCCCTTCGCCGTCCTCGAGGAGCTCGACTCCTTCAAGAAGGGCGCTGACGACATCGCCCGCTCCGCCCGCGCCTGCATCCGCCATCTCGACACCCTCCGCGCCCGCGGCTCCCTCGTCGAGGGCGTCTCTCTCGCCAATGGCGCCCCCGAGGCGCCCCTGCCCCGCACCGCCACCGGATCCCTTCGCATCGCCATCTCCGACGAGGAGCGGCCCCACGCCATCCGCGAGGACAAGGCGGACAATCGCATCCTCGCCATCGCCTTCGAGATGCGCCGCACGGGCCTGCACACCGTGTTCGTCACCAAGGACATCAATGCGCGCATCAAGGCGCAAGCCCTTGGCATCGACGCCGAGGACTACGAGCACCAGAAGATCGACGCCGAGCGTCTCTATCGCGGCTACCACGACATCGAAGTCACCGGCGAGCTCATCGACGAGCTCTATGACGAGCGCATGCTCTCTGTCGACAAGCTCGAGCCCTTCCTCGTCGTTCACACTGACGAGGGCGACTACCAGCGCACGCTCGAGCCCAACGAGTTCGTCCTGCTCCGCGCCGTCGAGGATAAGTCCCACTCGGGCGTGGGCCGGCGCGTCTCCGACACCGAGCATGTCATCCCCGTCTCCGCGCCGCGCAAGCCCGTCTTCGGCGTCATGGCCCGCAACATCCAGCAGACCATGGCTCTCGACGTCCTCCTCGACGACGAGATCAAACTCGTCACGCTGACCGGCGGCGCCGGAACCGGCAAGACCCTCCTCGCGCTGGCCGCGGGCATGCATAAGGTCTACCAGGAAGAGCGCTACGACCGCCTCCTCGTCGCGCGCCCCATCGTCCCCCTCGGGCGCGACATCGGCTATCTCCCCGGCGCCAAGGAGGAGAAGCTCTCCGCCTGGATGCAGCCCATCTTCGACAACCTCGAGTACCTGCTCTCCACCCGCGGCTCCCACCTCCAGAACGCCGAGTCACGCTCCGCTGAGCAGCGCATCGACCGCCTCCTCGCCGACGGGCGACTCATCCTCGAGCCGCTCACCTACATCCGCGGCCGCTCCATCCCCCACCAGTTCATGATCGTCGACGAGGCGCAGAACCTGACGCCCCACGAGGTCAAAACCATCGTCTCCCGCGCCGGCGACGGCACGAAGCTCATCCTGACCGGCGACGTCGAGCAGATCGACAACCCCTATCTCGACGCCGCGAGCAACGGCCTTTCCGTCGCCGTCGAGCGCATGCGCGGGCTGGGTCTCGTCGCCCACGTCACCCTCCAGAAGTCAGAGCGCTCCACCCTCGCCTCCCTCGCCTCCGAGCGCCTCTGATTATTTCGGTAGCGGAGGGCGTCCCTGCCCGCCGATCGATCGCGCCGCAACTGGGGCAGGCCGCCGTGCCTGCCCGTCCCTGCGGGTCCGCTTCGGCTTACTCCGAGCGTGCCTCGCCCAGGAATCCACGCTTGGGAATCCCAAAATCACCCCCGCCGGGCTACCATCCGACCGATTCCATTGACGGACCGATCCTGAACTGGTCCCGGGCCCCGTGCCCGCCTCCTTCGACACCGGACCCAACGGAGCCGAGCCCATGTTCCGCCACAACAACCCCGCCATGAGCCGCGTCAACGAGTTCGGGCCCGCCGAGACCTGGGCGGGCGGCATCGCCCCCGAGGCCGCGAGCAACGCCGGCGCCGATCACGCTCGCGCCGCGAAGGACGCCATCCCCTCGCGCAACGCGATGACGATCCAGGGCACGATCAACAAGACGGCCCTGCTCCTCTTCCTCACCGTCGCTACGGCCATCGTCGGCTGGGAGATGGCGATCCCCGAGTCGATGCAGTCGATCAGCGCTCTGCCCTCCATCGGCGTCTGGCCG
The DNA here is from genome assembly GCA_964451515.1 of uncultured Phycisphaeraceae bacterium. Taxonomy (GTDB): domain Bacteria; phylum Planctomycetota; class Phycisphaerae; order Phycisphaerales; family UBA1924; genus CAYVIJ01. The sequence goes on along the minus strand of CAYVIJ010000005.1, from coordinate 57,878 downwards.
ACGTTCCTGATCGGCGCCCTCGGCGGACTCGTGATGGTTCTCATCACCTTCTGGAAGCCCAAGGCCGCGCCGATCACCGGCCCGCTCTACGCCCTCCTCGAAGGCCTCTTCATCGGCGGCGTCTCGGCGCTGTACGCCGTGTGGATGAGCGAGCGCGGTGACGAGGGCGGCTTCACCACCGACAGCGGCCTCATCATGAACGCCGTCCTCGCGACCTTCGCGACGACCGCCGCCATGCTGGGCGCGTACGCGACGCGCCTGATCAGAGTCACGAACAAGCTCCGCGGCGTCATCGTCGGCGCAACGATCGGCGCGATGCTCATGATGGTCGCCTCGTGGATCTTCCGGATCTTCGGGGTTGATCTCGGGCTCTTCCCGGGCTCCGTCGAGGACATTTCCTGGCTGACGATCGGCATCTCCGTGCTGCTGATCGTCATCGCCGCCTTCAACCTGCTCCTCGACTTCGACTTCATCGAAAACGGCGCCAAGAACGGCGCGCCCAAGCTCTACGAGTGGCTCGGCGCCGTCGGCCTGCTCGTCACGCTCGTCTGGCTCTACGTCGAGTTCCTGCGCCTGCTGTGGATGCTCAAGGCGATGACGGACGAGTGATCCCGACGATCGACTGAATCTCAAAGGACGGCCTCCCGGGTCCGTCCTTTTTTGTGGGACGGCTCTCCGAGCCGTCTTCTCTTCCGACGATCTCTCAGCGCGTATAGCTCGCCCCGCCCCCAGCCCCAACCATCTTGCTCAGGCGGTTGTGCACGTACAGGAACTCCAGCACCAGCTCCCCCGCGCACGCCAGCTCCTGCTCCTGCTTCGGGTCCAGCTCCACGTTCGGCGCCAGGCCCTGCGCCGCCTCCGAGAGCCCGTCCACATGCGCCATGTTCGCCACCGCCTCCGCGGCGCTCAGATCATCCCCGAACTCGATCCGCAGCCCCGTGCCGAACGCCTCCGCGATCGGCTCCACCTCATCGATGCGCATGTGGCGACCCAGAACGGCCTTCACCGCCTCGCCGAAGAGCGCTTCGATGAGCCGGTCCTCCGTGCTCTTGGCATCGGCGCCCGCGCCTTCCTCCGCGAGCATCAGCTCGATCTTGCCGCGCAGGCTGGCCGCGAGAGCGCCCGTGTCGCAGATGCGCGTCATCGCGCGCGACTCGCCCGTCGCCATCGCCCGCCGCTCCGTCGCGCTCACCAGATTCTCCATCGCCGCGATCGACGCCCGCGCGCTCACGCCCGACGCCTGGTTCACATGCGGCGAGCGCCTGGCCTGCCTGATCGTCTCCTCCACGATCTCCCGCAGAATCATCGGGACCTCAACCACCGGCGCCCCGTTCGGCGTTCCTGATGTCGGCGCGCGCTCGACGAATGAATTCTCCGACGTGATCTGCATCGCCGTGCGCACATCCGTCGGGTAATGCGTGCGCACCACCGAGCCGATGCGATCCTTCAGCGGCGTAACGATTCGCCCGCGATTCGTGTAATCCTCCGGATTCGCGCTGAACATCAGGCAAACGTCCAGCTCCAGCCGAACCGGATACCCGCGGATCTGAATGTCCCGCTCCTCCAGCACGTTGAAGAGCCCCACCTGAATCCTCGGCGCCAGGTCCGGCAGTTCGTTGATGACGAAGAGCCCCCGATTGGCGCGCGGGATCAGCCCGAAGTGCATCGTCGCCTCGTCCTCCAGCCGACGCCCCTCCGCGTGCTTGATCAGATCGACGTCCCCGATGAGGTCCGCGATCGTCACGTCAGGCGTCGCCAGCTTCTCGTGATACCGCCGCGAGCGATGCAGCCACTGCACAGGCAGCTCGTTCCCGTATCGCGCCAGCGCGTCCTTGCCGCGCTTCGTCATCGGCTCGAGCGGATCGTCCGGGATGTCCGTCAACGGCTGGCCGTCGGCTGATCCGATCACCGGCAGCCACTCATCGAGCAGCCCCACCATCGAGCGCAGGATGCGCGTCTTCGCCTGCCCGCGCAAGCCCAGCAGCAGCAGGTCATGCTTCGAGAGCAGCGCCTCGACGATCTGCGGCAGCACCGTGTGCTCGTAACCGACGACGCCCTCGAAAATCGGCCGCCGCTCCTTGAGCGCGCGCAGCGCGTTGGTGCGAAGCTCGTCTTTTACGGAACGGGGCTCATAGCCCGACTCCCGCAGCCGCCCCAGCGTGTCGATCGCGGGCGGGTCGGAGGATGGTCTTGAAACTGCGGATGCCATGCGCAACTCTCTCCTCTCGCTCGTTTCGGGGGCTTCCGAATGGGTGAGAAGGCTAGGGCGCAACCACCGGTAGCGGCGGGCCTCCGTGCCCGCCGGGGGAGTGCTGGTAGGCGTTGGAGATAGGCGGGCAGGGACGCCCGCCCTACCGGGAGGGGGAGGCTCGACGCGGCGAACTGCTTCCGGCGCCGTGAATGCTCGCCAAACGTTTCTGACGGGCTCAGAAGGCTAGGGACGCCGCAACGAAGGGTCTATTTCGGCCTTGTTTCAAGCGATCCGACGTGTCGCCATCGTGCGCGACTCGTCCGCTGATCGCCTCTTTTCCCTACGGAGCCCGCCGGCTCACTCTGTAGGATCATGGCGCTATGGCTGAAGAACAACCACTGCGAGACCCCTGGCTCGTCGCCGCCTGGCCCGGACTGGGCGGCGTCGCCATCATCGCCGCCACCACGCTCATCAACCAGCTCCGCGCGGGACGCGTGAAAGCCATGCCCGGCGAGGGCTTCTTCGAGCTCCAGCACATCGACGTCCGAGCCGGCGTCGCCAAGACGCCCCGCCTCCCTGGCGGCTTCTTCCACGAATGGAAGAACCCCGAGCCCGATGGCCACGATCTGCTCATCTTCATTGGCGAGGCCCAGCCCAACACGGGCGCCGGGCGGCTGTGCGGCGAGGTGCTGAACTACGCCAAGCAGCGGGGGGTGAAGCGGATCGTCACCTTCGCCTCCCTGGGCACGCAACTCCACCCGACACAGGACTCGCGCGTCCACGCCGTCGCCACCGATCGAGAAGTGCTGGGCGAACTCAAGCGCGCCGGCGCCACGCCCCTCAAGGAAGGCCAGATCGGCGGGCTCAACGGCGTCTTGCTCGGAGTCGGCGAAGGAAGGGGCCTCCCCGGCGCCTGCCTGATGGCGGAGATCCCGTACTTCGCGGGCGGCGTCCCCAACCCCAAGGCGGCGAAGGCGGCACTCGAGGTCTTCAACGCTCTCGCGGACATCCATATCGACCTCAGCGAGCTCGGCGCGCAGGCGGAGGCGGTCGATCAGCAGCTCGTCGAGCTCTTCGAGCGCCTCAAGGAAGCCTCCGGCGGCGAGGCCGGGATCGAAGGCGGCCCAGAGTTCAACATCCCCGAGGTCGATCCCGAGGAGCCCGAGGAGCCGCAGGAGAAGCTCGACTACGCCGCCCGCGCCCGTCTCGAGCGTATGTTCAGCGAGGCCCAGCAGGACCGCTCCAAGGCTTTCGAACTCAAGAAGGAGCTCGACCGCCTCGGCGTCTTCGAGCAGTACGAGGACAGATTCCTCGACCTCTTCAAACGCGGCGAGTGAGCCAGACAAGTGCCCCCGAAAGTGGGGGAACGTCCGAGCATCCAACTTTTCCCGGAATTCCGCGGCAGCGTGGGTGTTTCAGGAAGGATGGGCGGGCATGGAGCCTTCCGCCCTTGTGGACCCGCCGGGGCCACGCCGATAGATTGGGGGTGTCGGTTCAGGACCGGCCCGGTGGTTATTACGCCGCCGTGAGGACGCGGGGTGAACGCCCTGCCATCGCAACACTGGTCGAAAGGACGACCGATGGGACTCGACTTCGCGATCGACGAGCTGTACGCCAGCGGCTGGTCCGGGCTCGACTCGACGGGCTGCGAGCACACGCCGGAAGGGCGACTCTTCCCGACGGTGACGCGTGTCCAGCAGGAGTTCGCGCAGTCGGGCTATGAGCTCAGCGTGCGCTTCGCGCAGCTCTTCGACTGCTACCGGGCCGAGTGGACCGACTCCACTGGCGCCGCCGCGGGCGCGGTCGTGGGCCAGAGCGAGGCGGAGGCCGCGGTGTACGCGCTGGCCCAACTCCGCCGCCAGGCCGGCGTGCAGACGAGTTGACGGCTCCATTTTTTCGGCAGAGTGACACACGCCCGCTGTCTGGTTGACGGAGAGCGGTGGGGGGGTAGAGTCAGGGTCTCGCCGCGACTGGCGCGCGGCGGGTTTCGCGGGTTTGGGCGGGCTCGGCACACCAAGCTGGCCCCATCGTCTAGTCAGGTCCAGGACGCCAGGTTCTCATCCTGGAAACCGGGGTTCGAATCCCCGTGGGGTCACTTCATGAAGAAGGCGGAGCCGGCGGCTTCGCCTTTTTCCATGCGCGAAGCGGATCAGCACTCCCCCCACATCGCCAGCAGCAGCGCCAGGTCCCGCGCCGTCCACCATGGCGTCGCCGTCAAACGCCTTCAAGAACTCAAAGTTGGGAGTGTCTCAGAAAATGCGCCAGCCTTGGAACGGGCAGGCCGCTCACCGGAGACCGGCGGTCATGTCCGCGAGTTCGTGCAGGCGAATGAAAGTTTCGAGACACTTGAAGTCAGCGGCGGTGTAGGAGCTGTCGCAGTCGCAGTCGGGGGGAACTTGGTCTGAGGCGACGTGGAGATCCTCGATATCGACCACTCCGTCCGTGTTGATGTCGAAAAAATTCGGCTCGGCGGCGACGCTGCTGACGGGTGTTCTCGCGGAACCGGCACTTCAGGCGTTCTTTCAGTGATGCCGGATCGGGCAACACGCCGTCGAGAACCAACCCTGCGGTAGTGCCAACATGCGGAGCCCGATTCATCACAGACCTCGCGTCCGTGATCGATCGGGCCTCATTCCGTGTTACGATGCCGTCACCACGCACACCCGGCGGTCGACGTACGGGCCCGCCGCGATAATGAAGGATGGCGATGGAGATCACGCTCAAGGCTCTTGGTCTGTCTGGCGCGGTGCTATACACGCTCGCGTACTTCCTGCTGACGACGGGGCGCGTGCATGCGCACGCTCGTCCTTACCATGCGATGAACCTGGTCGCTTCGGCCGCGGTTTTCTCCGAGGCGCTCTCTAACGGCACGCTCGGTGCGATGGTCGTCAACATCATCTGGTTCGCGATCGCGGGGCTGACGCTCCTTGGCGTCATCTCCGTCGCCAACTCCAGCCGCAAGGAGCACGCGCTCGAGGCGTCGGAGGGCCTGCCTCCGAAGGCATCGGCGCGTCGGGCGGACTGGCGACGCGTCCTGCTTTTGTCGGCGATCGTCTTGTTCATCGCGGGCATGACGCTGATATTCCTGTCGCTCCGCGATCGGGCGATCGACCAGGCCCGAACGGTGCGGGTCTTCATCTCCGAGTGGGACCCGTATGTGACACGCGACGCGCCGGGGTACGGGCCGGCGCCGCGGCTTCTGACCGACGCGGCCGCGAGGGGCGGCCTGCGCGTCGAGTTCGAGCACCTTCCGACATGGCAGGAGGCGTACGACCGCGTGCTCACCAGCGACGGCGTCGCGACATTTCCCTGGATGGATCCGTCGGAGTCGTTGTGGCGCGTCGGCGAATCCGGAGATGTGGAGGAGGCGATCGACGAGCAGCGCCGTCGGTCCCGGCGGTTTCAGACGAGCCAAACCGTCGGCCGCGTTGATCACGTCGTGTATGTCCGCGACGAAGATGAGCGGTTCGACGAGCTGAGCTCGCTTGCCGGCAAGGTAATCTGCGTGCCACGGGGTTACCAGGTACCCAAGCAGCTCGTCGACGGCGCCGGCGGTGTCGACCGCGTCGAACTGACACGAGCGTCGACGGTCGCCCAGGGGTTCGAGGAGTTGGAGTCCGGGAAGGCGGACGCGTTGTACGTCGCGGCTGCGGACGGCGAACGGGTCCTCCGCGGCGCGGGGGTGACGCTCGGACGGGACGCCTTCCGGGTTATACACACCATCCCGCTCGAGTTGCATGTGCTCTACAGCGCGAGTGGGACGGACACGTTTCGTGAAAGGCTCGATCGGGCGCTCGGCGAGGCGGACGAGCTGCTCAAGCCGAGCGAGCGGACGGTCATCCGATTCTCGGCTCACGCGTCGGCACAGGACGGTGAGGGCAAGACACGAGTCGTAGCCGAGGGCACACCGGCCGTGGTGCTGGGCTGGTCGGCGCGGTTCGGCGGGGACGAAACGAGCATGCGGATCAAGCCGATCGAGGGTCCGCTCGCCGGGCGGGTGCTGGAGACTGAAGCCGAAGCATTCCGTCTGGTGGAGGGGGGCGAGCGATGAGGTTGAAGCTGGCTGCGCCGTTCCGACTGCCGGAGTTCGAGTTGCGTCCCGATGCCAAAGGTGAGGCTCCGTGTCGATACACCAAGGCGTGGCAAGACGTGCGCAAAGCGTGGGGGTCCAAGGCGTTCGACGAGGAGCGGGTCTTGTCGTTCGACCCGCCCGAGAGCCGATTGCGCTCGCGTATCTCGACGGTGCGCTTCCCGCACGCGACCGACGGCAGACCGGCGGGGCGGAGCCGGTATCACACCATCTCCGATCACGACCTGGAGCACCCGATCCACCTACTGGAGCTGGAGTTGTCAACGCCGGAGGACGCTTTGGGCAAGCTTCTGGCCGACATCGCGAGCGAGTTCGAGGGGGGTGAGTCGGTCCTGCACGTGTTCGAGCGACCGCCGACGGTCCAGCTCGTGCGGGTGTTCAACTGGCGGATCGGCATGTTCGAGGCTGATGTCTTGCTCGACGAGGACGCGATGCGTGCGCTCGTCAAGACACACGGCTCGTTCGAGACGCTCCGGCAGATCGCCATCGGGTTGGTCGAGCGCCTCGTCGACGACTTCGCGCATACATACGCGTCGCGCCTGCGCCGGGCCCTTGAGTATCACGATATCGCGTCATTCCTCGCCCCGCCCAACGCGCCAACGAGCGGGACATCACGCACGATGTGGGTGACGCGTTCGCTCGTGTTTATCGGTGAGGACGGGAGCAACGACGGCGCGCGAAAGGCGATAGCCGACGAGTGGGTCGCCGATATCCCGGAGCACGATAAGCCCGGCACATACGGGGACCCCGCCTCCGTTGACCCTCCCAGCGGCACGCAGCACAAGGGCCCCCGGATCGACCTCGCCGAGCCCGACGCATTATCTATGATCTGGCTCAACTACGTCTTCCGCGAGGAGTCGTACCCGGATCCATACCCGCCGTGCGGCTGGCGGATGGGCAAGGAGACGTGCGGGGCCTGCGTGGCGCAGCCTTTCGTCGAGGGCTGGGACGCGATGCTTATAGCGCAGTACTACTACGCCGCGTTCGAAGAGCTTCAGGTCCGCATCTCCAACGTGCTGTCGCGTTCGCTTGTCGGTTGGCGCATCGATGGGCCTGATCGGGCGGGGGCGAACGTCCCGGAGTTGAAGCTGGACGAGTCGCGCCGGCGGCTCGATGTGGTCGTCCGCCTATCGCAGCTGCTCGAGATCGAGTACGAGGACAATCGCAAGTACCTCGCCCGGCGAGTCCTGACGGGGATGGACGAGATCTTCAGGAACTGGCGCTTCGAGGACGGTGTCCGCGACCCGCTTCGGAAACGCATCGAAGCTTCAGAGCGGCGCATGACGCGTCTCCAAGAGCGACGACAAGAGCGGGCCCAGGTGCGGACGGACATGATCTTCGTCTTCATCGGCGTCGCGGCCTTTCTGACCGTGCTCATGGACGCTGAGCAGTACTACCTCAAGACAGGCGACGCGCCGGTGAAGCTCATCGTCGGCGGCGTGCTCGTCTTCCTCGCGATCCTCCCCTTGTTCCTGTATCTCCGGACGAGCCAACGGCTCAGCGCGGAATAGCAGTCCGCTAAGCAGTGACCTGCCCCCCGAAAACTGAGCCAGGGGTTGTGAGAGTCCCGATGACCTCCGGCAGAGGTTGGAAGGAGACTCTTGATGAAGCGCAAGCGGCATACGCCGGAACAGATCATCGCGAAGCTGCGTGAGGCCGAGGTGATGCTCGGCGCCACCCGCGAGCATGGGCGGGATCACCGATCGGATCGGAAATGAATCGAAGCCGTGCGCCGCGTCGAAGACGATCTGGTCGTTGACGAGTTCTGGTTGGGCGTGGACGGCGCCTGGCGTGAAAAGCGCCGCTGCCAAGGCCAGTCGACGTCCCAGAGCCGCACGTTGCTGAGTCGTATGGTGCGAATGAGCCCAGCGCATGGCTTCCGACATCCCCTGACTGCGTGTGCAGGTTTACACGAAGGAGCAGTTTGAATCGCGTTTCTGGAATGAAGAGGTAGCTGCCGGCCGTAAGTCAGGCGTCAATTCATGGTCAACAGTGCGTGAAGACCCCGGTTGGAGATACTTGAGCGTTGTACTTCGACCGTTCAATTCCGCGCGTTCTCGCGAGACGCCGCATCAGCCACGCTCAATCCCGCCCGAGCTCGCGCTCCACCTGCGCGACTCGCTCCAGCACGCCCAGCACGCTGTCCGGGTTCAGCGAGATCGTGTCGATCCCGCTGCGCACCAGAAACTCCGCGAACTCGGGATGATCGCTCGGCGCCTGCCCGCAGATGCCCACCGGCGTCCGCTCCTCGTGCGCCGCCTTGATCAATGATTCGATCGAGCGCGTCACCGCCTCGTTGCGCTCATCGAAGACGTGCGCCAGCAACGAGGAGTCGCGATCGACGCCGAGCGTGAGTTGGGTCAGGTCGTTGCTGCCGATCGAGAAGCCGTCGAAGCGCTTCGCGAACTCCTTTGCGAGGATGATGTTCGACGGAATCTCCGCCATCACGTAGATCTTGAGCCCCTTCTCCCCGCGCACCAGCCCCTCCTCCGCCAGCGTCTCCAGCACTCGGTCCGCCTCCTCGAGCGTCCGGCAGAAGGGAATCATCAGCACCGCGTTGGTCAGTCCGATCTCGTCGCGCACGCGCCTCATCGCCCGGCATTCCAGCGCGAAGCCGTCCCGATACCGCTCGGAGTAGTAGCGCGACGCTCCGCGGAAGCCCAGCATCGGGTTCGCCTCCTCCGGCTCGAACGCCGCGCCGCCGATGAGCCCCGCGTACTCATTCGTCTTGAAGTCGCTCAGCCGCACGATCACCGGATCCGGATGCTGAGACGCTGCGATCTTGGCCACGCCCTCCGCCAGCCGATCGACGAAGAACTCCGCCTTGTCCGTGTATCCGAGCGTCAGCTCCTCGATTCGTGCGCGTGCGTCGTTGTCCTCCAGCTCGTCGAACTTCGCAAGCGCCATCGGATGCGCACGGATGTGGTTGCCGATGATAAACTCGATCCGCGCCAGCCCGATCCCGTGGCAGGGCAGTCGCCACCAGCGAAACGCCCCGGCCGGGCTCGCGATGTTCATCATGATGCGCGTCTTCGTCTCCGGAGCGCTCTCGAGTTCGATCTCCTGCACCTCGAACTCGAGCAGCCCGCCGTAGACGAAGCCGTCTGAGCCCTCCGCGCAGCTGACGGTCGCCTCCGTCCCGTCCTCCAGCGCCTCCGTCGCCCCCTCCGCGCCGACGATCGCCGGCACGCCCAGCTCCCGGCTCACGATGGCCGCGTGCGCCGTGCGCCCGCCACGCTCGGTCACGATCGCCGCCGCGCGCTCCATGATCGGCCCCCAGTCGGGATCGGTCGCCTCCGTGACGAGGATCTCGCCCTTTTGAAGCCGCTCCCCCTCGCCGGGACTGTGCAGCACGCGCACCGCCCCCGAGGCGATGGCGTCGCCGATGGCCAGGCCCTGCACAAGCCGCTCGCCCTGCTCCTTGAGACGGTAGTTCTTGAGCGCGCCCGCGCCCTTCTGCGACTGCACGGTCTCCGGGCGCGCCTGCACGATTGCGAGCTCGCCGGTCTCGCCATCCTTCGCCCATTCGACGTCCATCGCCCGCCCGTAATGCCGCTCGATCTCCACGCCCCAACGCGCCAGCGTAAGAACCTCATCGTCGCTCAGCGTCAGCGCCGCCTGCTCCTCGCCCGCCGTCTCGACGTTTTCGACCTCGCCGGCGTCGTCATACACGGCCTTCACGCGTTTGGATCCGCGCGTGCGAGCGAGGATCGGAACGAGTTTCTCCCGATCGAGAAACGGCTTGAAGACGACGAACTCGTCAGGGTTGACCTCGCCGCCGACGACCGTCTCGCCGAGCCCCCACGCCGAGTTGATGACGACGACCCTGTCGAATCCGCTCTCCGTATCGATTGTGAAAAGCACGCCCGAGCAACCGCTCTCCGCGCGCACCATCCGCTGCACACCCGCGGAGAGGGCGACCGCCATGTGGTCGAAGCCCTTCTCCTCGCGATACGAGATGGCCCGATCGGTGAAGAGCGAGGCGAAGCATTTGCGCACTGCCTCGACCACCGCCTCGCCGCCGCGGATGTTCAGGTACGTCTCCTGCTGCCCCGCGAAGCTCGCCTCGGGAAGATCCTCCGCCGTGGCGCTGCTGCGCACGGCCACGGGCGGGTCCTCCGCGCCGGTCTGCTCCCCGAGTCTTCCATAAGCGCGCTCGATAGCCACACGCAGCGCCTCGGGAATCTCGCCTTTGAGGATTGCCTTGCGGATCGACTCGCCGACGTGGCGGAGATTCGAGTGGTCCTTCTTCAGCGACTCGAGCGCCTCGCGGATCGTCGATTCAAGCTCGTTGTGCTCGATGAAGGAGCGATACGCGTTCGCCGTTGTGGCGAATCCGTCGGGCACGCGCACGCCGCGCTCCGCGAGGCGCGAGATCATCTCCCCGAGCGAGGCGTTCTTGCCCCCGACGCGCGCCGTGTCGCCCGAGGACAGCTCGCGCAGCGGGATGGCGAGCTCAGTCGATGTGATCGAACCGCTTACGTTCATGCCGTCACCAGGTTGCGCTCTTCGCCCTTGCAGAAGGCGGCGATGTTCTCGACCGTCGTCTCCAGGATGCGGTTCACCGCCTCTGTCGTGTCGAAGGCGCTGTGCGGCGTGATGAAGACATTCCGCATGCGCAGCAGCACGTGGTCGGCAAGGAGCGTCTCCAGATCGTGCTCTTTCTGAAAAACCGAGCGCAGCAACTCCGCCTCCTCGCGGATCACCGGCTCCTCCGGCAGCACGTCGAGCCCCGCCGCTCGCACGCGTCCGTCCGCCAGCGCCCGCAGCAGCGCGTGGACGTCCACTACCGCGCCTCGGGCCGTGTTGATGAGGACCGCCCCCCGCTTTATCCGCCCGAACTGATCAGGCCCGATGAGCCCCTTTGTCTCCTCGGTCGCCGGAACGTGCAGCGTCACCACGTCCGACCGCTCGAGCAGATCGTCCAGGCTGAGATACTCGAAGCCGCGCTCGCGCGCGAAATCCTCGTCCGGCTGGATGTCATGGGCGATGACCGTCATGCCGAATCCCTGTGCGATCTCCACGACGTGCCGCCCGATCGCGCCCGTCCCGACCACGCCGATTGTCTTGCCGCGCAGATCGAAGCCGCGCAGCCCCTGCAGGGAGAAGTCGCCCTTGCGCGTGCGGTCCACCGCGTTCCACAGATTGTGGCTGATGAGCAGCAGCAGGCCGAAAACGTGCTCCGCCACCGTGTTCTCCCCATAGGACGGCACGTTGGCGATCCTTATGTCACGCTCTTCGCAGTAGCCGTGATCGATGTGATCGACCCCCGTTGAGCGCGTCGAGATCAGCTTCAGACCTTCGAGCTTCGAGAGTGTCTCGCGATCCAGGTCGGAATAGATGAACGTCGAGATGACGTCCGCGCCCGCATATTCGCCGGCGTTCTCAGCCGACAGCGGCTCCTCCGTGGTGACGAGTTCATGCTCCTCCGCCAGCTCCTCGAAGGCCGTGCGCTCCCAGCTCTCCAGTTCGAAGACGACGATCTTCATGGACGGATCCCTTCCCGGCCGAGCGTTTCACGCGCACAGCCCTTGACCATACCGTTCTCGCAGCCCGCCTCCGATCGGAAGAACAGTGGATTTCAACCGCTCACTCTCCCTCGAGATCGATCTTGACCGAGAGGAAGCCCATCAGGTCCTTCAGCGCGATGACGCCGGCGAGCCGGCCCTGATCGACGACGACAAGCCGCGACGAGCCGGTCTGGTTCAAGCGCGAGAGCGCCTCCATCGCGTCCGCGGTCGACTCGATGGTGTTCTCGTTCGAGCACTGCTTCATCGCGTCGGCGACAGTTCGCTCGTCCCACTCCTCGCGCGGGATGTCGCGAATGGCCGAAAGCGTCACACACCCTTCAAGGCGCCCGTCGTCGACCACAGGGTACATCTTGTGCTGATGCCGGTACACCAAGTCCTCAACGAACTCGCGCACGCTCATCGACCTGGGCGCCGTGACCGGATTCTCGCGCATGAACTTCGACACCGGCTCGCCCTCCAGCTCCCGACGGAACAGCACGCGCTGGTATGACGACTGCGCCGCGCCGCGCAGGAACATGCCCAGGATGAACCACCACACGCCGCCGATGAACTGCCCGTTGATGAAGAAGACCACGCCCATGACGATCAGGAAGACACCGAAGGCGCCGCCGATCGCAGCCGTGATCTTCGTCGCCCACGTCAGGTCCTTCTTCCAGCGCCAAAGCAGCGAACGCAGGACGCGCCCGCCGTCGAGCGGAAACGCCGGGACCATGTTGAAGGCGACCAGGATCATGTTGATCAGTCCCAGCCACTGCACCACGCCGACGGCCGCGACGCTCGTCTCCAGCGCCGTCCCCAGCAGCGCCCCGCCCAGAAAGAGGATGCCGAGCGCGACGCTCACGATCGGCCCCGCGATCGCCATGATGAACTCCGCCATCGCGTTCGGCGGCTCGTCCGACATCTCCGCGACCCCGCCGAAAATAAAGAGCGTGATCCCGCGCATCTCCATCCCCACCCGCCGGGCGGCGAGCGAGTGCCCAAGCTCGTGCAGCACGATCGAGATGAACAGCCCCAGCGCCCCGACCGCGCCCATTACCCAGTAATGCGCCGTCGAGAGCTCGGGATGCTGCTCCGGCGGGTAGTAGCTGGGGAACACCATCGCCGCCAGCGACCACGTGATGAGCACAACGAGAATGAACCAGCTCGGATCGAGGCTGATCTGGAAATTGAAGACCTTGAAGAGAGGGATCTTCCTCCCGAACATGAGCGCTGCTCCTTTCTGTTCGTCTGCGGAGGAAAGCGTATGGTCTCCGCCCCGCGCCCGCGGCGACCGCGGGTCGTCTCGACTGCTTTACCGACCCCCCCGCGCGCCGACGCGCCGCTCCCACGCCGCCGTCCTGACCATCGAGCCCGCGCCGCGTCTCGGGTACCATCGCCTCGCGCTCGCCCCACGCAGGAGACCCGACGTGCCCACGATTCGCCAACGAGTTCTTGTTTCTCTGCTGTGCCTGTTCAGCCTGGTCGCGGCGCCGCCCCTCGCAGACGCGGGCGTCTCCCGGGTCCAGATCGAGCGGCGCGACGTCGTGGCCGGCGGCGCCCCGTTCGGCGACGTCGGCGCCTACGAGAAGCTCGCGGGCGTCATCCACTTCGCCTGGGATCCGGAGCACGACGCCAATCGGCGCATCGTCGATCTCGATCTGGCGCCCCGCAACGAGCGAGGGCTCGTCGAGGCGACCGCCAACTTCATGGTCCTCCAGCCCGTCGATCCTGAGCGCCGGCGCGGCGTCGGGTTGCTCGAAGTCTCCAATCGCGGCGGCAAGGCCTCGCTGGGCTACTTCAACCGGGCGCGCTTCTCGCGCGATCCCATGGAGATCGAGGAGTTTGGCGACGGCCTGCTCATGCGCCAGGGCCTGACCATTATCTGGGTCGGCTGGCAGTGGGATGTCCCCGAGGGCGAGGGCCAGCTCCGCCTGCATGCGCCCGTCGCGCGCCACACCGACGGATCGCCCATCCGCGGGCTCGTCCGCGCCGACTGGACCGTCGACGAGCGCGTTCACACGCTTCCGCTCGCTCATCGCAATCACATCGCCTATCCCGTCGTCGATCCGGAGGATCCGGGGCACACGCTGACGGTCCGCTCCGGGCGCGACGCCCCACGCCATGTCGTGCCCCGCGAGCGCTGGCGCTTCGCCAGACGGGATGAGAGCGGATCCATCGTCCCCGACCGCGCGCACATCTTCGCCGAGTCCGGCTTCGCGCCGGGGATCTACGAGCTCGTGTACACCTCCGAAGATCCGCGCGTCGTCGGGCTCGGGCTCGCGGCCGTGCGCGACGCGATTCGCTACGCGAAGCACGACGACGATTGCCCCTTTCCCGTCGAGCGCGGCGTCGCCTTCGGCGTCTCCCAGACGGGCCGCTTCCTCCGCCACTTCCTCTATCAGGGCTTCAATGTCGACGAGGCCGGCCAAACCGCCTTCGATGGCCTGCTCATCCACACCGCCGGCGCCGGGCGCGGCAGCTTCAACCACCGCTTCGCCCAGCCCTCGCGCGACGCCCACCGCTACTCCGCCTTCCAATATCCGACGGACATCTTCCCCTTCACGAGCCGCTCCCAGACCGACCATGTGACGGGACTCACCGACGGCCTGCTCGAGCGCACGCCCCGCGATCATCGCCCCAAGACCTTCTACACCAACACCGGCTACGAGTACTGGGGCCGCGCCGCATCGCTGATTCACACGTCGGTCGACGGTCTCCGCGACATCGACCCGCTGCCGAACGAGCGCATCTACCACCTGCGAAGCGGGCAGCACTTCGTCGAGCGCGCGCCGCTCGATCGTCGCCGCCGGATCGAGGGCTCGGACGCCTCCATCGGCAACGATCTCGACTTCCTCCTCACGCTGCGCGCGCTGCTGGTCGCGCTCGTGGACTGGGTCGAATCGGATGTCGAGCCGCCTCCGAGCGCCTATCCACGCCTCGACGAGGGGACGCTCGTCTCCATCTCTGAGCTCGACTTCCCGATGATCCCGGGGGTCGAGGCGCCGCAGGTGATTCACCACGCCTACCGCGCCGACTATGGCGCCCGCTTCCGCTCCGAGGGGATCATCGACCGCCAGCCGCCTTGCCTCGGCCCCGTCTTTCCGTCGATGGTCTCGCAGGTCGATCGATTCGGCAACGAGATCGCGGGCGTCCCAACCATCGAGACGCTCGTCCCCCTCGCGACCTTCACGCCCTGGGCCACCCGCGTCGGCTACGGCGTCGCGGAGGAGGAGCTCATCGACTTCCGGGGGCTTTTCATTCCCTTCCCGCGCGTCGCGGCCCCGGGCGATACGCGCCCGAACGTGAGTCGGCTCTACGAGAGCGAGGACGCCTTCCGCCAACGCGTCTCCTCGGCGCTGGACGAGCTGGTCGCGCGGCGCGTCCTGCTGCCTGAGGACCGCGCCCGCGCGCAGGAGCGCATGCATCGCCTCTGGGCGCTGATCACAGGCGGCGGCGGGCGGTGACGGGCGCCGTCACTCGGTCCCGGAGACGTCCAGAATCCTGATCTGCTCCGTCAACTCCTCCACCAGCGCGACATCATCGACCCGCTCCGATCGGGCGAGGGCGCGCGCGCGATCGAGCAGGATGAATCGGATCTGCTCCGAATCCGTCATCGCGGCGCACGCCTGCTCATAGGCCAGCAGGGTTCCGATATGCGCGCGCAGCGCGTCGATGGTCGTGGCGGAATCCGCCAGCGCCAGATCCGCCTTGGCGCACGCGATCAGCGCCTCGATGCGCTCCAGCCACGGATCCTCCGCATAGGTGCGCGCCTCCCAGCCCGCGAGCGTCTTCTCGAGGATGGGTAGCGCCTTCCGCGCCTCGCCCGCGTGAATGTGCCAGAGCCCGAGCGGCAGCCCGAGCAGCAGCGTCCGGGCGCTCTCGCCCGTCGGCGAGGCGCGCTCCGACTTCTTGTACAGCGTTCCGATCAGTTCGATGCGCAACTCGTCCCAAAGCGGCGCGAATCGCTCCGGCGATGGGAAAAGCTCCGGCCCGAAGACCCATTCGTAGACCCACACCACCGTCAGCGCCTCCGCGGCGACGCCCATCCGCGCCGAGTCCCGAAGCTTCCCCGCGGCGTGGAACACTTCCACCGCATGCTCGACCTTCAGACGCTGCTCCTCCCCGAGCCGCGCCTCCGTCACACGCGCCTGCATCTCCTTCTCGTGCGCCAGCGCGCCGAAACGGACCGCCGTCGCCAGCCCCACGATCGAGCCGACACCGAGCAGACAGACGAATCCGACCGCCGCCGCCAGCCCGGGGCGCCGCCGCGCCCACAGCAGCCCGATCCGCGCCGCCGACGGATGCGTCCAGCGAATCGGGCGGCGCTCGAGCCACGCCTCCAGATCCTCCGCAAGCTGCGACGCCGAGTCATGCCGGCGCTTCGGATCGGGCGCCAGCGCACGCGCGCAGATCGCCGACAGATCCCGCTCGACGCCGCCCCGCCGCAGCGCCTGGCGCAGCTCGGCTTCGCTCCGCCCGCCCTGCGACAGCGAACGCTCGATCTCGCTCCGGGTCGATCCGTTGGGAAGGTCTCCCGTCAACAGCCAGAAGAGAAGCCCTCCCGCGCTGTACAGATCCGCCGCCGGCAACCCCCCCGCGCCGTCGTCGACCCAGCGCTCGGGCGGCATGAAGGCGATGTTGCCCAGTCGCGAGGAGGCGCCGTTCATGCGCGGCGCCGGCGCGTCCGTGCGATCGGCGACGCCGAAGTCCGCGATGCGCGGACGCCCCTCTTCATCAACAAGGATGTTCGCGGGCTTCAGATCGCGATGCGCCAGGCGCGCCGCATGCGCCGCGTGAAGGCCGCGCACCACGGAGCGCGCGAGCTCCGCCGCCACGCGCGCCGAGCATCCTCCCCGCCGCCTGACCCATTCATCCAGCGGGAGCCCCTGCACATGCTCGTAGACGACGAATTCCTCTCCCGACGGCAGCACGCCCGCATCGATCACCCGCACGACGTTCGGATGACTGAGCCGCCGCGCCTTGATCGCCTCATCCAGCAGGGCACCGAACAGCGGCGACTCCAGCCCGCCCGCGCGCAGCGTCTTGATCGCCACCAGCGCCGGGCTCGAGGTGTCCGAAAGCTGCCGGTCTCGCGCGAGGAACACCTCTCCGTGGGCGCCCGATCCCAGTCGCTCCAGCAGCTCGTACCGCGCCTCGCCGTCCGCGAGTGGGGGACCGAACTCGCGCGTCTCCTGCAACCGATCGATGGGCGAGCGCGGCGCCGCCAGCCGGTTCGTCGACCACAGCGCCTCCGACAGCGCCGCCGCCTCACGGATCGCCGCCGCAAGCTCCGGATAGTTGTCCGCGAGCGTCTCGATCGCCTCCGGCGTGGGGCGGGAGCTCCCCGAGAGGGAGCGGAGCGTCAGATCGATCGCCGCGTCCAGCGCCAGCGGGCGGTGCGGCAGATCGGCGATCGCGTCCAAATAGGCGCGCAGCTCGAGGTCCTCACCGCGCGCGATGCGACGCCGTCCGTCGCTTCGGATCAGCTCCGCCAGCTCCTCGTCCGGGCGGTCGGTCGCCGCACGCAGAAGGGACTCCAGCGGCGGCGAGCCGCCGTCCCGCGCGAGATGGGTCGTCCGCCCCATTGTCAGCCCTCGTCCTCGGGGCGACGCAGACGAGCGCGGATCCGCGACCAGCGCATGCGCACCGCCTCGGGCGTCATGCCGAGCGTCGCCGCGATGGCGGCGTGGCTCTGATCATTCAGCCAGAGCCACAGGATGCGCTGGTCCGTCTCATCGGGGATCATCGCGAGCGTTCGCTCCATCGCCTCGCGGATCTGCTCGGGCGTTGCGGCGTCCTCGAACTCCGATCGCAGCCGTCGGGCGACCTCGCGCTCGCCCTCTTCCTCGGCGCGCTCGATCCGCCTCAGCACGCGCGCGTATTCGCAGATGGCGTTTCCCGTGATGGCGAAGGCCGCCGCCCAGAGCTGGCCCTCGCTCTGCGCGCGCAGACGGCCCGAGACCACCAGTTCGTCCAGTCGGCGCGACAGCGTCGAGAGCACGTCCTCCGAGTCGTAGATCCGCCGCAGCGACGCCCCCAGCTTGTCGCGGATGCGCATTCGGATCCGCGGACCGAATCGCGTCACGAACTCGCCCACCGCCTCGCGATCTCCCCCCCGCATCCGGGCGAGCAGTGAGGCTGGGTCCCCCTGAGAAGAGAGGCGCCCCGCAGAAGCTGCGCCCGCCTCATCGGTCGTTACGGAGCGGTCTGAGCCTTTCACGCGAATCCTCGAAGTTCTCGTTGCGCCCATCCATCCATGCGTCACCCCCCCGGTGAGAGCCGCCATTCGTTCAGCGGCGCCGCGGGCCGCGAGGCCCGGAAACCCAACCGGGAGGTTACCCGATGGCACAGAGAAGCGGAAGGGATTTCCCCCTCGCAGGGGAGGGGGCGGATGTTTATGCGCACAGAGCCGCAGCGACTCAGAGAGGGACGGCGCCAATCGCCTTCCTCTCGCTCCTGCTGTTGAGCGCCGTTTTTGGTCTCGGCTCCGTCATGCTCGCAGGCGCGCCGGCGGAGGAATCTTCACGCTGCGGGTGCGACGCCGCGCAGACCGTCCAGGTTGGCGATGTCGACGACGGCGGGGACAGCCTCTGGTGCCTCGCGCGCAAGCTCCTCGGGCTGCCCTGCGACACGGCGGAGGAAGGATCGTCGGCATGAGCCGCGCGGGCAGTACATGGCGCCACGGCGGCGTCCAGCCCCGCGGACTGCGCATGGTGCGGAGCGACGACGCGCCGGATGTTGAGCGGCGGGCGGGGGCCCCGGTCCAGGGACGAACGGGCGCTCCCGCACCGTCGCTCTCCCCACTTCATAAGCGCCTGCTGATCGCCGCCGGCGACCACAGCGCCCGCGAGCTCGCCCGCCTGACCGGATGCCACCCCGAGACCGTCCGCCGCTATCTGTGCGGGCGCCAGCCCAGCGTCGAGTTCGTCATCGCGTTCTCTGAGGCGCTGGGCGTGCGCATCGACTGGCTGCTCCTGGGCCACGGTCCGCGCTTCCCGGACGAGCTCATCAACTGGGCCGCGCGTTCGCCGGACTTCCCCAATCTCGTGCGCCGCGCCTACAACGCCCATCCCGACGGCGAGCCGCGCCCAAGCGGGTGAACCCCGCGCCTTCCTGCCTTTCCCGAGTTCGCCGTCCGGACCCGGACGGAGGATCCAGCCGCCGCTACCCTCTTGAGCCATGAGGAAAGCAGCCACCATCATCGCAGCGGTCGCCCTCTCCGCGGGCCTCGGCGTCGACGCCCGGGCCCAGGGGGCGAAGGTCGATCCGGCCATCGAGGTTCCCGACGGCTTCCGCGCCGAGATCTTCGCGGAGAATCTCGGGACCTGGCTTCGCCACATTGTCGTTCGTGAGAACGGAGACGTGTACGTCGCCGTCTGGCGCCGCAGCGCCCCGCCCGGCGTCGTCGCCCTGCGCGACGAGGACGGCGACGGCGACACTGACATCGTCGAGCGCTTCGGCGACGTGCGAGGCAGCGGCCTCGCCCTCCGCGGCGACTGGCTTTATTTCGGCGAGGACGACCGCGTTCTGCGCTGGCGTCTGGGCGACTCGCTCGTCCCCGAATCCGAACCCGAGGTCGTCATCAGTGAGATTTCCCGCAGTCAGGGCGGGCATGAGGCCAAGACGCT
Source organism: uncultured Phycisphaeraceae bacterium (assembly GCA_964451515.1). GTDB lineage: Bacteria > Planctomycetota > Phycisphaerae > Phycisphaerales > UBA1924 > CAYVIJ01. Next base: position 38,459 of record CAYVIJ010000005.1, on the reverse strand, counting down.
CACCTTCGATGGCGAAGGCAGCCTCTACGTCAACGTCGGCGCTCCTTCGAACGCCTGCCAGCAGCGCCCGCGCACGCCCGGCTCCGCCGGCAGGCGCCCCTGTCCGCAGCTCGAGTGGCATGGCGGGATCTGGCGATTCGATGCGGACGAGTTGGATCAAACGCAGCGCGCCGACGGCGAGCGCTACGCCACGGGCCTCCGCAACAGCGTCGCGCTTGAGTGGAATGACGCCGCCGATGCGCTGTACGCCGTGATGCACGGGCGCGATCAGCTCGACACGCTCTTTCCTGGCGAGTTCAGCGCGCAGGAGCGCATCGAGCTCCCCGGCGAGGAGTTCCATCTCCTCCGCGAAGGCTCGAACGCCGGCTGGCCTTACACCTACTGGGATCCGCTCCGGGAGGAGCGCATGATCGGGCCGGAATACGGCGGGGACGGCGAGACGCCCTCCGATGACGATCGTTTCCAGGATCCCATCCAGTCCTTCCCCGCGCACTGGGGGCCGAATGATCTCATTTTCTATGACGGCGAGATGTTCCCCGAGCGCTACCGGGGCGGCGCGTTCGTGGCCCATCACGGGAGTTGGAACCGCGCTCCCGCCCCACAGGCGGGCTACAACGTCACGTTCACGCCCTTCGATGGCGAGACGCCCTCCGCCGACTACGAGGTCTTCGCGACAGGCTTCACTGGCTCGCCTGAGATCCGCTCGCCGCGCCAGGCGGAGCATCGCCCGACCGGCCTCGCGGTCGGACCCAACGGCGCGCTGTACGTCGCCGACTCCATGGGCGGAACGATCTGGCGCATTGTCTACGTCGGCGATGAGTGACTGGCGCCGACCGGTCCTGATCGGCGTCGTCGCGCTGGCGCTGGCGGGCTGCGGCGGCGAGGAGGAGCCCCCTTCGCCTGATCAGCTTGAGCCCGTCGACGACCTGTCGGCGAGCGCCGCGGTCTCGGGGCGGGAGATCTACGACAACAATTGCCTCACCTGTCACCAGGCCGACGGATCCGGCGCGCCCCGTCTCTACCCAGCGCTGCACGGCTCCCAAGTCGCCACGGGCGACGTGAACCATCTCGTCCGCATGACGCTGGTGGGAGTCGGTCTGGGGGGCCACAGCCTCGAGCCCAGCGGGGAGTGGGGCGGCGTCATGAACGGCTCTCGACATCTCTCCGACGCGGAGATCGCCGCCGTGCTCACCTACATCCGCCAGGCTTGGGGCAACGACGCCTCCGCCGTCTCCCCCGAGCAGGTGGCGGAGGTTCGGCGAGAGATCTTCCCATAGCGCTCCGAATCCGCGGAGCGCTCGGCGGGGCGCTTGCGTTCTGCGCCCGGCGTGGGAACATCGGGCGGTGAGCGAAACGCACGACTTCACGAACTGGAGCGTCGGGCGCGTCGGCGTCATCGGCGCCGGCGCCATGGGCACGAGCCTCGCCGCCATCATCGGGCGGCGCGTTCCCACCGTCATGGTCTGCCGCAACCCGAAGCGAGCCTCCGAGATCTTCGAGCACGGCGCGGTCGCCAGCGGCGTCGTCGAGGCCTTCGCGCGCCCCATCCTCGTCTCATCCGTTGAGGACCTCGAGCGCATCGGCGGCGTGAGCGTTGTCTTCGTCGCGACCAAGACCACCGCCATCCCCGCCGTGGCCGAGGCGCTGAGGCCGATCCTCCGCTCAGCAAGCGACGGCTCGCAGGGCGTCTTCGTCGTCTCCTACCAGAACGGCATCGACCCCGGCCGCCAGCTCATCGAGCTCATGGAGTGGCCCCAGGTCCTGCGCATGGTCCTGAACTTCGGCGCCACGCTCCGCCCCGGTCGCCACGACGTCGAGATCACGCTCAACCAGCCGCCCCACGCCATCGGCGCCCTCGACCCCGCCTACGCCCCCGTTTGCCAGGCCATCGCCGAGACGCTCAGCGCCGGCGGACTCGAGACACGCGTCGAGTCCGACATCGAGCCGCGCATCTGGACCAAGGCGATCATCAACGCCGCGATGAATCCCGTCGCCGCGCTGGTCAACGCGACAGTGGGGGAGGTTATGCGCTCGCCCTCGCGCGTCATCGTCGAGCGCCTCCTTGAGGAAGGGCTCGCCGTCGCGAAGATGGAAGGTCTCGACCTCGGCGCCGACTACCTCCAGCGCGCCCACGCCATTCTCGAGTCCGCCGGGAACCACACGCCCAGCATGGTGGAAGACATCCGCGAGGGTCGCGAAAGCGAGGTCGGCCAGCTCAACCGCCAGATCATCGACCACGCCCGCGGCAAGGGCGTGCCCACGCACAAGGTCATCGACGCCCTCATCGAGACCTTCGACTGGAAGGTCTACCACGGAACGCGCGTCCCGGATCAGGAGTGAGGGGCGCGCCGTCGCGTCGCGCCCCGCGGGCGCAGGCAGCCCGGGATCAGAAGAGCCCCATCTGTCCCCGCTCATCCGTTTTCGGGGCGCGGAAGGCGGCGCTCGAAAGCCCGCCGCCCGCCTCCTCGAATCCGAGACGCCGCCGGAAGATCTGAAAAGTCGAGCGAATCTGCTCCGCGAAGGCCCCCTCTCCGCGCTGGCGCACGCCGGGGCGCGCGTCGTAGAGCGCCCCGCCGCGCGTGTCGCGGATGAGGGAGAGCACGCGCTGTTTCCGATCCGGGAAATGCCGCTCCAGCCACTCCTCGAAGAGCGCTTTCAGTTGATGCGGCAGGCGCAGCAGCACGATCCCCGCGCGCGTCGCCCCCGCCTCGCGCGCCGCCTCCAGCAGCGCCGGAATCTCCCGATCATTCAGCCCGGGAATGATCGGCGCCGTCATCACCGCCACCGGCACGCCCGCCTCCGACAAGCGCCGCATCGCCTCCAGCCGCTCGCGCGGGCTGCTCACCCGTGGCTCCATCACGCTCGCCAGCCGATTGTCCAACGTCGTCAGACTGATCGCCGCGTTCGCCGCGTTGTCCCTCGCAAGATCGGCGAGCAGATCGAGATCGCGCAGCGCCAGCCGGTTCTTCGTCACGATCGACACCGGCTGCCGGCATTCCGCCATGACCTCCAGACACCCGCGCGTGATGCGCTCCTCCGCCTCGATCGGCTGATACGGATCCGTCACGCCCGACATCACGATCGGCTCGCCTTTCCAGCGTGGATGCGCGAGTTCCCTCCGCAGCAACACCGGCGCCTCGCGCTTCGCAACGATCTTCGTCTCGAAGTCGAGCCCGCAGTTCAGCCCCAGCGTCTCATGCGTCGGACGCGCGTAGCAGTAGATGCAGCCGTGCTCGCACCCGCGATAGGGATTGATCGTCCAGTTGAAGTGCAGATCCGGGCTGTCGACGCGGTTGATGATCCGGCGCGTCGCGTCCGTCAGGGTCTCCGTGCGAACCTGCCGGCCGTTCGGGCTCTCCCGCGCCGCTTCGTCGAGATGCTCCGCGAGCACATGCAGCCGGACGGACTCAAACCGATTCCCCGGCGCCAGCCCCGCCCCGCGCCCGCGGACCTTGCCGTCCGGCAGCGCGTCCCGATGCTCGTCCCCGGCGTGGGTATCCATTCCGGTGAGGATCCCATCCGTTCGGGTTTTGTCAAGTCCTAGGCCCGCACCACGATCTTCCCTCGCGTGTGCCCCTCCTGGTTCTCCTGCAACGCGACTTTCACCTCGTCCAGCGGCCGCACCTCCAACACCGTCGCCGACACTTCCCCGCGCTCCACCATCCCCGCGATCTCCGTCAGGCGTCGCCCGTCCGGCTGCACCGCGAAGAACGCCGCCCGCACGCCGTGCTGCTCCGCCAGCGACTGATCCGGCGGCTCGACGATGCTCACCAGGAACCCGCCACTGCGCAGGCACTGGAACGACCGCTCCTGCGTCTCTCCACCGATCGCGTCGAGAACCACGTCGACGTCCTTCGCCACGTCCTCAAATGGCGTCGAGCGGTAGTCGATGAACTCATCCACGCCCAGCGACCGCACGAACTGCTCGTTCCTCGCCGACGCCGTGCCGAGCACCCTCGCGCCCCTTGCCTTGGCGAGTTGGACCGCGATCGACCCCACGCCCCCAGCCGCCGCGTGGATCAGCACAGTTTGCCCGCCCTCGAGCCCCGCCATGTCGAAGAGCCCCTGCCACGCCGTCAGCGCCGCCACCGGAATCGCCGCCGCATGCTCGAAGTCGAGATTCGCCGGTTTCGGCGCCAGCTCCGTCTCCAGCGCCACGATGAACTCCGCGTACGCGCCCTCGCGCTCCAGGCTCGTGTACCCGAAGACCTCGTCGCCTCGCTTGAAGCCATCCACGCCGCCACCCACCTCCACCACCACGCCCGACATGTCGCATCCCAGCGTGTGCGGCAGCGTCAGCCCGAAGCCGCGCCCCATCTCCCCGGCGATCTTCCAGTCGACCGGGTTCACGCCCGCGGCTCGAACCTGAATCAGCACTTCACCCGGTTTCGGCGACGGCCGATCAATCTCATCGAGGCGGATTCCCTCGACGCCCGTGTGGGCGTGCAGACGCGCGGCTCGCATGGTCGGCATGGCTCTTGTTCCTTTCTTGACGTCGAGTGCGAACCCTAGGCCCTTCCGCGCCATCACGCCTCGCGCGCACACCCGAACGACGTCCGACTTCAACGTGCGCATTCATTCGGAATGGCCCTCCCCGGAGCGACGCTCGCTAGAACCCTCGTCCCTCGCCGTGTATGGTCAATTCATCCCCGGCGGAAGGACTGAACCGGAAGGAGCGACAGCGATTCGCGTCTCGCAGCCCGCGATCGAGGAGAAGCCGAAGCACGCGACCGCCTACGACGCGCGTCCCGAGCCCGACGGGCGCCGCCGCGTCATCATCGAGTCGATGTCCCCCGAGATCGACGGCGGCGCCTTCCCCATCAAGCGCACCATCGGCGAGACGGTCGAGGTCCAGACCGACATCTTCACCGACGGGCACGACGCCATCTCCGCCATTCTGCTCCATCGACGCGTCGGCGATCCGGAATGGACCGAGACGCCCATGCGCCCGCTCGTCAACGATCGCTGGGAGGCCTCCTTCCCCGTCGACTCGCGCGATCCCTACGAGTACACCGTCCGCGCCTGGGTCGATCGCTTCGCCTCCTGGCGGCGCGACCTCCGTAAGAAGATCGACGCCGATCAGGAAGTCCTGACCGACCTCCAGATCGGCGCCGGCGTCATCGAGACCGCCGCCAAGCGCGCCTCCGGCGACGATCGAAGGACGCTCGAAAAGATGGCCGGGCGTCTGCGCAAAACCACCTCCTCCGAGGAGATCGAGGCCGTCGCCTTCGACCATGGCCTCGCCACGCTGATGCACCAGCATCAGGACCGCTCCCACGCGACCGATCACCCCGTCGCCGCCCGCGTCGAGGTCGATCGCGAGCGCGCCCGCTTCAGCGCGTGGTACGAGATGTTCCCGCGCTCCTGCACCGACGACCCGAGCCGCCACGGAACGTTCAAGGACTGCGAGAAGCGCCTTCCCTCCATCGCCGAGATGGGCTTTGACGTCCTCTATCTGCCGCCCATCCACCCGATCGGGCGCACGCATCGCAAGGGCAGGAACAACGCGCGCGTCGCCAAGCTGGGCGACGTCGGCAGCCCATGGGCCATCGGCGCCAGAGAGGGGGGCCACAAGGCCGTCCATCCCGACCTTGGCACGCTCGAAGACTTTAAGTCCTTCCGCAAGGCGGCGGAGGATCATGGGATCGAGATCGCCCTCGACATCGCCTTCCAGTGCTCGCCCGATCATCCGTACGTGAAGGAGCATCCCGAGTGGTTCCGTCACCGCCCGGACGGCTCCATCCAGTACGCCGAGAACCCGCCCAAGAAGTACGAGGACATCTATCCCTTCGACTTCGAGTGCGAGGACTGGCGCGGGCTTTGGGAGGAGCTGAAGAGCGTCTTCCTCTTCTGGATCGAGCAGGGCGTCAAGATCTTCCGCGTCGACAACCCGCACACCAAGCCGATGCCGTTCTGGGAATGGGTCATCCGCGAGGTCCGCGCCGTCGAGCCGGACGCGATCTTCCTCGCCGAGGCGTTCACCCGCCCGAAGATCATGAAGCGCCTCGCCAAGATCGGCTTCACGCAGTCCTACACCTATTTCGCTTGGCGCAACAGCAAGTGGGAGCTCACGGAGTACTTCACCGAGCTCACGCAGACGCAGATGGCCGAGTACTTCCGCCCGAACCCTTGGCCCAACACGCCCGACATCCTGAACGCCTATCTCCAGTTCGGCGGCCGCCCCGCGTTCATCGCCCGCGCCGTCCTCGCAGCAACGCTGGCCGCCTCATACGGCGTCTACGGCCCCGCCTTCGAGCTCTGCGAGGGCCGGCCCCGCGAGCCCGACAGCGAGGAGTACCTCGACTCCGAGAAGTACCAGATCCGCGCGTGGGACCTCGATGATCCGAATTCCATTCGCGAGATTCTGACGATCGTCAACCGCGCGCGGCGCAACAACGCCGCCCTCCAGACCAACCGTCGTCTGTGCTTCCACAACACCGACAATGATGCGCTCATCTGCTACAGCAAGCGCACGCGCGACCGGTCGAACGTGATTCTCTGCGTCGTCAACGTGGATCCCCACCACACGCAATCCGGCTTCGTCGACCTCGATCTCGCGGAGCTGGGCGTCGAGCGGGAGGACGCGTTTCAGGTCCACGATCTGCTCGGCGGCTCGCGCTTCATCTGGCGCGGATCCCGCAACTACGTCGAGCTCAACCCCCACGCCATGCCCGCTCATCTCTTCGTGCTGAAGCGCAAGACGCTCACGGAGCGAAACTTCGACTATTTTGTGTAGCCTTCGCCCCACCCCTTCGATCGAAAGAACGCGCACGATGGGCAAGCACGACGGACTCGTTCTCGCGGACGATCCACTCTGGTACAAGGACGCGGTCATCTACGAGTTGCACGTGCGCGCCTTCGCGGACTCCGATGGCGACGGCGTGGGCGACTTCCGGGGCCTCACCGAGCGACTCGACTATCTTCAGGACCTCGGAGTCACAGCCATCTGGCTCCTGCCCTTCTACCCCTCGCCACTCCGCGACGATGGCTACGACATCGCCGACTACCGCAAGGTCAATCCCGCTTACGGAACGATGGCGGATTTTCGCCGCTTCCTCCGCGAAGCGCACAAACGCGGGCTGCGCGTCATCACCGAGCTCGTCATCAACCACACGTCCGACCAGCATCCCTGGTTCCAACGCGCCCGCCGCGCCAAACCCGGATCCATTCATCGCGACTTCTACGTCTGGTCCGACACGCCCGACAAGTACGCCGACGCGCGCATCATCTTCCAGGACTTCGAGACCTCCAACTGGACATGGGACCCCGTGGCGCGTCAGTACTACTGGCACCGCTTCTATTCGCACCAGCCTGATCTCAATTTCGAGAATCCACACGTCCGCAAAGCCATCTTCAGCGTCATGGATCACTGGTTCGAGATGGGCGTCGACGGCATGCGCCTCGACGCCGTCCCCTACCTCTTCGAGCGCGAGGGAACCAACTGCGAGAATCTCGAGGAGACGCATCAGGTCCTCAAGGAGCTGCGCGCCCGCCTCGACGAGAAGCACTCCAATCGCATGCTCCTCGCGGAGGCGAATCAGTGGCCCGAGGACGCCTCCGCCTATTTCGGCGACGGCGACGAATGCCACATGAACTTCCACTTCCCCCTCATGCCGCGCCTCTTCATGGCCGTCCGCATGGAGGATCGCTACCCCATCATCGACATCCTCGACCAGACGCCCGAGATCCCCGAGAACGCGCAGTGGGCGCTCTTCCTCCGCAACCACGATGAGCTCACCCTTGAAATGGTCACCGACGAGGAGCGCGACTACATGTACCGCGTCTACGCCGGCGACCGGCAGTCGCGCATCAACCTCGGCATCCGCCGCCGACTCGCCCCCCTCCTTGGCAACAACCGCCGCAAGATGGAGCTGCTCAATGGACTGCTCCTCTCGCTCCCCGGCGCGCCCGTTCTCTACTACGGCGATGAGATCGGCATGGGCGACAACATCTATCTGGGCGATCGCGACAGCGTGCGCACGCCCATGCAGTGGTCCCCCGATCGCAACGCCGGCTTCTCCCGCGCCAATCCGCAGAAGCTCTTCCTCCCCGTCATCATCGATCCTGAGTATCACCACGAGGCGATCAATGTCGAGTCTCAGCGCGGCAACCCCCACTCGCTGTTCTGGTGGATGAAGCGGGCCATCGCGCTGCGCCAGCGGCACCAGGTCTTCGGGCGAGGCGACATCGACTTCCTCCTGCCGGACAATCACCGCGTTCTCGTCTACACGCGCTCCTACGAGGACGACGCCGTCCTCGTCGTCGCCAACCTCTCACGCTTCGTTCAGTGCGTCGAGCTCGATCTCTCCGAATACGCCGGAATCACGCCCGTCGAGCTCTTCGGCCAGAGCCCCTTCCCAGCGATCGGCGAGCTGCCCTATTTCCTCACGCTGGGGCCGCACAGCTTCTACTGGTTCTCCCTGAAAAAATCCCGCGAGAAGATCGCCATCGACGCCGCCGCGGGGCAGCTTCCCACCATCACCGCGAACAAATCCTGGGCTGAGCTCCTGCGCGGCAAGTCCAAGGTCAAGATCGAGCGCATCCTCCCCGCTGCGCTGGAGACCAAACGCTGGTTCGGCGGCAAGGCCCGGACCGTGCAGGACGTCGCCATTCTCGAGGAGACTTCCATTCCCACCGACGCCGACGAGGTCCGCCTCGTCGTCTTCGAAGTCCATTACACAGACGGCGAGCCCGAGGCCTATCAGCTCCCCCTGGCGCTTGCCTCGGGCGACGACGAGACGCGCATCCTCCGCGACAATCCCGGCGCCGCGATCGCGCGCGTGAATCTCCGAGGCGGCGGCAAGGATGGCGTTCTCTACGACGCCTCCGTCGAGCCCGCCTTTGGCAAGCGGCTGCTCACCGCCATCGATCGTCGCCGCAAGTTTAAGGGCGATGCGGGGGAGATCGTCGGCGTCCGCGGGCGAGCCTTCCGCGCGCTCGCCGAAGGAGGGATCTCCTCGCTCGATGCCTTTCCCTCGCGCGCCGAGCAGAGCAACACCTCCGTTCTCTTCGGCGACCGCTTCATCATGAAGCTGTACCGCCGCGTCGCGCCGGGCGTGAACCCGGATCTCGAGATTGGCAAGTTCCTGACGGAGGAGCGCGGCTTCGAGCACACCGCCCGCATCGCCGGCTCCATTGACTGGGTGGCGCCCAAGACCGAGATCAAGACGCTCGCCGTGCTCCAGGAGTTCATCCCCAATGAAGGCGACGGCTGGCGCCACGCCCTCGACGCGCTGAGCCAGTTCTTCGAGCGCGCGCAGACCTCCATCGCCAATGGCGAGGCCATCTCCATCGAGCCCCCGGACGCCGGCCCGCTCGAACTCCTCGATGCCGAATGCCCCGAGGATGTCGCCGATCTCATCGGACCGTACATGGCCTCCGTCGAGCTGCTCGGACGTCGCACCGCGGAGATGCACGTCGCGCTCGCCAAGCCCACCGAGAACCCCGCCTTCCATTCCGAGCCCTTCTCTCAGCTCTACCGCCGCTCTCTCTACCAATCCATGCGCAACATGACCGGTCGCGCCGTTCGCACGCTTCGCAAGCAGCTCTCCTCTCTCGACGAGCCTCTTGAGGAGCTCGCCCGGGCGCTCATCGATGGGCAGAAGGACGTTCTCGCCCGATTCCGGGAGATCCTGACCCATGGCGGCGACGCCATGCGGACACGCATCCACGGCGACTACCACCTCGGCCAAGTCCTCTTCACGGGCCGCGATTTCGTCATCATCGATTTCGAAGGCGAGCCCGCTCGCTCCCTCACGGAGCGCCGCCTCAAGCGCTCCCCACTCCGCGACGTCGCGGGTATGCTCCGCTCCTTCGACTATGCCGCCCACACCGCAATGTTCACGCAGTTGCAGCGATGGGCCGTCGAGACGGGCTCCGCCGAGCACGATCGACTCGAACGCGGCGCGCGTCTCTGGCGGATCTGGATGCAGCGGACGTTTCTCGCTTCCTATCTCGAGATCGCCGAGGAAGGCGCCTTCCTTCCGGGGGACGACGCCGGCCTGCGCACGCTCATCGACCTCTTCACCCTCGACAAAGCGCTCTACGAACTGCTCTACGAGCTCAACAACCGTCCGGGCTGGGTGGGCATCCCCCTTCGCGGCGTGCTGGAGATTCTCGAGCAGACGGTCGAGCCATGAGCGCGCCGTCGCCGTCACTCCGTCGCCTCGCCCGGATGTACGGGCTCGCGCGCGTCTACACCGACGCCCTGGGCGTTCGGCGCGCCGCCTCGCCCGAGGCGCTGCGGGCCGTACTCCGTTCCCTGGGCGCCGATGTCCCCGGTGAGACCGACATCGAGCCCGCCATCCGGGCGCGCCGCCTCCAGCTCTGGGGACGCCCTCTCGAGCCGACCATCGTCGCGTGGGATGGTTTGCTCGAGCCCATCCGCCTCCGCGTTCCCGCCGAGGCTCGCGAACGGATCGACTTCGAGATTCACCTCGAAGGCGACGGCTTCCGCAGATTCAGCGTCGATCTCTCCACGCTCTCGATCGTCAAGGAGGGCGAAGTCGACGGCTGCTTCTTCCGCGCCTTCGACGTCCCGCCCCCGCCCGATCCGCTCCCCACCGGCGCGCACACGCTGAGGCTCTCGGGGCGCGGCGTCGAGGGGCGCGCCACGATCCTCTCCGCCCCGGCGCGCGCCTACGGCGCCGATGGCGCGCACAGCCCGCCCTGGGGCGTCTTTGCGCCGCTCTACGCCCTACGCGGCCAGCGCGACTTCGGTGTGGGCGATTTCTCGGATCTGGAGCGCTTCGGGCGCTGGCTGGCGCAGCGCGATGAGGCGGGCGGGCGTTCCTTCATCGGTCTGCTTCCGCTCCTCGCCACCGACTACGAGGATCCCGCCGCAGCCAGCCCCTACACGCCGCTCAGTCGTCTCTTCTGGAGCGAGACCTTCCTCGATGTCCAGGCTCTTCCGGAGTTCCAGTCCTCCGATCGCGCCAAGGCCCGTCTCGCCGAGCCCGACATGCAGGCCGCGCTCCAGCGCCGCGCCGGCGCCGAGACCGTCGACTATGCCCAGACCACGGGCATCAAGCGCGAGCTGCTCTTCATCCTCGCCGATGAGTTTGAGACGAGCGCTCCGCCTGATCGTCGCGCCGCCTTCCAGCGCTTTCTCGAAGAGACGCCGCACGCGCGCGCGTTCGCGACATTCCGCGCCGCCGCCGACGAGCGCGACGCCTCCTGGCGTGATTGGCCCGATCTCGCAAGCGATCTGCCCGCCGCCTCCGAGCGAGACGTCCGCCGCCACGCCTACATGCAGTTCGCCGCGCGCGAGCAGCTCGATCGCGTCGCGTCCAACCTGCGCGCCCAGAGCGTCGAGCTCTATCTCGATCTCGCCCTGGGCGTTCATCCAGACGGCTTCGACGCCTGGCGCTTCCGCGACCTCTTCGCGCAGGGCGCCTCCACAGGCGCGCCCCCTGACCCCCTCTTCTCCGGCGGGCAGGATTGGGGCTTCGCGCCCGTCAACCCCGACCGCTCGCGCGAGGACGGCCACGCCTACTTCCGCGCTTCGCTTCGCGAGCAGCTCCGCGTGGCCCGCATGCTCCGCATCGATCACGCCCTCGGCCTGCACCGCCTCTTCTTCGTTCCGGAGGGCTTCTCCGCGAAGGAGGGCGTCTACGTTCACTTCCCCGCCGAGGAGCTCTACGCTTGCCTCTCCATCGAGTCCCATCGAGCGGGCGCGCGCCTCATCGGCGAAAACCTCGGCACTGTCCCGCCCTCGACGAATCGCGCCCTCGCGCGCCACGGCCTCGCGACCATGCACGTCCTCGAGTTCGCGATCGATCCCGACGCCGATCCGCCCATCGCGCCCGCTCCTGAGCGCTCCCTCGCCTGCTTCAGCACGCACGACACCGCGATGTTCGCCGGCTTCTGGCGCGGTCTCGACATCGACGATCGCGTCGATCTGGGCCTTCTGGACGAGGAGGAGGCCGCCGACGAGCGCGCCGGCCGCGCGCGCATGCGCAGCGTTCTTGTCGATCATTTCCGGAAGATCGGGGCGCTCCCCGCGGACGCCTCGGAAACCGATGAATTCGCCGTCCTGAGCGCATTTCTCAGGCATCTGGCTGAGTCTCGCGCCGAGATGTCGATGCTCACGCTCGAGGACCTATGGTTGGAGGAGCGCCCGCAGAACACGCCCGGAACGACGTCCGAGCGCGTGAACTGGCGCCGGCGCTGCCGCCTGAGCCTCGACGAGATCCTCACGGATCCGACATTCGCTCGGGCGATCGAAGACTTCCAGGCACGACGAAGAACCCAACTCGACCAACCAATGAGCAGGTGACTTCATGGCCAAGCGCAACAAGAAATCCACCGGTCGCTCCAAGCCCCCGAGCGCCGTCCGGAGCGAGAAAAAGCCCATGCCCCCGCGCAAACGCGCCGGCGTCGAACCCTCTCGCACCGAGCCCGCCGCCGTCGCGACCAAAGCCCCGCCCGCGCCGCCCGACGTGGATCTCATCACAGACGACGATCTGCACTACTTCAACGAGGGCTCCCACCGTACGCTCTTTCGCTGTCTGGGCGCCCACCCCGTCGACGCCGCCGGCAAGTCGGGCGTTCACTTCGCCGTCTGGGCGCCCAGCGCCAAGGGCGTCTCCGTCATCGGCGACTTCAACGGCTGGAGCAAGACGGCCAACCCGCTCCACGCCAAGGGCTCCAGCGGCATCTGGCGCGGCTTCATCGAGGGTGTCGAGCCCGGCGCCATTTACAAGTATCTGATCCGCTCCGCCGACGCCGGCAAGGAGTTCGAGAAGGCCGATCCCGTCGCCTTCGCCGCGGAGATCCCGCCCAAGACCGGCTCCGTCGTCGCCGAACAGTCCTATGACTGGTCCGACGACGACTGGATGAACAGTCGCGAGAAGTCGCAGTCCCTCGGCGCGCCCATGTCCATCTACGAAGTCCACCTCGGCTCCTGGCGCCGCAGCCCTGATGATCCCGAAAAGTTTCTCTCCTACCGCGACCTCGCGCCGATGCTCGCCGACTACGTCAAGGATCTTGGATTCACGCACGTCGAGTTCATGCCCCTCATGGAGCATCCCTTCTACGGCTCATGGGGCTACCAGACGACCGGCTACTTCGCGCCCACCTCCCGCTTCGGCTCGCCGCAGGACTTCGCCTACCTCGTCGACTACCTCCACCAGAACGGCATCGGCGTCATCCTCGACTGGGTTCCCTCGCACTTCCCCACAGACGGGCACAGCCTCGCCTACTTCGACGGCGCCCATCTCTATGAGCACGCCGACGATCGCCTCGGCTTCCACCCCGACTGGAAGAGCTACATCTTCAACTATGGACGCCACGAGGTCCGCTCATTTCTGCTCTCCTCCGCCGTCTACTGGCTCAAGCACTTCCACGCCGACGGCCTCCGCGTCGACGCCGTCGCCTCGATGCTCTATCGCGATTACTCGCGCAAGGAGGGCGAGTGGATCCCCAACGAGTTCGGCGGACGCGAGAACCTCGAGGCCATCCACTTCCTCCGCCAGATGAACGAGGCCGCCTACATCGAGACGCCCGGGACGCAGACCATCGCCGAGGAGTCGACAAGCTGGCCCATGGTCTCCCGCCCGACCTACGTCGGCGGCCTCGGATTCGGCTACAAGTGGGATATGGGCTGGATGCACGACACACTCAGCTACATGTCGCGCGATCCCGTCCACCGCGCCTACCACCACAACGAGATCACCTTCCGCTCCATCTACGCCTTCAGCGAGAACTTCGTCCTCCCGCTCAGCCATGACGAGGTTGTCCACGGCAAGGGCTCGCTGCTCGGCAAGATGCCCGGCGACGACTGGCAGAAGTTCGCCAACCTGCGCCTGCTCCTCTCCTATATGTGGTCGCAGCCCGGCAAGAAGCTCCTCTTCATGGGTTGCGAGTTCGGCCAAAGCGATGAGTGGAAGCACGACCACAGCCTCGACTGGAATCTGCTCGAATACGAGTCCCACAAGGGCGTCCAGAACATCGTCCGCGATCTCAACCGCCTCTATCGGGCCGAGCCGGCGCTGCACGAGTACGACTGCGACCCCCGCGGCTATGAGTGGATCGACGGATCCGACACCCACAACTCCGTCCTCGCCTATCTCCGCAAGGGCGCGACTCCCGGCGAGGAGATCGTCGTCGTCTGCAACTTCACGCCCGCCGTGCATCCCAACTACCGCATCGGCGTCAACGGTCCGGGCGATTGGAAAGAGCTCTTCAACTCCGACGCCGAGCATTACTGGGGCTCCGGGCAGGGCAACATGGGCGGCGTCGACGCCACGCCCGTCCGCCATCACGGGCGCTCGCACTCGATCAACATCGTCCTGCCCCCGCTGAGCCTCGTCATGTTCAAGCGCGAGTCCCACGCGTGAGACCGCCCGCCGCGCCATCCCTCGGCGCCCACCCGCTCGAAGACGGGCGCTGGAGCTTCTGCGTCTGGGCGCCCGCTCGCGAGCGCGTCGAGGTGCGCCTGATTGATCAGAACGATCGCATCGAGCCGCTTCATCGCGATCCCGCGGGCTATCACCATGCGATCCTCGATCATGTGCGCGCCGGCGAGCGCTATCTCTTCCGCCTTGAAGGCGATCTCGAGCGCCCCGACCCCGCCTCGCGCTTCCAGCCCGAGGGCGTCCACGCCCCCTCCGCCTGCGTCGCGTCTGATTTTCCATGGTCGACCGATGTCTGGCGTGCGCCCTCGCTCGAGAATCTCGCGCTGTATGAGCTCCACCCCGCCGTATTCACCGAGCCCGGCACGCTCGACGCCGCGATCGAGCGCCTCGACGCCCTCGTTGATCTCGGAATCACCACCATCTCACTCACGCCCGTCGCCCAGAACCCCGGCGAGCGCAACTGGGGCTACGACGGCGTCGATCTCTTCGCCGTCTCGAGGGCCTTCGGCGGCCCCGAGGCGCTGAAGCGATTCGTCGACGCATGCCACCAGCGCTCCCTCGGGGTCATCCTCGACGTCGTCTACAACCACCTGGGTCCCGAAGGAAACTACCTCCGCGACTTCGGCCCCTACTTCACAGACCGCTACCACACCCCATGGGGAGACGCCCTGAACTTCGACGGCGCCGAGAGCGACCACGTCCGCCGCTTCTTCATCGAGAACGCCCTCCAGTGGATCGATGAGTTCCGCATCGACGGCCTCCGACTCGACGCCGTCCACGCGATCATCGACTCCACCGCCAAGCCCTTTCTCGAAGAGCTTACGGAGGCCGTCCATGAGCGCGCCGCGACGCTCGACCGCGTTGTCCATGTCATCGCCGAGAGCGCCGACAACGACGCGCGCCTCCTCCGCCCCGCCGAGATTGGCGGCTTCGGCATGGACGCCCAATGGTCCGACGACTTCCACCACGCCCTTCATGCGCTGCTCACGGGTGAACGCCAAGGTTACTACGAGGATTTCGGCCGAGTGCGCGATCTCGCCGCCGCCTTCGAGCGCGGCTACGTCTACGAGGGTCGCTATTCTCCCTACCGACGCCGCCGGCATGGCCGATCCGCCTCGGGCGTGCCTGCGAAGCGCTTCGTCGTCTACGCGCAGAATCACGATCAGGTCGGCAACCGAGCCGAAGGCGACAGACTCTCAACGATCGTCTCCTTCGAGAAACAGAAGCTCGCCGCCGGCGCCGTGCTGCTCTCGCCCTTCGTCCCCATGCTCTTCATGGGCGAGGAGTACGGCGACCCCGCGCCCTTCCTCTACTTCGTCGATCACCGGGATCCCGACCTCAAGCGCGCCGTCCGCGAGGGCCGCAAGGGCGAGTTCGCCGCCTTCGGCTGGAACGAAGATCCGCCGGACCCCTTCGACATCGAGACCTTCAACCGCTCGCGCCTCGACTTCACGCTCCGCGACAAGCCACCGCACAGCCACCTTCTCGCGCTGCACAAGGAGCTCCTGCGCCTTCGGCGCGAGCACCCCGTTCTGCGCCGCCTCGACCGCGAACGCCTCCACGCCCAGGCGAACGAGTCCGAACGCACGCTGCTGCTTCGCCGCTGGAATCCGGACGGCGCGGCGTGCGCACTGCTCCTCGCCTTCGATGACGAACCAAAGCGCGTCTCCCTCCCGCTCCCGCCCGGGGCATGGCGCCCCGTCATCGCCTCCTGCGACGAGCAATGGGGGGGAACTGGCGGTTTAGGCCAAGAGGTGCTTCAATCGTCAGGCGAAGCGCAGATGAATCTGCCTTCCGCCGGCTTCATCCTCTTCGATCGGGAGTCCTGAGTGTGAACCGCTTCATCTGCGTGCACGGCCATTTCTACCAGCCCCCGCGCGAGAACCCCTGGCTCGAGTCCATCGAGACCCAGGAGACCGCTTATCCCTTCCACGACTGGAACGAGCGCATCCAGCACGAGTGCTACGCGCCCAACGCGACGGCCCGCATCCTGAACGAGCAGGGCCGCATCGTGAAGATCGTCGACAACTACTCCTGGATCAGCTTCAACTTCGGCCCCACGCTCCTCGCCTGGATGCAGTGGGCCGATCCCGAGACCTACGACGCCATCCTCGAGGCGGACAAGGCCTCCATCGAGCGCTTCAGCGGACACGGCTCCGCCATGGCGCAAGCCCACGGCCACATCATCATGCCCCTCGCCAACACGCGCGATAAGCGCACCCAGGTGATCTGGGGCGTCCGCGACTTCAAGAGCCGCTTCGGACGCGATCCCGAGGGGATGTGGCTCCCCGAGACCGCCGTCGACACCGAGTCGCTCGAGATCATGGCCGAGCACGGAATCAAGTTCACCCTTCTCGCGCCGCGCCAGGCCGCCGCCGTGCGTCGGCGCGGCGAGGAGCAGTGGCACGACGTCTCAGGCGAGAACGTCGATCCGACGCGCCCCTACGAGGTGCGTCTTCCCTCCGGGAAGACCATCGCCGTCTTCTTCTACGACGGCCCCGTCTCCCGCGCCGTCGCATTCGAGCAGCTCCTCGATCGCGGCGAGACCTTCGCTAATCGCATCCTGGGCGCCTTTCCCGAGGACAATGGCGACGAGCCCCGCCTCGTTCACATCGCCACCGACGGCGAGACCTACGGCCATCACCATCGCTACGGCGAGATGGCTCTCGCCTACGCCCTCCATCACGTCGACGCCAACGATCTGTCCACGATCACGAACTACGGCGAATATCTAAAAAAGTCTCCGATCAAATACGAGGCTCGCATCCACGAGAACTCCTCGTGGTCCTGTGTCCATGGCGTCGAGCGCTGGCGCTCCGACTGCGGCTGCAACTCGGGCATGCACGGCGGCTGGAATCAGTCCTGGCGCCAGCCGCTCCGCGAGGCCCTCGACTGGCTCCGTGATCAGCTCGCGCCCTTCTTTGAGGAGCGCGCGGGCAAGCTCCTGAAGGATCCATGGGCCGCGCGTGACGCGTACATCGACTTGGTCCTCGACCGCTCCCCCGAGTCCACCACGCGGTTTTTCGAGGAGCACGCCCGCGAGAATCTCCCCGAGCCGCGCCGCATCGATGCGCTCAAGCTCCTCGAGCTCCAGCGCCACGCGATGCTCATGTACACCTCCTGCGGCTGGTTCTTCGACGATCTCGCCGGCATCGAGACGACGCAGGTCCTCCGCTACGCCGCCCGCGCTATACAGCTCGGGCAGGATCTCGGCCTCGCCGACGTCGAGCCGAAGTTCCTCGAGCTGCTCGCCAGGGGCCGGAGCAATCTCCGGGAGCAGGGCGACGGGCGGCGGATCTATGACCGACACATCCGCCGCTCCATCGTCTCCCTCCCCGACGTCTGCGCCCATTACGCCGTCAGCTCCCTCTTCGAGGAGTACGACGACGAGACCCGCATCTACGCTTATAACGTCGAGCGACGTCACGAAGTCTTCGAGGAGGCGGGCCGCAGCCGCATCAAGATCGGCCGCGTACGGATCACCTCCGAGATCACCCACGAAGACGCGGAGATGACCTACGCCGTTCTCCATTTCGGGGACCACAACATCAATGGCGGCGTCCGCATCTACCAGAGTGAGGAGGAGTACCAGGCTCTCGTCCGCGAGGCGCGCGACCACTTTTCCCGAGCCGACTTCTCCGCCGTCTTCTCCGTCTTCCATGAGCATTTCGGCGGCTCGCTCTTCACGCTCGCCACGCTCTTCCGCGATGAGCAGCAGAAGGTGATCAACCGTGTTCTCGAGCATCGCATCCACGAGATCGAGGGCCTCTACCAGCAGCTCTACGAGCAGAACGCGCCCATCATGCGCTTCATCGCCAACACCGGCGCCGCCCAGCCCGAGGCCTTCCGCCTCGCCGCCGACTTCGTCACCAACAGCGCCCTCCATCAACTCCTCAACGCCGATCCGATCGACGCCGACGAGGTGCGTCGCGTCATCGAGGAGGCCCAGATGCGCGACGTCCAGCTCGATACGCGCGGTCTCGCCTTCGCCTTTGAGAAGAGCCTCAATCGCTACGCCGACGCGTTTGCGGAAGACGGCGCCGATGTCGAGTTTCTCCAGCAGGTCGAGGCCGTGGTTCGCCTCGCCCCCGATCTCCCCTTCGACACCGACCTCTGGACCCTCCAGCAGGCCTACTACCGCGCCATGTCCTCGTTGAAGCCCGATCTCCGCGCCAAGGCGGACGACGGCGACCAAGACGCCCGGCGCTGGCTCGAGGTCTTCGACTCCCTCGGCGACGCCCTGGGATTCCAGCTCGAAGAGTCCGCCTGACGCGTGCGCACGCCCTCAGCCACCTATCGCCTTCAGTTCACCGAGTCCTTCGACCTCCGGCGCGCGCGTGAGCTCGTGGACTACCTCCACGCCCTCGGCGTCTCCACCATCTACGCCTCGCCCCTGCTCAAGGCCTCTTCCGAAGCCGATCACGGCTACAGCGTCGTCGACCCCACACGTTTCGATCCCAGCCTCTATGAGCCGGGCGACCTTCGTGCGCTCGCCGCTGATCTGCGCGCGCGCGGCATGTCGCTCCTCCTCGACATCGTGCCGAATCACATGGCCGCGAGCGTCGAGAATCCATGGTGGCGCGACGTCCTGAAGCGCGGCCCCGCCTCGCGCTACGCGTCCTTCTTCGACATCGATTGGGAAGCGGGTCCGCCGTCGCGCCGCGGACGCGTCGTTCTGCCCATTCTCGGGGCTTCGCTCGATGCGCTGCTCCGGCGCGGCGAAATCCACGTCCGCGCCCAGCCTGGCTTCGAGCCCCTCCTCGAGCTCCCGGGGCACACGCTGCCGGTCGATCCGGACTCGCTCGCGACGCTGGGACTCGATCTCGCCGACGCCGCCGCCATCGAAGCGCTGCACGAGCCCGACGCCGCGGGCGACCGTCCCCATCTGCGAGCCCTCATCGAGCGCCAGCATTACGCCCCCATGTTCTGGCGCGACGGTCTGCGCGCGCTCAACTACCGCCGCTTCTTCGACATCGCCGATCTGGTCTGCCTGCGCGTCGAGGACGACGCCGTCTTCGAGGCGACCCACCGCCTCATCACGCGCTTCGTCCACGAGGACGTCATCGATGGCGTGCGCATCGATCATGTCGACGGCCTCCGCGATCCCGCCGCGTATCTCGATCGCCTGCGCAGCGCCCTCGATGACCCTCCCGACGGGACACCGCCCTCCTGGGTGCTCGTCGAGAAGATCGTCGCCGAGGGCGAGTCGCTTCCGCCCGACTGGCCCGTGCAGGGCGCCACCGGTTATGAGTTCCTCGTCGCTCTGGATCGCGCGTTCACCGATCCCGCGGGGCTCAACTCCATCCTCGCCCACGCCCGCCCCATCCTGGGCGAGGACGCCGACTTCCACGACCTCGTCTTCCGCTCCAAGCGCCGCGCGCTGGGCGATCTCTTCCAGACTGAGCGCCGTCGCGTCCGCAACCTGTTCCTGCGCTCGCACGCGCGTCGGCTTCCCGACTCCCTGCCCGCGCGGGCCGCCGCGCGCGCGCTCGAAGCGATCACCGTCGCTCTGCCCGTCTACCGCACGTATATCGACGCCGTCGGACCGTCTGAAGAGGACCGCGCCCACATCCGCCGCGCCGTTGAGGACGCCGAGCATCGCGGCGCCGCCGATCCCGACGCTCTCGCCCATCTCCAGGATTTGCTCACAACGCGCAGTGACGATTCCGCCCATCTCGAGTTCATCGCCCGCTGGCAGCAGCTCTCCGGCCCGCTCATGGCCAAGGGCGTCGAGGACACCGCTCTCTACGTCCACACCGCCTTCGTCGCGCTCAACGAGGTCGGTGGCGAGCCCATCGTGCCGGACGACCCCGTGCGCGCCCTGCACGACTTCCTCGCCGAGCGCCAACGCACAACGCCCCTCGCCCTCAGCGCGTCCTCCACGCACGACACAAAGCGCTCTGAGGACGTCCGCACGCGCCTCCTCTGCCTCGCCCAGATCCCGGACGAATGGAACAGCCGCGTTGACGAATGGATCCCCGCGGCCCGCGCCTTCGCCGAGTCCCAGTCAATCGACCAGGAGCTCATCGCCAACGCCGATCTCCTTCTGCTCTTCCAGACACTTCTGGGCGCCTGGCCCCTGACCGAAGCCGAACTCGACGCCTTCCCCGATCGCGTCGCCGACTATCTCGTCAAAGCTTCTCGCGAGGCGAAACGCCGCTCCTCCTGGCTTGATCCGAACGAAGCCTTTGAATCCGCGCTGACTTCCCTCGCGCACGCGCTCATCCACGCCCTCCGCAGCGGCGAGCCCCTCCCGCGCTTCCACGAACTCCGGGATCGCCTCGCCCGCGCCGGCGCCATGGCCTCGATCTCGCAGACGATCCTTCGAATCGCCGCTCCTGGCGTGCCGGATATCTACCAGGGCGCCGAACTGTGGCTCCTCTCGCTCGTCGATCCCGACAATCGGGGCGAGGTCGATTTTGAGACGCGTAAGCGCCTTCTGCGCACGCTCCACACCGACCAGCCCGTGCTTGACGATCTCCTCGACGACTGGCCTGACGCTCGACTGAAGCTGCACGTCCTCTCCCGCGCGCTCCGCGCCCGGCGCGAGCGCGCTGATTTCTTTCTCCAAGCCGACTTTATCCCCCTCGACACGGACTCATCGTGCATCGCCTTCGCTCGCGCGCTCGGCGCGCGCGCCGCGATCGCCGTCGCGCGTCGGCGCGTGCTCGACGAGTCGCCTCAAGGCGGAATCCTCCGTCTTCCCGATTCCGCGCCCCGGCGCTATCGCGATGCGCTGAGCGGACGCGTGATCGATGCTGAGCAAGGCGCCCTCGACCTCGAACCGCTGCTCTCCCCCCTCCCGGCGGCGCTGCTGATGAGCGAAGACGCGGCGCCGTGACGCGCCTCCCGCTTTGGAACCTACTGCGAGATTCCGGTGGCGGGGGCGATCGGGCCGCTCTTTTGTTGACCATGTTCGGACGCATATGGAAACGGTGCGTCTCCCGCACGCGATACGGCGCCCTGCTTGTCGCCGCGGCCGCTCTCCCCTTTGCCCTCACCGCCTGCAACACTGTCGAAGGCGCGGGTGAGGATGTCGAAGCCGTCGGCGAGGCGATCGATGAGACCGCCGAGGACGCGTCCAACTAAGCCGCGTTCATGGATTCACCGCTTCCCGGGCCGCCTGATTGCGGCTCGCGTTACCTCAAAGGAGAACCAACCAATGCTGTATTGGGCAATCGTCTTCTTTCTGCTCGCAATCGTTGCGGGCGTATTCGGCTTCGGCGGGCTCGCCAGTGGCTTCTCCACAATCGCCTACATTCTCTTCGTCCTCTTCATCATCCTCTTCCTTGTGGCGCTCATCATGAACTTGAGCCGCCGCGCCGGTCGAGCCGGGCCGCCGGCCTGATCGGATCAACTTGATCGAAATCGAATGAACAAGCTCGGCCAGCGCGGGTCACGCCCCCCTTGGCTTGCGCTGGCTTTTTCATGCGCTATGCGTGCGTCGCTTCCTGCGCCGCCACCGGCTCCGGCGTTCTGGGCTGCTCCAGCTTCGGAACCGCCTCCCTCGTGATCAGCCGCGCCCCGCGATCGAAGGTGATGTACTCCCAGATCCACGACGCCATCACCGAAAGCCGATTCCGATAGCCGATCAGGAAGTACACATGCACCAGCGCCCACAGCAGCCACGCCGGAAAGCCGCTGAAGGTCCGCCCCCGCAGATCCGCGACAGCGCGATGCCGCCCGATCGTCGCCATCATGCCCTTGTCGAAATAGCGAAACGACTCCCGCTCTCCGCCGCCCGGACCAACGCCTGACTTCACTTCACGCTTGATCAGACGGGCCGCGTGCCGGCCCATCTGGATCGCTTTCTGCGCAACGTTCGGGACCTCCTCGCCGGTCCTCGGATCCGAGATCTTCGCGAGATCGCCGATGACCAGCACCTCGGGGCGCCCGGCGATCGACATGTCGGGATTCACATGGACATACCCGCCCTTATCCGTTTCGACGCCCAGCTTGTCGCCGATCCTCTCTGCCTGGACCCCCGCCGCCCAGAAGATCGTCCCCGCCTCGATCCGTCGATCTCCGCTCGTCGTCACGCCGCGCTCGTCCATCTCCGTGACGAGCTCTCCGAGGATGACCTCGACGCCAAGCTCTTCGAGCTGCCGCTTTGCGTCCGCCGAGGATTTCTCCGGATACGTCGGCAGAACGCGTTCCATCCCCTCGATCAGAATCACATGCGCCTCACTCGTGTCGATCTCTCGATAGTCCCGCACGATCGATGACCGTGCGATCTCCGCCATTGTGCCGGCGAGCTCCACACCTGTCGGCCCCGCGCCCACCACAACGAATGTCAGCTCGCGCCGCCGCGCCGCCTCGTCCGACTCCTGCTCCGCCCTCTCGAATGCCCCGAGGAATCGACCGCGAATGTCCGTCGCCTCCGAGATCGACTTCAGCCCCGGCGCAAGCTTGCCCCACGCCTCTTCATGCCCGAAGTAGGAGTTCTCCGAGCCCGTCGCCACGATCAGATAGTCGTACGCCAGCGCGCTCTGCTCGAGGATCACGCGCTTCGCCTTCGTATCGACCGCTTTCGCGCGCCCGAGCACCACACTGGCGTTCTTCTGATGTCGCAGCGTGCGCCGGATCGGCGCCGCGATGTGCGCCGGACTCAGCGACGCCGTCGCCACCTGATAGAGCAGCGGCTGGAAGAGATGGTGGTTCCTCTTGTCGACGACGATCACGTCGACATCCGCCCGCGCCAACTCCTTCGCCGCCGTCAGACCGCCGAACCCCGCGCCCAGAATGACCACGCGGGGCCGATCCTTCGCTCCCGTGGTCTTGCGATTCGGTGTCCTGCCGCGATTGCTCATAGAGAAATGGTTGCACCGACGGGAGCCCGGATCCACAAACCGATCTAACCCTCCTGCAATTCAGAATCAGGACCGACCTCCTCCGCTCCCGGAATCCGCCTTCCGTGCGGATCGCGCTGCGCCGCGGCTTCTTCCGGCGCCCGCGTGTGCTCCAGCAGCGCCGCCGTGTCGTGTACGTGATCGGCGCGCAGGCCCATCTCCTTGACAAGATACGTCTCCCAGAGCCGATGACTGCGCACCAGCGCTTGCGCCTTCGCGCGCCCGCGCTCCGTGAGCGTGAGCGCGTTGTCCTCGCGCTTCTGGACTTCTCCCGCTCGAAGCGCGCGCCGTATCCCAAGCCGTCCGACGACGCCGCCCCCGATCATGCGCAAGGCTGCGTTCCGGGCGATCGAGTTTTCCGCGCCCCACTCCTCCAGCCGCCACAGCAAACCCAGCAGATCCTCCCGAGCCACTTCGGCGCTGAGGAGCGTCCTGCGCGCGCGCTTCGCTACGATCCCGTGTCGAGGCGCCAGCAGCGCCGCCAGCGCCAGCAGCGCGCCCGCCAGCGCAGACATCGTCCCCGCCGCGTTCAGCGCATGCTCGAACCCGAGCCATCCCGGCAAGAGCGCCCCGAGCACGTAGCCGCCCACGCCCGTCACAAACGCGACGCCGGCGCTGATCCACACCTGCGTCGCCAGCCGATCCGTCAGCAGCCGCGCCGTCGCCGCCGGGCAGATCAGCATGGCGATCACCAGAATCGACCCCACCGCCTCGAAGCTCGCCACCGCCGCCGCCGCGACCAGAACCACCAGCCCGGCGTGCATCACACCCGCATGGATTCCCATCGCCGTCGACAGGCTCGGGTCGAAGGAGCTGATCCGAAGCTCCTTGAAGAATCCGACGATGAAGAGCGCCGCCACCAGCGTCGTCGCCGCCAGCGTGGTCACCTGCCGCGGAAACCCCGGCGCGCGCGCGTGCGTCCCCGGCTCAACCGATCCCAGAAACGTCTCCCACCTCCAGAAGCTCGACCACTCCGTCGGCGGATACCAGTTCACATACTCGAGCTGCCCGTAGAGCAGGCAATCGGCGTCGAGGTCGACGTGCCGCGCCGCCGCCTGCTCCATCAGCAGCACCCCGAGCGCGAACATCACCGAGAAGACCACGCCCATCGACGCCCCGTGATCCATGCGCCCCAGCCGCCGCACGAGTTCGATCAACCCCGCCGCCAGGATCCCCGCCGCCAGCGCCCCGATGAACATCGGCCACGTCGTCCGCACGCTCGTCAGCAGGAACGCCGCGACCAGCCCGGGCAGCACCGCGTGCGAGATCGCGTCGCCCAGCAGGCTCTGGCGCCGGAGCACGAGAAAATTCCCGAGCAGCGCGCACGCCGTCGCCGCGAGCGTCCCCGCCAGCATCGCGGGCAGATCCAGCGAGATGAACAGATGCATCCCTTCGCTCACGCCGTGCTCTCCATCCGCTGACCGATCCCGAGCGTCGCCTCCAGCTCGCGCACCAGATCCTCATCCAGCACGTGCTCGACCAGATCCGCCGAGACGTCCACATGGCTCGCCGCCACGTCCGCGCGCTGGATGAGGTACGCCTGCCACAGACCGTGATTGCGGTACACACGCTCTGCGCGCGCTCGCCCTGTGTCCGTCAGTCGCAGGTCGGGGCCCTGACGGCGCATCAGCCCCGCGGCCCGCAGCCCCGCCGCCATCGTCCACGCGCCCGCGAGCGTCCGACCGCGCGCGCGCGCCAGGGTCGTCGCCGTCACGCGCTCCCCCGCCTTCTCCGCCCGCAGCGCCTCCTTCAGGAAGTGATCCCGCGCCACCCGCCATCGCGCATGCGCCCGTCGCAGCGTCTCCGCCAGGACGCCCCGCGCGGGTCCGAAGAGCAGGCTGAGCGTGAAGAGCCCGCCCGCCGTCAGCACGATCACCGCTCCCGCCGGCGCGCGCGGAAAGATCGCGGACATCGACGACCCGAGATACCCCGAGAGCGCTCCGAGCAGCGCCGAAAGGACGACAATCGGCCCGACGCGATCCGTCCAGAATCGCGCCGCCGCCGCCGGCGTGATCAGCATCGCCACCACCAGGATCAAGCCCACCGCCTGCAAGCCCACCACTGTCACCGCCGCCACCAGCCCCATCATCAGCAAATCGATCGCCGTGACCGGCAGCCCCACCGACGAGGCGAACTCATCGTTGAAGCACACCAGCGTGAACTCCTTGAGCAGCAGCGCCGACGCCAGAGCGGCGAGACCCGCCGCGATCGCCATCACCAGCGCGTCGCGCGCGCCCATCGCCGCCGTCTGCCCGTAGATGAACGTCTCGATGCCGCCCTGTCCGCCCCCCGGCAGCGCCTGCACGACGCTGAGCATCGCCACGCCCACGCCGAAGAAGACGCTCAGCACGGCGCCGATCGCCGCATCCTCGCCGATCCGCGTGGCGCGCGAGAGCCACTGCGCCGCCGCCACGCCCAGCAGCCCCGTGACCGCCGCGCCGACGAGCAGCGCTCCGAGCGACTTCGACGCCTGCCCGAGCAGCGTGAGCACAATGAACGCCCCCGCGATTCCGGGCAGCGTCGCGTGCGCCAGCGCATCACCCATCAGCGCGCGCTTGCGCAGCACCGCGAAGCAGCCGACCATCCCCGCCGCCGCGCCGAAGAGCGTCGTCCCCGTCACGACGACGCTGGAGTTGAACCCCGCCCGCAGCGTCAGCACGCGCAGCGCCTCGCTCCACGTCGCGCCGCCGTCGCCCGTCATCGCGCCCAGCGTCGCCGCGCTCATCATCGGCTTCCGCCGCCCAGGTCTGCGCGCACGCCCGACTGCGCCAGCGCCTCGCTCGCCCTCGCCAGCGCCGTGAGCCGCCCGCCGTACGTCTTCTGCAAGTTCTCCTGCGTGAACACCTTCGACGCCCGCCCCGCCGCCACGACGCGCATGTTCAGCAGCAACACCTCATCGAAATACTCCTCCACCGTTTGCAGATCATGATGCACGCAGATGACCGTCTTCCCCGTCTCGCGCAAGCTCCGCAGCGTCTCGACGATCGCCCGCTCCGTCGCCGCGTCGACGCCCGCGAAGGGCTCGTCCATGAAGTAGAGATCCGCCTCCTGCGCCAGTGCGCGCGCCAGGAAGACGCGCTGCTGCTGCCCGCCCGAGAGCTGCCCGATCTGTCGGTTGGCCAGTTCCGCGATGCCCAAGTGCTCCATGCTCCGCAGCGCCGCCTCCCTGTGCGCCCGCGTCACCGGCTTCAGCCAGCCGATCTTGCGGTACCGCCCCATGCACACCACATCCAGCGCCGAGACGGGGAAGGACCAGTCCACGCTCTCCCGCTGCGGCACGTACCCCACCCGCGCGCGCCGCCGTCGGTACGGCTCCCCCCAGAACGCCACGCGCCCCGACGCCGACGGAACCAGCCCCAAACACGCCTTGATCAGCGTGCTCTTGCCCGCGCCGTTCGGTCCCACAATCGCCACCAGGCTCGACGCCGGCGCGTCGTAGTCGACGTCCCACAGCACCGGCTTGCGGTGATACGCCACCGTCAGCGCGTGCACCGACAGCGGACTTCTCGCCGAATGCTCGGGCCGCTCGGAGAGATCGAAGGATTTGCGCGCTCTACGCTGCGCCGTCTGCGCCGCCATCACTCAGCCCCGCCTGGCAGTCGTCCGCGCATGCCCCGCGCCGGCGCCTCGCCCCCCAGCGCCCGCGTAATCGTTGTCACATTGTGATCGATCATCCCGATGTACGTGCCCTCGTATCTCCCGGGCGCTCCCATGGCGTCGGAGAAGAGCGAGCCGCCGATCGTCACCCGATGACCCTGCGCCGCCGCGCCCTCGATCAGCGCGCGCACGTTCCGATCCGACACCGTTGTCTCGATGAACACCGCCGGAATCTCGCGCTCGACCAGCAGGTCAACCAGCCGCTCGATGTCCCGCACCCCCGCCTCCGACTCCGTGCTGATGCCCTGAATCCCCACCACGTCGAATCCAGAGCGCGCGCCGAGATAGTTGAAGGCGTCATGCGCCGTCACCAGCGCCCGCCGCCCCGCGGGAACCGAAGCCAGCGTCCGCGTCGCGTAAGCGTCCAGCTCGTTCAGTTCCTCCAGATACGCCGCCGCGTTTGCGCGGTAGACCGAGGCGCCGTCAGGGTCCGCCTCGATCAGCGCGTCGCGGATCACCTCCACCGCCCGCGCCCACAGCGCGGGGTCCATCCACACATGCGGGTCATACGCGCCGTCGAACTCCTCCGGCTCCAGCAGTGTGGATTCGTCCAGCTCCTCCGTCACCGCGTACACCCGCCGACCCGCCCGCGCCGCGCGGATCAGGGCGTCGGTCATCTTGCCTTCCAGCAGAAGCCCGTTGTAGAGGACCAGATCCGCGCGCATCAGGCGGGCGATGTCCGAGCGCGTCGGCTTGTACAGGTGCGGATCGACGCCCGGGCCCATCAGCCCTCTCACCTCGGCGCGCTCGCCCGCCACGTTCCGCGCCGTGTCCGCGATCATCCCCGTCGTCGCCACCACGGAGATCTGCCCGAGCGCCGCCGCGCCCCACATCCACGCCATCGCCGCCGCCAGAACGAGCAGCCTCATGCCGTCACTCCTTTCCATCTCGACCATCGCTCCCCGCGCCATCCGGACGCTGGAAATGTAGCGTAGGCTACGGTCCCGGAGGCGCCTCTGTCCACGCCATCTGCCGACCATCTGCCGAGAAGACGGGACGACTTCTCCCGGTTTCGGGAAACGGTGCAGTCGCCCCCCTCCCGCGCCGATGCATCACCGTCAGTCCCCGCGCGTGGAGGAGTGCGCTCATGCCCCGCCCCAGAACCCGATCCAGCACGCGAACGACGCGCGCCGCCCCCGCGGCCGGCTCGAGCGAGCCCTTGCGCAGCGCCTTCGCCGACGATCCGGAGATGGCCGAGCTCATCGCCGACTTTCTCCAGGAGATCCCCGGCCGTCTCGAGGCCATCGAGGAGGCGATCGGGCAGGGGGATCACGAGCGCGTCGCCGCCATCGCCCACCAGCTCAAAGGCGCCGGCGGGGGCTACGGATTTCCGCCCATCTCCGACGCCGCCGCGGCGCTTGAGCGCGCCGCCCGGGCGGAAGCGGACCACGAGCGCGTGCGCGCCAACGCCTCCGCCCTCATCGAGGTATGTCGGCGGGCCGCCGCCTGATCACCCGCCCTCCCCCCGCCCTCCCCGAGCCTGCGAGACGATCCATGACCCCTCCGAAGTTCGCCATCGAGACCGAGAAGCCGGAGGCGCCCGTCGTCCTGCTGATCGATGATTCTGCGGAGATCTTCCGCCTCCTCTCCGTCCGTCTGCATTCGGAGAATCTCCAGCTCGTCCACGTTGCGTCGGGGCCCGCCGGGATCGAGTACGCCAGCGAGCGCTCGCCGGCGGCGATCCTTCTCGATCTGAACCTCCCCGGCTTCAGCGGCTTCGATGTGCTGCGCGCGCTCAAGGACAGCCCGGCGACGGTGCACATCCCCGTCATCATCGTCTCCAGCTCCGATCAGCTCGAGGACAAGGTCGCGGGGCTCGACCTCGGCGCCTTCGACTACGTCACCAAGCCGTTCAGCATGCCCGAGCTGCGCGCGCGTCTGCGCTCGGCGATCCGCATCTCCGAGCTCATGAGCCTGCTCGCCGAGCGGGCGCAGGTCGACGGCCTGACGGGGCTGTGGAATCGGGCTCACTTCGATGAGCGTCTTCGAGAGGAGCTCGCCGCCTCCCAGCGATCGGGGCGCCCCATCAGCCTCTGCCTCTGCGACCTCGATCACTTCAAGCTCCTCAACGACCGCTTCGGGCACGCCGCGGGCGACGCTGTCCTAAAGGGCTTCTCCCGCCTCGTCTGCAACGCTTTGCGACAGTCGGACCTCGCCTGTCGGTACGGGGGAGAGGAGTTCGCGATCATCCTCCGCGACACGGACGCGCGCACCGCCCGGATCGTAATCTCGCGCATCCGCGTCGAGCTGGAGCAGCATCGCTGGGCCGCCCACCCCGACCGCAAAGTCACCGCCTCCTTCGGCATCTGCGACCATGTCGAGAACAACCCGGCGGACCCCACCGAGTGGATCGAGACCGCCGATCAGGCGCTCTACGCCGCCAAGTCCGCGGGGCGCAACCGGATTGTGGTCTGGGGCGTCGACGACGGCTCCGCCTCCAAGGCGGCCTGACTCAGCGTGCGGGGGCGCCGACCTGCTACACTCATCCTTCGCCGAAAATCACCGATTCTGCGCCCGATCCCCGGCGCGCCGCCCCTGGAGACGCTCTGAGAATCATGCCCGAGCAGACCGCGAGCAAGCCCGCGACAACCGACCCCGCGAACGCCGATCGACCTCTGGCGCCGGTCTATCCCAGCGTTATCGAGATGATCGGCAACACGCCCATGCTCGAGCTCTCCCGCCTCGACTTCGGGCCATGCCGCGTCTTCGGCAAGCTCGAGCTCATGAACCCTGCCGGCTCCATCAAGGACCGCATCGGCCTCTCGATGATCGAAGCCGCCGAGCGCGATGGGATCATCGATCCCGCCGGCGAGCCCAAGCCCACGCTCATCGAGGCCACCGCCGGCAACACGGGGCTCGGGCTCGCGCTCATCGCCTCGCAGCGCGGCTACAAGCTCGTCGTCGTCGTCCCCGACAAGATGTCCGAGGGCAAGATCCAGCATCTGCGCGCCATGGGCGCCGAGGTCATCACCGCCCGCTCCGACGTCACCAAGGGCCACGAGGACTACTACCAGGAGGTCGCCGCCCGCCTCGCCGAGCGGACTTCCAACTCGTTCTATGTCAACCAGTTCGCCAACGAGGCCAACGTCCAGGCCCACTACGAGCACACCGGCCCCGAGATGTGGGAGCAGGTTCGGCAGGCTACGGGAGGCGCCGCGATCGACGCCGTTGTCTTGGGTGTCGGCTCGGGCGGCACGCTCTCGGGCGTGGGGCGCTTCCTGCGCGAGCGGAACCCCGACGTGAAGATCATCCTCGCGGATCCCGCGGGCTCCGTTCTGCATCCACTTGTCAACGAAGGCAAGAAGGTCGAGCCCGGCTCCTGGCTCGTCGAGGGCATGGGCGAGGATTTCGTTCCCGACATCTGCGATCTCGAACTCTGCGACGAGGCCGTTCCCGTCGAGGACGCCGAGGCCTTCCACACCGCCCGCGAGCTGCTCCACAAGGAGGGCATGCTCTCCGGCTCCTCCACCGGCTGCCTCGTCCACGCCACCAAGGTCTGGTGCCAGAAGCAGAGCAAGCCGATGAACGTCGTCACGCTCATCTGCGATTCCGGCGCCAAGTACCTCTCCAAGATGTTCAACGACTACTGGATGATCGATCAGGGATTCATCGAGCGCGAGCGCGCCGGCGATCTCCGCGATCTCATCGCCCGCCGCCACACGTATCGGGAGGATTACAGCCTGGGGCCCGACGAGCCCCTCCAGCGCGCCGTCACCCTCATGCGTCTTTACGACATCTCCCAGATCGCCGTCGTCAGCCCCGTTCGGGGGGACGACCCCGATCAGATCGTCGGCATCATCGACGAATCGGACATCCTCCTCGCGCTCTCGCACAAGGATGTTGATCTTCAGCGCCCTGTCTCTGACTTCATGACAGCGCGTCTTGAGACGGTGAAACCCTCCACCAGAATCGAGGACCTCATTCCCATCTTCCGCGCCGATCGCGTCGCCATCGTCGTCGACGACGACGGCGTCTATCTGGGACTCATCACCAAGATCGATCTCATCAACTACCTGCGCCTGCAGCTTCCCACCTGAGCGCTCCCGCAAGCCCGAGCCCATCATGACCGCCGACAACAAGAGCCTTCGTTTCGCCTCAAAGGTCGTTCACGCCGGACAGCGCCCCGATCCCTCGACGGGCGCCGTCATGCCCCCCATCTACGCGACCACCACCTACGCCCAGAAATCCCCGGGCGTGCATCAGGGCTATGACTACGCCCGCGTCCAGAACCCGACGCGCTATGCGCTCGAGCGCATGATGAGCGGTCTCGAAGGCGGCGCGCTCACCGAAGAAGAAGACCCCGGCTGCGGCGGCTTCGCTTTCGTCTCGGGAATGGCCGCGATCTCCTGCCTGCTCGAGCTCATCCCCTCGGGCGCGCGCGTCGCCGCCATGGACGATCTCTACGGCGGCATGAACCGACTGCTCAACCAGGTCCGCGATTTCTCGCAGGCGCTGCGCATCGAGCACATCGATATGTCCGATCCGAGCAAGCTCGAGGACGGCCTGCGCGCCGACACCAAGCTCGTTTGGATCGAGACGCCCACCAACCCCACGCTCAAGCTCGTCGATCTGAAAAAGACCTCCGAGATCGTTCGCAAGACGGCGCCCGACGCCCTCCTCTGCTGCGACAACACCTTCGCCTCTCCGCTGAACCAGAACCCCTTCGCCTTCGGATTCGACGTCGTCATGCACTCGACGACGAAGTATCTGAACGGCCACTCCGACGCCCTCGGCGGCGTTCTTGTCGTCCGCGACAAGGGCCTCGCCGAGAAACTGCGCTTCGTGCAGAAATCCGTCGGCTCCGCCATCGGCCCCTTCGACGCCTTCCTCACCCTCCGCGGGATCAAGACGCTCGACGTGCGCATGAATCGCCACAACGAGTCGGGACTCCGCATCGCCCAGTTCCTCGAGCAGCACGCCGCCGTCGAGAGGGTCCTCTACCCGGGCCTGCCGTCGCACCCGCAGCATGAGCTCGCCAGGCGCCAGATGTGCGGCCACACGGGCATGATCACCATCTACCTCGCCGGTGGGATCGACGCAGCGCGTCGCATGCTGGAGAAGGTGCGCCTCTTCACCCTCGCCGAGTCGCTGGGCGGTGTCGAATCGCTCATCGAGCATCCCGCGATCATGACCCACGCATCGGTGTCTCCCGAGATGCGCGCAGAGCTCGGAATCTCCGACAGCCTCGTGCGCCTCTCCGTCGGCGTCGAGGATCCCGATGATCTCATCGCTGATCTCGAGCAGGCCCTCGCCTGATCAGCCGCGCGCCGCGTCCTTGCGTCGCCGCCCCGCCCGCCGCTCCCCGCGTTCGTGCGCCAGCAGCCACTCCTTGCGCCACAGCCCGCCGGCGTATCCCGTCAGCCTGCCGTCCGCGCCGACCACGCGATGGCACGGCGCCATGATGGCGATCGGATTTCGCCCCACCGCGCGCCCCACCGCCCGCGCGCTCGAGCCCAGCGACTGCGCGATCTCGCCGTAGGACTCCACCTGCCCGCTCGGAATCGCGAGCAGCCGCTCCCACACGCGCTTCTGATGCGCCGATCCGCGCAAATCGAGAGCAACGTCGAACTCCGTGCGATCGCCGTCGAAATACTCCGCCAGTTCGCGCGCCGTCTGATCAAGCGTGGCGCTCGAGTTTTCCGACACGCTCGCGCCGAAGCCCTCCCCCAACGACTCGATCGCCGTCTCAAAGGTCCGACCCTCCAGCCATTCCAGCAGACACAGCCCGCGCTCGCTCGCCAGCGCGATCATCGGTCCGAGTGGCGACTCGAACCGCGCCGCCGTGAGGCTTTCGCCCAGGGGATCGACGTTTCCGAAGTCCGTCCGAGCCGCTCGCGAGGTCATCGTGATCATGACCACACCCTACCAAACGTGTGCTCAGGGGCCGCTGCGGCTTCTACCATCTCCTTCCATGCGCCCCGCCCTCCGCATCCTGGACGCCGCCGCCAACCGCGCCCGCGAGGCCGTGCGCGTCATGGAGGACGTCGCCCGTTTCACACTCGACAATGCGGATCTCACCACCTCCCTCAAAACGCTCCGCCACGACCTCCGCGCCGCGCTCGCCCCCGCCGACGACCTCCTCCCCCTCGCTCACCGCGACACCCCCGAAGACGTTGGAACCGTGCTGACGACCGACGCAGAATCCGCGCGCCCCGACCTCCCCGCCGTCGCCCGCGCCGCCGGGGCGCGCCTCACCGAAGCCCTCCGCTCCCTCGAGGAGACCGCCAAGACGCTCCGCCACGAAGCGCCCGCCCTTGACCCCGCGCGATTCGAGTCCCTCCGCTACCGCGCTTACGACCTCGACCGCCAACTCGCCCTCGCACTCGCTCCCCGCCCCGCGCGCTTCCGCCTCTGCGTGCTCCTCACCGAATCCCTCTGCGCGCATCACGACTGGCTCTCCGTCGCCCGCCTCGCCACAGACGCCGGCGCTGACTGCCTCCAGCTCCGCGAGAAGGAACTCGACGACGCCGAGCTTCTCCGCCGCGCGCGCGCGCTCGTCGAACTTGCGCGCAGCCATCCGAGAAAGCCTGTCGTCATCGTCAACGATCGCCCCGACATCGCCCTCCTCGCGCGCGCAGATGGCGTCCATCTCGGACAGACCGATCTCCCCGTCGAAGCCGTGCGCATGCTTGCGGGCCGCCGCCTGCTCGTCGGTGTTTCGACTGCGAATCTCGATCAGGCCCGCGCCGGGCGCGTCGCCGGCGCCGACTACTGCGGCGTCGGCCCCATGTTCGCCTCGACCACCAAAGCCAAGCCCGCTCTCTCGGGCCCTGCCTACCTCCGCGCCTACCTCGGGGAGCAGCCGCCCCTCCCGCCGCCCCTCGCCATCTCCGGAATCACGCCCGGGACCCTCCCCGCCCTCGTCGACGCCGCGCAGGGACGCCCCTTCGGTATCGCCGTCTCCGCCGCCATCGGCGCCGCCTCCGACCCCGCCGACGCGACTCGCGCCCTGCTCGATCGCCTTCCCGCCTGACCCGCTACCCTCACCCCAATGACCCGACACCGCTCAAGGAGGACGCGATGCCCGTCAACTTCCAGGAAGCCACGCTCGACAACGGCCTCACCGTCATCGGCGAGACCGATCCCGACGCCCACTCCGCCTCCGTCGGATTCTTCGTGCGCACCGGCGCGCGCGACGAGGATCCGAAGGTCATGGGCGTCAGCCACTTCCTCGAGCACATGATGTTCAAGGGCACCGACCGGCGCTCCGCCGACGACGTCAACCGCGAGTTCGATGAGCTCGGCGCCGAGTACAACGCCTACACCTCTTCCGAGCTCACCTGTTTCTACGCGACCGTCCTCCCCGAAAACCTCTCGCCCGCGATCGACATTCTCTCCGACATCCTCCGCCCCGCGATCCGCGAAGCCGACTTCACCGCCGAGAAGGGAGTCATCCTCGAGGAGATCGCGATGTACAAGGACAACCCGTTCTGGGTTCTCTACGAGGAGACGATCGAGCGTCATTTCAAGGATCATCCCCTCGCGCACCGCGTCCTGGGGGATGACGCCACCATCAGGGATCTCACGCACGACCAGATGCGCGCGTACTTCGAGCATCGCTACGCCGCCGACAACACCACCGTCGCCCTCGCCGGCGCGCTCGACTTCGACAGGGCCGTTTCGTTCCTCGAAGACGCCTGCGCCGAATGGAACGCCTCCGGCGCTCGCCGCAATCTCATCGAGCCGACCCACGAGGAGCAAGCCTTCACCCTCCGCGATCCGAAGATCACCCGTGGCTACCTCCTCTCCCTCGCTCCCGCCCCCTCCGTGCAGGACGACCGCCGCTATGCCGCCAGCTTGAGCGCCCAGCTCCTAGGCGGTCCCGACAACTCCCGTCTGCACTGGGCCCTCATCGAGACCGGCGTCGCCGACGAGGCCGAGGCCGCCTACGACCCCCACGACCACGCCGGCGACTTCATCATCTATGCCTCGTCCACGCCCGACCGACTCGACGAGATCGCCGCCAGGATCGACGCCGAGATCAAGGCCCTCGGGAATGAAGTCACCGAGGCCGACCTCGAAAAGCTGCGCAACCGCCTCGCCACGCGCATCACCCTCGCCGGCGAGAAACCGTCAGGCCGCATGCAGCGCCTCGGGCGCACATGGACCTATCTCGAGCGCCACATCCCGCTGGACGAGGAGCTGGAGCAGATCCGCGCCGTCACCGCCGAGGACGTGAAGGAGCTCCTCGCCGACTTCCCCTTCACCCCGCGCACAACGGGCCGCCTCATCCCGGAGTGAGCGCCCTGGTGGGACGGCTCTCCGACCCGTCTCGGTTTGGTGGGACGGCTCTCCGAGCCGTCTTTCCTACCTCG
Source organism: uncultured Phycisphaeraceae bacterium (assembly GCA_964451515.1). GTDB lineage: Bacteria > Planctomycetota > Phycisphaerae > Phycisphaerales > UBA1924 > CAYVIJ01. The sequence continues at coordinate 3,281 of CAYVIJ010000005.1, read as the reverse complement.
ACCTCTCCGCCTCACCCCGCCGCTCCGCCATCAACCCCTCCAGCGCCTCGATCCCCTTCTTGAGCTCCGGCGCCTCTTCTACCCCCTCCCGTGCGATCGCCACCGCACGGTTGCACTTCTGGAGCGCCTTCTCAATCGAGCCCGTCAGATCGCACAGGTTGTCGTACTGATCCGCCAGCTTGATCAGCTTCGCCCGCCAGTCCGCCCGGCGCAGGCCCTCGTCATATGCAGGCTCCCGCTCGGGCTCCGGCAGCCGCATGTCCTTCGACAGCGCCGCCACGCACCGCGCCACGTCATCCCCGAATCGCTCCGCGACCTCGTCGTAATCGACGTCGCAATCCTCGATGACATCGTGCAGCAGCGCGGCCGCCAGCGCGATCTCGTCGTCGCACCCGAAGACATCCCGCACCGTCAGCGCCACCCGATACGGATGCGCCGCGTACGGCGTCACCCCATCCTTGCGCAACTGATTCCGATGCGCCCGCGCCGCGAACGCCGCCGCCTCCTGCCATAGGTGCTTGCAGACCATACGGACACGTTATGCGCGCACGAGCAGCGCGACCGCATGCGCCTCCACCGCCCGCCCCTCGCCTGTCGCGTCCACCTTTTCCCCCGTCTTCCCCTTCACGTTCACCTGATTCACCTCCACCGCCAGCAGCCGCGCGATGTTCTCCCGCATGTCTCCCTTGTGCGCCGCCATCTTGGGCCGCTCCAGCACCACCGTGCAGTCCACGTTGCCGACAACCCACCCCCCCTCGCCGGCCCGGCGCACCGCCTCCAGCAGAAACTCCGCCGAGTCCCGACCCTCGTTCCGATCGTCCGTGTCGGGGAAGAGCTGCCCGATGTCCTCCATCCCGAGGGCGCCGAGGATCGCGTCCGTCACCGCGTGGAGCAGGGCGTCTCCGTCCGACCGCCCGACGGGCCCCATCTCCGATTCGAGCTGCACGCCCCCGAGGACCATGGGGCGTCCCTCCCCGTGCGGACGGACGGACTCGAGACGGTGGCGGTCCCAGCCATGTCCGATCCGAAAGCCTGCCGCCCGATCTGCCACGCGCCAAAACTCCTCAGGTCCGGGCCCTTTCCGGACGATGCTCTTGCCTGCGGGCCCCGCCCGCGCGGACGTATCCTATAGCGACGAGTCCGCCAGCCCTTCCGGAGCCAGCCAGCCATGTCCATCCTCCGTCGCGCCGCCCTGATCCCGCTCGCCGCCGCCGCCATGCTTCTTCCGAACGTCGGCTGCTACTACGAGGGCGGCCCGGGTTACTCCGCCGACCGCCACGCCTATGTCTCGCGCACCTGGTCGCCCAAAACCATCACACTCACCGATGTGCGCTCGGGCGAAGCTGTCTGGTCGGTGGACGTTCCCGTCGACAGGAAGCTCGTCGTTTCCTTCCGCCCCGGCGCAAACAAGGACAACGATATCGACAATCCGGATCTGATGATCTGGGATCTCATTGATCCGGACACTGACTTCGGGACCCTCGACAATCAGATCCCTGTCCCCCCGAATCACGCCCGCATCCTCGATATGACCCTTCGTCCGGTGCCCGAATACGCCTCCGCAGCCCTTCCGGAGCGCGGCCCCGAGTCGCCTGAGGAGATCATCGATGTCGTCGAGGATCAGCAGGACGAAGCGGACGCTGACCCCGAGCAGGACGCGCCGGAGCAGGACGCGAGCCCAAATGACGGGAAGCGTTGATTCGCCTCGCGACGCGCCTTCCCACCCGCTCCTCACATGCCGGGGTTTTCACCAGATTTGGCGGACGCGCCGGAGGCCCGCATCGCTGACGCAACCGCCTGGCGGAGCGTGAGATGCCGTCAGATGGCCGCTGGAAGGCCTTGGCGCGAAGCCTCTGAAATACCTGACAGAACCTGAATCGAGGGCCAAACAATCGTCAAGGTTTTGCCGTTTTGCCTTGACTCCGCGGCCGGATTCGGGCAGTCTGTACTGATTGGAGGGGGATCGATAGGGGGTCGTGTCCGCGGGGGCGGGCGCGGTTCAGGAGGAGAAGGCTCGAGCGTCGCCGTCGGCATCTCCGCCAAGGCGTGTTCGAGTTGGAAGAGCGTGGCCGCTTCGGGCGGTCGCCGAGAAGAAACACTTGTCCGGGCTCCATGCTTCCGGACGACAGAGAGGGACAGGAGACCGTCATGAAGACATGTGCTATTGCGCTGCTGGCCGTCGCCGGTACGGCGTCGGCGAACGTTGGTGCGCCGGGCGAAATCGATCGCTCGAACTACCCGATTTTCACCGCCACCATGGCGGGCGAGCTCGGCGACACGCAGGCGACCCCGACGGCCGGGGTCGTCGGCCCCGTCTTTTCGAACATCACGGGTGACGACGAGGGCTTCTTCAGCGTCTCGTCGGATCCCGGCGATGGCGACGGCAACCCGCAGCCGATCAACTTCGATGATTACTCGTCGATTCTTTCGGGGCCGGGCCTGCTCGATGAATTCACCTTCGTCGGCGGCGTGGACACCGCCGGCGGCGTGATGTTCTTCGACTTCTTTGACGCCGGGCAGAGTTTCGTCGATGGCTTCGGCGTGCAGCTCCCTTCGGCCGGCAACTTCATCTGGACCATCGACATCACCAACGACGATGTCGCGTTCACCGCGGATGGCTTCGTGCAGGCGTCGGTCGATGATGACGGCTCGTTTGGCGCTGCCTCCATCGGGACGTGGTTCCTGACCGCTGACGACGCCACCATCGGCGACAACGGCGCCGCCGCTTTCGCCGGCGGCAGTCCGGAGGGCGCCGATCTGAACCATGCCTTCGAGCTCGTGAACATCCCGGGCCCGTCCTCGGCGGCCCTGCTGGGCCTCGGCGGCCTCTTCGCCGTTCGCCGCCGCCGCTGATCAAAGATCAGCCACGCTCTGACTTCACGCGCGGCCTTCCCCCGGGGAGGCCGCGTTTTTTTTGCTTCGAGCCGCTGAGAGCATCATCACCTCTCCCGGAGCGAGCACCCGCTCCTGGTGGGACGGCTCTCCGACCCGTCTCCCTCACACCGACCGGTAGCGGCGGGCGGCCCTGCCCGCCGCGCGTGCGCAGCACGCGCAAACGAATACAACAAGAACCGGTGGGGCAGGCCGCCGTGCCTGCCCGGACGTGCTGGTCCAACCACACAACTCTCCCCTCCCCCAGGCGCAGAGCTTCGCTCAAGCCGTCCACCCCACCTCCCCGCAATCGCCCGCGCAGCGGGCGAAGTCTCCCGGTGGGGCAGGCCGCCGTGCCTGCCCGGACGTGCTGGTCCAACCACACAACTCTCCCCTCCCTCAGGCGCAGA
>CAYVIJ010000004.1:0-201108 GCA_964451515.1 uncultured Phycisphaeraceae bacterium | reverse complement strand
AGGCGCGGGATCGGTGATCGTCGATGTGAAGGCGCGCCGGATGAGTGGGCGAGGCGGGGGGCGCGGGGGCGGCGGGGGGCGTGGGGGGTTGCCGAACTGGGTGGCGCGGGAGGATGTCGCATCGCTGGCGCGCTGGCGGACGCTGCTCGGCGGCGAGGCGGGAGGGATGGCGGGGAGTGTCGAGGCGTGCTTCGTCTTTGTGTATCACCGCGATGCGCCGTTTCCGGAGGGGCTTTTCGAGGAGGCGTTCGCGTGCCGGGGGGTGTGGTACGGGCTGCGTGCGGCGCGGCTGGATGACTACCAACGGGAGATGCGGACGCGGAGCGCGCGCTGGGGGACGGTGCATGTGCCGGCGGCGGCGTTCGAGCGGATGGGGCGGGCGTTCTGCGCGAGCGGGGAGGAGGCGCCCGCGGCGGTGGCGTGATCGGCGGCGAGGAGGCGGGTGGACGGGCGGAGGTTGGGCGCTCAGAAGGCGGAGCGCTTGTGCGGGCGTCGAGGGGGTTCTATTGTCGGGCGATGATGCGGCGCGCAGTGGCTCTGATTGTGATCGTGTCGGCGGCATGGCTGACGTCGGCGGCGGCGTCGGCCCAGCTTGGGAGCGGTCCGTCGCAGGCGGCGCCCTCGCAGCAGCAGGCGGCGCCCTCGGGGACGCGCCGGCCCCCGGCGCCCAGGCGGCCCGATTCTTCGAGCTATCTGATTTATTACGGCGTGCTGGTCGTGCTGGGGGGGCTGACGGTCTATCTGAGCATTCTGCCAAGCAAGCGGGGGCATCAGGACTGACGGCGTCTGGAGCGCCTGCCGCAGCCTCCGGGCGGACCCCCGGAAGGTCCGGAAGGCCCGGAAGGCTCCAGGAGGAAAGGGAACCGTGGCGTGATCGGCCGCGAAGGAGTGAGCATGAGACATGAGCAGACGAGCCGGCGGCACAGCGGGCTGATCGCGATCAATCTGGCGTTGGTGGCGATCCTGGCGGTGATCACGCTCCTGCCGACGGACGCGGAGGCGCAGCAGCGGCGCGCCCGGGGCGACTACACGATGGTCGCGGGCGAGGTGCAGGGGCTGACGGAGGCGGCGATCTACATCGTCGACTCGAACAATTCTGAGATGGTGGCGCTGCGCTGGGACAACAGCCGGCGCTCGCTGGCGCCGATCGGCTTCCGCGATCTGGCGGCGGACTCGCGCGCGGCGCGGGGAGGACGGACGCGATGACGAGCAGGCGACCCTTTCGACTCGACACGCCCGCGGCGATTCTGTGGGCGACGGCGCTGCTGCTTTTGGCGCTGGTGATGGTGCAGGCGGATCGTCTGGCGGATCCGATGCGCGCCGAGGCGGGGAACGTGGCGACGATCGCGGATCTGACGATCCTCACGGCCGACGGCGGGGACAACGAGGAGATCCTGCTGATCGCGGACGTGCGCGACGGGATGCTCTTCGTCTATGGCACGCAGAATCGCAACTCGGTGGAGCTGTATCAGACGCAGGATCTCGGGGAGCTGTTTCAAGGCGCCCGGCGGGCGGCGGGGCTGGGCGCGCGGCCGTAGTCCGGACGGGTGATTGCGGGTGGAACTCGGGGACGGCTTCGGCGGAGGCATGGTTGATCTTCGCGGGCGGCGCCCGCGAGCGAAGAGGGAGAGGAGGGAGAAGGGTGTAGCCGGCTTGAGCGGAGCTCTGCGCCTGGGGGAGAGGGGAGCTGTGCGGTCGGACCAGCAGGTTCGGGCAGGCACGGCGGCCTGCCCCACCGGTTTTTGTGTGAGCGGGGGTTTTCCGGGATGTGGGGGGGATGGCGTCACAACAATGGGGGATGAAGCGCGAATCGGCATCCAGGCGGCGATTGTCGCACCGGGCGGTGTGGCTGCTTCTCATGGGGTTCGTCTTCGCGATCGTGCTGGCGGCGGTGCTGGTGATTCAGTGGCGGCTGGCGGCGGCGCATGGGGAGCCGTTCGCGCCGGGTCCGGCGCTGGCGCGGGCGGCGGCGGTGGCGGCGATCGTCGCGCTGTCGATCGGGCTCTTCGGCTTTGCGGTGATCGTCGGCGCGGTCGAGCCTGAAGAGCGTCTGTCATTCAGGCGGCGGGAGGGAGAGGAGTAGCGCGCCTGCTCGCTTCGTTGGAGTCGATCCGGGGAGGGGGTCGAGACATCTCGGAGAGCCGTCCCACCAAGAAGCGTGGAATGGATCAACAAGTCCGGGCAGGCACGGCGGCCTGCCCCACCGGGAGACTTCGCCCGCTGCGCGGGCGACTGCGGGTAGGTGGTGTAGACGGCTTGAGCGGAGCTCCGCGCCTGGGGGAGGGGGAGTTGTGCGGTTGGACCAGCAAGTCCGGGCAGGCGCGGAGGCCTGCCCCACCGGTTCTTGTTTCAAGCGGAGGTTGGCGCGGGCGGGCTCAGTTGGCTTTGGCGCCCTTTTTGGAATCGCTGAGCATGCGGCGGAGGACGAGGTGGAGGATGCCGGCGTTGCGGTAGTACTCGACCTCGACGGGGGTGTCGATGCGGCAGCGGACGGTGAAGGCCTTCTCGTCGCCCTTCGGGTTGCGCGCCGTCACCTGAATGTCGGCGCCGGGCTCGAGGGGGTCGGGGACGTTGATGTCGAAGGTCTCGGATCCGTCGAGCCCGAGGGAGTCGGCGGACTCGCCCTCTTTGAACTGCAAGGGGAGGACGCCCATGCCCACGAGGTTGGAGCGGTGGATGCGCTCGAAGGAGGTGGCGATGACGGCCTTGACGCCCAGCAGGTGCGTGCCCTTGGCGGCCCAGTCGCGCGAGGAGCCCATGCCATAGTCGGCGCCGGCGAGGACGACGAGCGGGACGCCCTCCTGCTTGTAGTGCATGGCGGCGTCGTAGATGGGCTTGATGGCGCCGTCGTCGAGGAAGTCGCTGGTCCAGCCTCCCTCCTTGCCCTGGGCGAGGCGGTTGCGGATGCGGATGTTGCCGAAAGTCCCGCGGGTCATGACGCGGTCGTTGCCGCGCCGGGAGCCGAAGGAGTTGAACATCGCGACGGGGACGCCGTGCTCGATGAGGTATTCGCCCGCGGGCGAATCGGCGGCGATGGCGCCGGCGGGGGAGATGTGGTCGGTGGTGACGGAGTCGCCCAGCAGCGCGAGGCAGCGCGCACCCTTGATCTCATGGATGCCGGGGGGCGTCTCATCCATGTCTTGGAAGAAGGGAGGCTCCTGGATGTAGGTGGAGTCGGGCCTCCACTCGTAGAGATCGCCGCCGGAGACGGGGACCTCGTTCCACGTCTCGTTGCCGTCGTAGACCTGTCCGTACTGCTCGGCGAACTGCTCGGGGCTGATGCACTGCTTCTTGAGGTCGAGGACCTCCTTGTGCGTGGGCCAGATGTCCTTGAGATAGACATCCTCGCCGGATTTGGACGTCCCGATGGGATCGTTCTGGAGATCGATGTCGACGGTTCCGGCGATGGCGTAGGCGACGACGAGGGGCGGGGAGGCGAGGTAGTTGGCCTTGACGTGAGGGTTGATGCGGCCCTCGAAGTTGCGGTTGCCGGAGAGGACGGAGGCGGCGACAAGGTCGTTCTCCTTGACCGTCTTGGCGATCGTCTCGGGGAGGGGGCCTGAGTTTCCGATGCAGGTGGTGCAGCCGTAGCCGACGGTGTGGAAGCCGAGGGCTTCGAGATCGTCGGTGAGGTTCGCCTTCTTAAAGTACTCGGTGACGACCTTGGAGCCCGGGGCGAGGGAGGTCTTGACCCAGGGTCTGGAGGTCAGGCCGAGGGCGTGGGCCTTGCGCGCGACGAGTCCCGCGGCGATCATGACGTCGGGGTTGGAGGTGTTGGTGCAGGAAGTGATGGCGGCGATGACGACGTCGCCATCGTGGAGTGAGAACGTGCGGCCGTTGAACTCGATGATGGGCGCGTCGGTCTTGCGGCTTGGATCATCGGGCTCGTTGGTGTCGCCGTTCTGGGGGGCGTTGACCTGCGACTCAGGGCCGGCGGCGGACTCGCCGCCCTCGCCCGCCCAGCGGTCGACGCGGACGCCTTCGGTGCAGCACTGCTTGTTGAAGGTGTCGACGAGGTCCTTGCGCCACTGGGCCTTCATGTTGCCGAGGCGGATGCGGTCCTGCGGGCGCTTGGGGCCGGCGAGGGAGGGCTCGACGTCGCCCAGATCGAGTTCGAGCATGTCGGTGTATTCGAGCTCGGGCGCGCCGTCGGTGCGGAAGAGGCCGTTGGCCTTGCAGTATTTCTCGACGAGCTCGATCGTCTCCTCGGAGCGGTTGGTGAGGCGCATGTAGTCGAGCGTCTGATGGTCGACGGGGAAGAAGCCCATCGTCGCGCCATACTCGGGCGCCATGTTGGCGATGGTGGCGCGGTCGGGGACGGACATGGCCGAGAGACCGTCGCCGAAGAACTCGACGAACTTCCCGACGACGCCCTTGGCGCGGAGCATCTGCGTGACGGTGAGGACGAGGTCGGTGGCGGTGGCGCCCTCGGGGAGCTTGCCGGTCAGGCGGAAGCCGACGACCTCGGGCGTGAGCATGTAGATGGGCTGGCCCAGCATGACGGCCTCGGCTTCGATGCCGCCAACGCCCCAGCCGACGACGCCCAGCCCGTTGATCATGGTGGTGTGCGAGTCGGTGCCAACGAGCGAATCGGGGAAGGCGACGGGCTTGCCGGTCTGCTGGTCGGTGCTCGTGAGGACGCCCGTCGCGAGGAACTCGAGGTTGACCTGGTGGACGATGCCCGTCGCGGGGGGGACGACGGTGAAGTTGTCGAAGGCGCTCTGGCCCCACTTGAGGAACTCGTAGCGCTCCTGGTTGCGCTCGAACTCCTTCTCAGCGTTGATGGTGAGCGCGGCGGCGGAGCCGAAGGCGTCGACCTGCACGGAGTGATCGATCACGAGATCGCAGCGGACCTGCGGGTTCACCATCGCGGGGTCGCCGCCCAGGCGGACCATGGCGCTGCGCATCGCGGCGAGATCGACGATGGCGGGGACGCCCGTGAAATCCTGGAGCACGACGCGCCCGGGCATGAAGGGCAGCTCCGTGCGCGTGGGGGATGTGGCCTCCCAGTTGGCGAGCCCAGCCACATCGTCGGCGGTGACGATGAAGCCGTCGACGTTGCGCAGCATGGCCTCGAGGAGGACCTTGATGGAGAAGGGCAGGCGTTCAACGTGTCCGACGCCCTGCTCGGCGAGGGCATCGAGGGCGTAGTAGACGTGCTCCTCGCCTCCGGCGGTGAGCGTCCTGCGGGCGTTGAAGGGGTTTTTGGCGTCGGGCATGGGGCGTTTCTCCCAGTGCATGGCTTCGGGCGTTGGCTGACGTCTTCACTATAGAGGCCTTCGCGCCGTCGATCGGGGCGCGAAAGGGGGTGATCCAACAGGAGGTTGAATCCGACGGGGGCGGCGGTTGTAGAGAGGACGAAGCGGGATCTCGCCCGCGGCCTTCCAGTTCGAGGAGCAGGACATGACCCGATGGACGTGCTCTCTGGCCGTCGCCTTCGCCACGGCGTTCGCTCAGCAGCCGATCATGATCACGCCCGATTCGACGCTGCTCGATCAGCATGGCGAGGCGATCGAGTACAAGGAGTTCATGGAGCGCATGGAGACGGGAGAGTTCCTCCCGCAGCCCGTGCGTGGGGAGGATGGGTCCGTCATCGCGTATCGGCTGACGGCGAAGCCGGCGGTCGAGGAGGCTGCTCGGCGCCAAGAGGCGATGCGCATCCATTCAACAGCGATCGACGGTCCGGCGGTGGTGGAGGCGGTCTCGCATCACTACCTCTTCGCGCCCATCGACGTGTTCAACGGCGAAGAGTGGTCTCACTTCTACGCGATCTTCGACACCGGGACCTTCGTGCCCGTGATCCTGCTGCCAGAGATCATGGAAGAGCTCGGCAAGATGGAGAAGGTGCGGATCGGCGGCGTCGAGTTCGAGAATCTGCCGACGGGCTCGTTCAGCATGCCGGATCTCATCCGCGACATGAACCGCTTTCACGGGGAGGCCCCGGAGAAGTTTGAGGATCGGCGCATCGCGGGGATCATCGGTGGGTCGCTCTTCGAGAATTACCTCGTGTCCATCGACTCGCGCTCCGGTCGGCTGATACTGCGGCCGCTCGACAGCGCGCAAAGGACATTGCGCTCCGAGGCGCCGATCGCGGCGACCACGTACCGAGCCGACATGCGGAACATCTGGTTCCCCGTCACGATCAACGGCGTGGATGGATACGCCCACTACGACACCGGCAATCCAAACCGATCAATCATCGCCGCGGACGCGCTCGAGGAAGCGGGCGGCGCGCTCCGCTCCTTCGTGGTCGGAGGCGTGAACGTCGCCCGGATCATGGGCGAGGGCGAGCCGATCGTCGAGGAGGACATGCGCCGGCGATACGGCGATTTGATGGAGGAGATTCCAGTGATCGCGAATCTCGGCAACCGCTCCACGGACGATCTCATCGTCACGATCGATCCGCGCGAGAGGAAGGTCTATTTCGAGCGCCGTGGGGAGTGAGGCGGAGCGCCGATTTGCTCAGCCGATGGCGGCTTTTTCGCGTTTCCAGCCGCACTCCGGGCAGCCCGGCTCGCTGAGGCCGCGGAGGGGGTAGCCGCAGACGGGGCAGATCCCCCCAGCGGCGCGCCCGCCGACGCGGTCGAGCCCGCGCTGCCCGGCGTCGAAGCTGATCTTGAAGAGCGGGAAGGCGGAGACGGTGAGCGCGGCGATGGTGACGCAGGGGAGGATGAAGAGGAAAACCATGCACCCGATGGCGATGGGGATGGCGACGCCCGAGGCGAAGGCGATCTCTCCCGTGGCGAGGCGCCTGGCGGTCGCCTCGGCGGCAAGACTCGAAAGATAGGGCGCCCCGACGACCACGAAGAGGGCGAGAATGAGCGCGAGGATCTTGAGGGGCTCGATGCTGGCCACGAAGAGGAGCCACGCGATCACCAGCATGCCGAGCCAGATTGAGCCCAGAACGAGGCCCGTCAGGAACGAGGCGAGGCGGCGGAGGACGAGTTCGGTGGTGAGTGGGGCGGCGTGGGGCACGGGCGGGATTGTTGGGGGCCTTTGGGGAGCGGGTGGAGCGCGAAGAGGGCGGGCGCGGTTGGGCGAGCCGGCGGTGGCGCACAAGAGAGACGGCTCGGAGAGGCGTCGCACCGGGAGCCGTAGGGGGTAGAGACGGCTCGGCGAGCCGTCCCACCAAGACGCTTTGGAATCGAACGCTCAGGTGCGGGCAGGCAGGGCCGCCTGCCCCACCGGGTTTTGTTGCCTGCGAAGAGGCGACGGCTCGGCGAGCCGTCCCACCAAGACGCTTTGGAATCGAACGCTCAGGTGCGGGCAGGCAGGGCCGCCTGCCCCACCGGGTTTTGTTGCCTGCGAAGAGGCGACGGCTCGGCGAGCCGTCCCACCAAGAGAAGAGCAAGAGGCGACGGCTCGGCGAGGCGTTCCAGCGGGGAGCGTGTTGACGGAACGGCGGCGCGTGGGCCAGTCTGTACGGTGATGGCCATCAAATGGGACTGGAAGACCATCCGTTCTGCGCAAGGAGATTGACGGATGCGACGCAAACCTCGAAGGCCGATGATCGCCCTGGGCGCGGCGCTCGCGCTCGGCGGCGGGCTCCTGGTCGGCTGCGGAAGCACGCATTATCGCGTGACGGATTCGACGACGGGCAAGGAGTATTACACGACGAAGGTTCGGAATCGCAGCGGCGGCGTGCGCTTCATCGAGACGGAGACGGCGCGAAAGGTGACGCTCGATGACGCTGAGGTCGAGGAGATTTCGAAGCAGGAGTTCCGGCGCGTGGTCAGCCCGAACTAGAGCGTTCGCCGCGGGCGGGCTCTGACAGGCTCAGGGCGTCTCCGCGGCGAGTGCTCCGATCCAGTTGGTCCATCGGGTCGCGATCGCAGCGTCTCCCAGGGCGGCGTACGCGTCGGCGACGCGTTGGGCGGTCTCCCTCGCCCATTCGAGGGCGTCGCCGTCCTGCTCTTCGGCGGTGATCTCCTCGAGGGCGCGCTCGACCAGGGTGAGCGTCTCGCGGGCGACGCTTTCTTCGCCGAGACGCGCGCGGCAGAGGGCGAGGCGCGATTCGACGGAGACGAGCCGGCGGGCGTCATCGCCGGCGGTCGCTCGCGCCTCACGGGCCTCGCGCAGGTGGGTCATGGTTTCTTCGTACGCCTGGCGCGCCATGAGCGTGTCGGAGAGGCCCAGGAGCGCGTTGTCGAGGCTGGGCTGATCCATCTGCTCGAGGGCGCGGAGGTCGGCGAGCCGCTGACGCCAGAGCGATTCGACATCGTCGGCGCGATCGAGCGCGGCAAGCGCATCGGCGACGCTGGCCACGGCGCGGCGCGTGCGCGCGTGGACGGGCCCGAGCGCCGCCTGGAAGATGGCGAGCTCCTCTTCGTGGGCGGTGAGGGCGTCCTCATGGCGATCGAGCGTGCTCAGGAAATCGCCCTTCGCATCGAGGAAGACGCCCACGTACCAGTGCCCGGGGGGGAGCGCCTCGCGGGCGTATTCGATGGCGGTTTCGAGTTCGATGAGTCCGGCCTCGACATCACCCGACATCTCGAGCGCTTTGGAGAGGTTGTATCGCGTGATGATGGCGTTGACGGCCCTCTCGCCGATCGTGGCGGGCGTCTTCATTGTGTGGCAGATGGGGGAAGTGGACGCGTTCTGGCCGCTGTTCCTGTATGGGCCGCTTGCGTTGATCGGCGCGCTGTTTCTGTTTGCGTTTGCATCGCTGTTGGAGGCGGCGCGGGACATCGCGCTGAACGCAAGGCGGTGAGGAGGAGGGCTTGCAGGCAGGCGGGGGGTGACGGTTCGGAGAGGCGTTTCGCCGGGGAGGAGTAGGCGGGAGTAGAGCGGGGCAGGCAGGGACGCCTGCCCGGCCGTGTTCTGGTGTGAGCGGGCGAGAGGCACGGGCGGGCGAGCCGCCCGTGGCGCCCAACAATCCCGGTAGCGGCGGGCCGCCGTGCCCGTCGACCGGCGCAGCATGTCAGTGCGTCGCAGCGGGAGTTCTGCGCGTGCTGCGCACACGCGGCGGGCAGGGCCGCCCGCCGCTACCTGTAGAACGGGGAGGAGAGGGCTCGGAGAGCCGTCCCAGCGGGGAGGAGTAGGGGGCGTAGGAGACGGCTCGGCGAGCCGTCCCACCGAAGAGCTTTGATGTGGACCAGCAGGGACGGGCAGGCACGGCGGCCTGCCCCACCGGTTCTGGTGTATTCGTTTGCGCGTGCTGCGCACGCGCGGCGGGCAGGGCCGCCCGCCGCTACCTGTAGAAAGGGGAGGAGACGGCTCGGCGAGCCGTCCCAGCGGGGAGGAGTAGGGGGTGTAGGAGACGGCTCGGCGAGCCGTCCCACCGAAGAGCTTTGATGTGGACCAGCAGGGACGGGCAGGCACGGAGGTCTGGCCCACCGGTTTTTGTTGTGTTCGTTTGCGCGTGCTGCGCACGCGCGGCGGGCAGGGTCGCCCGCCGCTACCTGTAGAACGGGGAGGAGACGGTTCGGAGAGGCGTCCGACCCGCTACGCCGATTTCGAGTTGCGGATCAGATCGTCGACGAGTTCGCGGCGGGTGCGCTCGATGCCGGTGAGCTGGTCGGCCTGCTTGTCGGCGTGGTAACTCGATCGCACCATCGGGCCCGACTCGACGACGGCGAAGCCGCGGGCGATGCCCTGGTCGTGGTAGCGCTCGAAGGTCTCGGGCTCGACGAAGCGATGGATGGGCAGGTGGTTGGGCGTGGGCTGGAGATACTGGCCGATGGTGAGGATGTCGGTCTCGGCGCGCTCGCGCACTTCATCCATGAGATCGAGCACCTCGTCGTCGCGCTCGCCGATGCCGACCATGATGCCCGTCTTTGTCACCAGGCCCTGGTCCTTGCAGCGCTTGAGGAGCTCGACGGAGCGGTCGTACTTCGCCTGCGGGCGGACGGCGGGGTACATGCGTCGGACGGTCTCGAGGTTGTGATTGAGGATCTCGGGGCGGACGTCGATGACGGTTTGGAGGGCGTTCCAGTCGCCTTCGAAGTCGGGGATGAGGACTTCGATGGACATCCCGGGGCACTTGGCGCGGACGCGCTCGACGGTCTCGGCCCAGATGGCGGCGCCGCCGTCCGGGAGTTCGTCGCGGTTGACGCTGGTGATGACGATGTGCTTGAGCCCGGCGTTCTCGTACATGAGTCGCATGGACTCGGCGACGCGGCGGGGCTCGTCCTCGTCGTAGACGGGGGGCTTGCCGGTCTTGACGTTGCAGAATCCGCAGGCGCGGGTACAGGTGTCGCCCAGGATCATGATGGTGGCGACGCCGCGGGCCCAGCACTCGCCCATGTTGGGGCAGCCGGCCTCCTCGCAGACGGTGTGCAGGCGATGCTCGTCGACGATGGAGCGGAGGCGGTGGTACTCGGGGCCGCCCGGGAGCTTGGCGCGGAGCCATTTGGGCTTGCGCTTGGGGGCCATGGTCTGGGTGGCGCCGCCCGTGTTGTTGAGGACCTGATCGGTCAGACTGAAGAGGGGTTTGTCCATGCGGCGCATGGGGTCGCCGCCGGCGGGGCGGGGATGGCGCTGGAGGCCCTTGGAGGGGAGGGGGACGTTGGTCGTGGCGGGCTTGGTGGTCATTGGACGATGATCGTAGGTGGCGAGCCTGGACGGGTCCGCATCCGGAGCGGGGCGGTCGGGATGATGATCGGTCATGGGGGAAGGTGGGATGGCGAGCGGGGCGTTTTTTCGGTCCGGGATGGGGGGTCGGGCTGAACCGGGTGGGGGGATTCGGTCGATTGATCGATCGAAACTGAGCGCGCAGTCCGCGTTGACAGTCCGGGGGCCGTCGTTAGCGTGATGGCCGATTCCGGGGCCCTCGGACACGTTGACGGCGGTCCGCTCCCAGCCGCCCTACAGAGGATCCGATCCGTGACCGAGCCGAGCATGCGAGACGAAACACGACGGCTTTTTCGGGGTGTGAGACTGCGGCTTCTCGGCGCGCTGCTGCTGGCGCCGCTGGTCCTTGCGGGGCTGGGCTGCGAGAACGATTCTTGGCTGTACGACCCCTCCATCGTGGGGCGGTGGGAGCACACGCCGACGGTCGTGCCGATCATCGAGCGGATCGACGTGATCGAGCGGGATCAGGGGGATTTTCTGGAGACGAGCGAGATCCTTCCGGAGGATCTGATCCCGTTCGTCGAGGACTATCAGGTGGCGCCGGGGGACGCGCTCACGATCGAGATCTTCGACTTTCTCCAGCCGAACGTGGCGACGCCCTTCCAGCGGCTCGTGGATGGACGGGGCTTTATCGATCTGCCGCAACTGGGGCGGATCAATGTGCTGGGGCTGACGGCGGCGCAGATTCGCGAGCGGATCCGGCAGGAGCTGCGGGAGCAGGAAATCATCCGGGATGCGCTCGTTTCGGTGCAGATCTCGGCGCAGCGGCAACTGACGTTCTCGGTCTTCGGCTTCATTTCGGAGCCGGGGCGGTTCTTCATCCCGCGTCCGGACTATCGGCTGCTGGAGGCATTGACGGAGGCGGGCGGTCTGTCGCCGGTGGTGAAAGAGGTGTTCGTGATCCGCCAGACGCCGCTGGTGGATGAGCTTCGGCGGGGGCGGGGCGTGGAGTTGGCGGAGCCGCCGCAGATGCCGGAGGAGGAGGAGGAGGAGCGCCCGGCGGAGGAGCAGGGGCAGGATCTTCAGCGGCTGATCGACCAGCTCACGGAGCCGCCGGATGGGGAGGGGAATGGATCCTTCGGAGCGCTGGCGCAGGAGACGGGCGGGCAGGCGGCGCGCCGGCAGACGGAGGAGGCGCCCGCGACGGAGGACGAGGAGGCGCCGCCGCCTGCGATCGATCTGGTGGATGAGCCCGGGCAGGCCCCGCTGCCTGATCCGGCGGGGGTTGAGGCGCGGCGGGAGCTTGGGGGGGGCGATGGGCGGTGGATGTTCCTGAATGGGGAGTGGGTGCGTGTGCAGCGTCGGGCGGCGACGCCTGCGGAGCGGGGGCTGCCGGAGCGTCCCGACGCCCTGGAGGACGAGGTTCAGGCGAAGGATCTGGTGACGCAGCGGGTGATTCGGGTGCCGACGGGGGCGTTGCTGGAGGGTCGGGCGGACGTGAACGTGGTGATCCGGCCCGGGGATGTGATTCGGGTGCCGAACCCGGAGCAGGGCGTGATTTACATGGGTGGGCCCGGGATCGCGGGCCCCGGGACGTTCAATCTGCCGCAGTTCGGGCGCCTGACGTTGACGCGGGCGGTGATGGCGGCGGGTGGGCTTTCGGCGGTGGGCGTGCCCTGGCGCGTGGATCTGACGCGTATGGTTGGCGAGGATCGGCAAGCGACGATCCGGCTGAATCTAAAGGCTATTTTCGCCGGGACGCAGCCGGATGTGTTCATGAAGCCGGATGATGTCGTGAACGTGGGCACGACGTTCTGGGCGACGCCGCTGGCGGTGACTCGGAATGGATTTCGGATGTCCTATGGTTTCGGGTTCCTGTTGGACCGGAACTTTGGGAACGATGTTTTCGGGGCGCCGCCTTCGAGCAACAGTTTCTGACACAGCGGGATCGAGCGTCCCGAGCCGGGATGAAGGCGGAGCAGGGTGATTGTGGCGACCGCACAGGAGGGGGTCGCCTGGGCTTGAGGCACGGAGGGGCGAACCTGAGTTGGCGGATCGCGTAGGAGAGGCGCTGACGAGCGTCTCAGGCGGTCGTCGGCGTTGTGTTTTGGCTTTCGGGTCGATCGTGGGGATCGGCTGACGGCTGACGGCTGGCGGGATTGCGGGTTGGCAGCGCGAGGAGTTTCGGTGGGCATGACGGCGACCGCGACCCCGTCCAGGACGTTCTCCGCCTCCGCGACGGGAGCGTCACGCGGATGGCTCGGGGAGTTGGCGACAGCGGAGCGACTGCTGGTGGGCGGCGCGCTGGGGCTGGCGTTTATCGGGCTGTTCTTCCGCTGGTTCGTCGTCCAGGCGAAGTGGTCTTTGAGTCAGCCGGAGGACTGGTCGCACGCCTTCGCGATTCCGCTGATCGCGGGATATCTGATCTGGCGTCGTCGGGAGACGCTGCGGTCGGTCTCTGTGGAGAGGTTTTGGCCTGGGCTGTTGGTGATGGGCTTGGGGATCGTGTGCTACCTGTTCTTCGTGGTGGGTGTGTCGAACCACATGCTCCAGGGGTTCGCGATGATCCTGACGCTGGCGGGGCTGGCGCTGCTGACGCTGGGGCCTCGAGTGTTCCCGGCGATCTCGATGCCGCTGGCGTATCTCGGCTTTGGGGTGACGATCTCAGAGCTGATCATGCTGAAGGTGACGGCGCAGCTCCAGCTCATCGCATCGTGGGCGTCCTGGGTGGCGCTGAACGTGATGGGCTTCACGACGGCGCGGGCGGGGAACGTGCTTCAGATCGCGATGGAAACTGGGGAGGAGATTCCGCTGAACGTGGCGGAGGCGTGCTCCGGGATGCGGATGGTGGTGGCGTTTTTCGCACTGGGGGCGGCGGTGGCGCTGATCTCGTGCCGGCACTGGTGGCAGCGTGCGGCGCTGCTGCTGCTGGTGGGGCCGGTGGCGATCTTCGTGAACGCGCTTCGAGTGGTGTCGCTGGGCGTGCTGAGCGTGTGGGATGGGGAGTTGGCGCGGGGCGATGCGCATATCGCGATCGGGACGCTGTGGCTGGTTCCGGCGTTCGTGCTCTTCATGGGTGTGGTGTGGGTGTTGAAGCGGCTCGCTGAGGAGCCCGCGGGTTCGATGGAGGGAGGGGCGTGATGAGATGGCGCGCGCTGTTGAACCCGGTGTTTCTGACGGCTTTCGGCCTGCTGTCGATCTCGGCGGTGGGATTCGGGACGGCGATCCGCGAGCTGGGGCTGCATCTTCAGAAGCTGCCGATCGAGGCGCCGGACGGGCTTCGGTTCCACACGCTGCCCACGTCGGCGGATGGATGGAGACGGTCGGGCTCTGACACGCTTTTGGAGAAGGAGTTGCTCGAGGCGCTGGGGACAGAGAACTACATCAGCCGGTGGTACGTCGAGGACGAGGAGGACGCGGAAGGGGATCGGCGGGCGTTCGAGCTGCATGTGGCGTACTACACGGGGACGATCGACACGGTGCCGCACGTTCCGGAGCGCTGTTTCGTGGGCGGGGGCGTGAGCATCGTCGGGGAGAGCCGGGTCGTGAAGATTCCGATGGATCTGGACAGGTTTCCGCCGGATCCGAGCGTGGAGGAGTCGGAGCACGGGCTGATCCGACGGGGGCGGACGAAGAGCCATCAGTACGTGCGGATGCCCAGGGATCTGGAGAATCTGCGGATGATCGTGACGCCGTTCCGCTCGCCGGAGGGCGCTGAGATGCATGCGGGGTATTTCTTTCTGGCCAACGGCGGGCATGTGGCCACGGCGCAGAACATTCGTGAGTTGGCGTTTCGTCTCACGGAGAAATACGCCTACTACTGCAAGGTGCAGTTTATGAGCCCGCGTGTGGAGTCGGCGGAGGAGCTGGCGGAGATCGCGGCGGATTTTCTCAACGAGATGTTTCCCGAGATCATGCGGCGGGTTCCGGACTGGGTCGAAGTGGAGGCGGGGCGCTATCCTCCGGATTCGTCGGAGGAGGGGGGCGCGGCGTGAGCACGCCCGGCGGAGAAGGGTCCATCGTCAGAACTGTCGTCAGAGTGGAGCGGATCGGAGCCTTATGAAGACGCGCATCAATGTGAAGCTTCTCGTCGGCCTGATGGTCGGTCTGACCCTCTTCGTGGGCGCGGGCGCCCTGGTGGCGTATCAGGCGCTGACGAAGTCGGGCGCCGAGTACGCGGCGCTGGGCGACGAGGCGTTCGCGGAGGAGGATTGGGAGCGCGCGCGGAGCATGTACGGGCGCGCGGTGGGCCACGATCGGACGAACGTGGAGTGGCTGGCGAAGTGGCGGGATGCGATCATCCGCGACATCCCTGAGGATGATCTGACGCTGGAGCGGCTGTATCGCGAGCGATACATCGGGATTCTGGAGCGGCTGGCGGCGATTCGTCAGTCGGATCCGGCGGCGCAGCGCGACTATTTGGACGCGCTGTACGGGCGGGCGAACGTGTTCTCGACGCGTCCGAGCGCCTGGGTCTCGCTGCGGGATCTAGCGCGGGATCGGATCGCGCAGTTGGATTCGCTCGAGCCGGAGTCACAGGCGATGCGGCGGTATCCGGGGCTCGCGGGCGTGCGGCTGATGCAGCTTCTTCCGGAGGATGAGGCGTCGCGGCGGGAGACGCTGGGGGATCTGGAGGCGGCGTACGAGGCGGATCCGACGGACATCGAGGCGAAGATCGGGATCGTGACGTGGCACACGCTCGAGTGGCGGCGGGCGGTGCGCGAGCGTCGTCCGGAGGAGGCGGCGGTGCGGGCGGAGCAGGTGCGCGAGGCGGTCGCGGAGCTTGTGGAGGCGCATCCGGAAGATCCAAACGCGCGGCTGCTCAAGGTGGCGGTGGCGGTGGATCTGGACGTTTTGTCGGAGACATCCATCGATGGGCGTCGCGAGGCGGTGGCGCGTCTGGAGGGGATGGAGCCGGGCTTGATCGAGTCGTTTCGGAACGCGGATCCGGCTGAGCTGGAGGCGCAGGATCTGTCGAGGCTGAACCGGCTGCTGTCGATCATCCGGGGGCGGCCCGCCTCGGATATCTCGCTGGAGCTGGCGGATCGGCTGCTCGAGGTTGATCCCGACAATGCGCAGGTGCTGACGTTTCGGGGGCAGATGCTCGTCGATCTTGGGCGGCACGAGGAGGCGATCGAGACATTCCAGCGCGTGGTGGAGTTGCCGCGGGCGCCGGTGAGCCTTGATGCGCTGATTCTGGAGTATCTGCGCGATAACGCGGTGTACGAGCAGGCGCGGGCGGAGCTGGCGCAGGTGGAGCGCAGCGACCAGGGTTCGGAGGAGTGGTCGGAGGCTCTGTCGCGGGCGAGGGAGCGCCGGGACGAGCTGGCGAGTCGGGTGGTTGGCGGGGCGGAAGCGCCGACGGTGCGGATGCTGGATGCGCGGATCGCGCTGGCGGAGGGGCGGCTGCGGGTGGCGCAGTCGAAGCTCAAGCGTCTTGATGATGAGCTCACCAGCGCGGACGAGTTGAAGGCGGAGGCGCTGGCGGCGCTTGGTCAGACGCTTAAGGAGCAGAGGAGCCTGGGGGCGGCGCGGAGCACCCTGGAGCGTCTTCTGGAGTTGCAGCCTACGAATGTGCGGGCGCGGCTGACGCTGACGGAGGTGCTGCTGGAGCTGAATGAGCCGACGCGCGCGCTAATCCATGCGGAGGAGTTGCGGGAGATCCTGCCCGAGGATCCGCGGCTGCGCGCAATGGAGACGATGATCCGTCGGCAGCTTGGCGAGGACATCGGAGAGATTCAGGATCCGGTGATCGCGGGCATCCTGCGAGCGGAGGATCTGCTGCGCGCCGAACCGTCGGACGTGGCGGGAGCGCGGCGGCAGATTGAGTCGCTGCTGGCGGAGCATCCGGATGATCCGCGGGTGTATATGGCGCGGATCCGCGTGGCGGAGCGCGCCGGGAAAATGGACGAGATGAAGCGACTGGTCCGTGTTTCGGCGGAGCGTTTTCCGCGGAACCAGCGTTTCCAGGATCTGCTGGGGCTGGTCGAGGCGCAGGAGATCCGCGAGAGCGGTGATCCGGTTGCGGCGGCGCTGGCGAGGATTGAAGGGTCGGAGGCGCCGCCGGCGATCAAGGCGGTGCGGAAGTATGCGCTGCTGATCCAGGCGAACGACGCGGAGCGGGCGAGGGCGGCGCTGGAGGAGGCGGTGTCCCTCGATCCGGAAGCGCCCGAAGTGATCGAGGCGCGCTTCACCGATGCGCTGCGGCGCGAGGCGGTGGAGGAAGCGCGGGAGATCGCGAATCTGGCGACGCGGCTCAACGTGGACTCGGCGGAGGGGTTGACTTTCGAGGCGCGTCTGGAGCTGGCGCGGGGCGACCTGGCGTCGGCGATGGTGACGCTCGAGTCGGCGGCGCAGCGGCTGCCGTTCAATGCGCAGGTGTGGCGGGTGCTGGGCCAGACTCAGCTTTCCCAGGGGCAGGTGCGGCGCGGGCTGGAGTCGCTTCAGGCGGCCTACGACATCAATCCGCGCAACACGGAGATCGCGCTGGCGTACGCGCAGGCGCTGCTGCGTGTGGGGCGACCGGCGGAGTCGCTGGAGATTGTCCGGGCGGCGCGCGGATTCTCGCCGGGCGACGGGCTGGTGTATCAGCTCTGGCTGAGGCTGGAGGGAGAGCACGGCGATCGGGAGCGGGTCATCGAGGAGCGCCGGCGGCTTCATGAGGAGGGACGGGGCGGGCGCGCCAACGCGTTGGCTTTGGCGCGGCTGCTGATGAGACAGGAGCAGTACGAGGAGGCCGGGGCGCTGATCGAGGAGGCGCGTCGGGAGCGCGACGATCTGGAGTCGGTGATGCTCGCGGCGGAGTGGCACGCCGCGCAGGGGCGTGTGGAGAGCGGCGCCAGCGAGATTGAGCGGCACATCGCGTCGCTGCCGGAGGACGAGCTCGGCGCGCGTCCGCTGCTGGCGCTTGGCCGCTTTCTGATCAATCACGGCGACGAGGAGCGTGGGGTTGCGGCGTTCGAGCGGGCGCGTGGGATGCAGTCTCCGCAGCGGCGCGAGGCGGACCGAGCGCTGGGCGAGCATTACTTCGCGAGAGGGGAGTACGAGAAGGCGGTCGAGGCGTATGAGCGGATTCTTTCGGCGAACGCGGACACGCCGGAGCATTTCTTCGCGATGCGGGCGGCGGAGTCCTACGCCCGTCAAAGCGCCTGGGAGGATGCGGAGCGGATGATCCGCCGTCTGGGGGATGCGGCGGGCACGGATGTGCGCGCCTTGATGATCCAGGCGGAGATCGCGCGTGGGCAGGGCGATCGTGATCGGATGGAGGACCTGCTGAACCAGGCGGTGGCGGCGGCGCCGAACGATCCGCGCCCCTTCCTTCAGCGGGCGTCGTTCCACATGGACAATCCGGCGCTTCAGCGGGATGTCCTGGACGATCTGGAGCAGGCGATCTCGCTCCAGCCCGGGAACCTGACGGCGCGGCGCATGCGCGTGGCGGTCTTCCTGCGGCAGGATCAGTTCAACGATGCGATCGCGGAGCTGCGGCGGGGTGTGGAGCAGAACCCGGACGCGCCGGAGTTCCGCGTGGCGCTGGCGCGGCAACTGGTGGCTATGGGTCGGCTCGAGGAGGCTTTCTCCACGGCGGAGCAGTTCATCGAAGAGCGTCCCGAGGAGCCGATCTGGCGGTCGCTGGCGGGGGATCTCTACGCGGACGAGGAGCGCTGGGGCGAGGCGGCGACGCACTACGAGGCGTCGTACGAGATGGAGCCCGGTGCGGAGGTGGCGATCGCGCTGGCGGAGTCGCTGCTTTTCAAGGAGGATCCGGAGCCGCGCCGGGCGCTGGAGTTGTACGAGGCGCACAAGGATCAGTTGGCGGAGAGCGCTTCGGCGCAGGCTCTGCGGGCGCTGGCGGCGCATCGCGCGGGGGCGACGGAGGCGGCGAAGCGGATCGGGCGGGAGGCGCTGCCGCTGGCGGAGTCGAGCGGGGAGCTCTCGGAGTGGTTCCGGTACACGCAGGATCTGTTCCGGTCGCCGACGGCGAGGGAGACGATCTCCTCGCTGGTGGCGTTCCTGCGGGATCTGGAGCCTCCGGAGCAGGTGCGCGCGCTGTATGAGGTGAAGACGCTGCGCTTCGAGGCGTCGATCGCGGCGGATCAATCCGGGATCATCGAGCGTCTTCGTGCGCTGGAGGGCGAGACGGACGATCCCGAGGTGCTGACGGAGCTGTACACGCTGCTGAGCACGCTGCTCTACACGCGTCAGGAGTACGAGCAGGCGGCGGAGGTGATGCGCGCCGGTCTCGAGGTGGCGCCGAACAATCTGGAGTTCAACAACAACCTGGCGTTCACGCTGGCGAAGCATCTGGATGATCCCGAGGCGGCGCTCGAGCCGGCGCAGCGCGGGGTGCAGTTTGCCCCGCCGGCGCAGAAGTCGTCCACGCTGGACACGCTGGGGTGGGTGTACCTGAAGCTGGGCCGGTACGAGCAGGCGCAGGTGACGCTCGAGCGAGCGGTGAATCTGGCCCGGCAGGCGGCGGAGCGAGCGTCGAACCGGGCGGAGCAGATGCAGGCGGCGCGGCTGATGGCGCCGGCGAATCTGCACATGGCGCAGCTTCTTCTGGAGCGGCAGGAGGTCAGCGGGGCGCGGAGATATGTGGAGGTGGTGGAGCGGGCGTTCCGGGCCGATTCGAGTCTGGAGCAGGAATATGGGGCGGAGCTGGAAGAGGTGATGGAGCGTCTGGAACGAGCCGAATGACCTAGAGGCGACCAGGCGCGGGGCTCGTCCGAGAACCCCGCGTCCGCCGCCTCGGATGAAAGAGGACCGAACGCGATGCCGCCGACTGCATCAACTCCCGCCGCACCGTCGACCCGACCCAGCGGGGGGCCTGCGCGCCCGCCGGCGGCGGCGAGCGGATTCAACACAACGATCGATCCGAAGAAGCTCGCGCTTCAGTACTGGCCCTGGCTGGTCGCGGCGCTGATCGTCGGGATTGCGCTGGGCGTGGGGACGCATCTGACGCTGCGGCGTGTCGCGCCGGTGTATCAGGGACAGGTGTGGTTCGAGTTCGGCGCCGCGATCACGCGAGATGTTCAAACCGAGACGACGCTGGGCGGCGGCGGCGCGGCGGAGATGGAGCGCTTCATCGGCACGCAGATGCAGAGGCTGACCTCGGATGATCTGCTGCGTCGGGCGGTGATGGAGCCGAGCGTGCGCGACACCGAGTGGCGGCGGCAGTTCATTGGCCCGACGGGCGAGATGGATGTCATCGAAGCGGCGCTGGAGCTGCGCGAAAAGGTGACCGTGCGGATGGTCCCGGACACGAACTTCGTGCAGATGCGCGTGGCGATGCGCAGGCCCGGGGACGCGGCGCGAATCGCCAATGCGATCAAGGACGTTTACGAGAGCGATCTCCGCCAGCAACGCAGCCGCATGGAAGCGGACACGCTGGAGGCGCTGACGCAGCGTCTGCGCACGGCGCAGGAGGAGCGGAGGCTGATCGAGGAGCGTCGGCAGCGTCTGTTCGAGGAAGCGGACGTCGAGACACTGAACGAGCAGCAGACGACGTATGCGCAGCAGATCAAGCAGTTGCTGCCGGTCATGGTGGGCACCCAGAACCAGTTGAGTCTGCTGACCGACCGGCTGGATCACTTCGAGGAGCAGTTGTCCGCCCCTGCGGGCGCGACGTATCCCGAGGAAGTCACCTCGGCGGTGGAGCAGGATCCTCGGGTGCAGCAGATTCAGCAGCGGCTCTCGGATCTGCGCCTGAGCCGGCGGGCGGCGCTGGAGCAGTTTGGCGAGAATCACCGGGAGCTCAAGCGGATCGACCGCTTCATCGAGGCCGCGAAGATTCGGCTCGCGGAGGAGAAGGAGTCGCTGAAGGAGCAGATGTTCGAGCAGCAGATGGCGCTGCTTCGCAATCGCATTCGCGCGTCGGAGGTGACGGAGGCGGAGACGCAGGAGGAGCTCGAGGAAGCGCGGAACCGGCTGAAGGACGTGAATCGGCTGCGCCAGACGCTTAACACGCTGGAGCGGGACTCGAATCTGCTGGCGACCGAGATCCAAGATGTTCAGAACAAGATCGCGGAGCAGCAGTCGATCAACCAGCGCCGAGCGAGCACCCGACTGACCAGCGTGCAGGCGGCGGATATCCCGACGCGCCTCTCGTTTCCGCGACTCATCATCATTGTGCCGCTGGTGACTTTTCTGTGTCTGGCGCTGACGGGAGGCCTCATCCTGCTTCGCGAGCTGCTGGAGCAGCGGGTGCGCGGACCGTCGGACATCGCCATGATCCCGCGGACGCGCGTCCTGGGCGTGTTGCCGGATCTCGATGAAGATCCGTCGCGTCCCGAGCATGCCGAAACGGCGACGCGCGACGCGCCGACGGGAGTCATCGCCGAGTGCGTGCGCCAGCTTCGGACGGACGTGGTCAAGCGTCTGGGGGACGGCAAGACGCTGCTTGTCGTTGGGGGCATGCCGGGATCGGGCGGCTCGACGGTGCTGCTCAACCTCGCCTTTAGCCTGGCGGCGGCGGAGCGGCGCGTGCTGTTGATCGACGCGAACATGCGTCGTCCGAAGCTGCACGAGATTCTGGGCGTCGATGCGGGGCCGGGGGTCGTCGAGGCGCTGCGCAACGAGCGGTCGCTCGATGAGGTCGCGCACGGCGTGCCGGGCGAGCCGAACCTGACGCTCGTGCCGGTGGGCGAGGATCCGCGCTCGGAGGCGGCGCGCGAGCGGCTGCTGAGCTCGACGGTGGATCGTCTGCTTCGGGAGGGCGGGGAGCAGTTCGACATCGTGCTGATCGACGCGCCGCCGGCGATTGTCTCGAGCGACGCGGTGAACCTTGCGAGCAAGTGCGACGGCACGCTGCTGGTCGTCCGTGCGTTCGGCGAGAAGCGCGGGCTGGTGCAGCGTCTTCGGAATCAGTTCGAGGGCGTGGGAGCGCAGTTGATGGGCGTGGTGATCAACGGCGTCCGCGGTACGTCGGGCGGGTATTTCCGAAGCAACTTCCGGGCGACGCACGCATACCAGAACCCGCGGCGCGAGCGTGGGCGATTCGGCGGCAGAGGCTCCGCGCCGGAGGACGAGAACGCCGAGGCGCGCCTCCATCGCAATGGCGAGTACGATGGCGAAGAGAAGGGTGACGTAGGGCGGAATCAGGAATGAGCGCCCCGGATCGGCGCGCCGGACCTGACGCCGCGCGGCCCGTCATCCGCGCGCCCAAGAGTTGGAGCACCTCCGCGTGAATGGGCCGTCGCCGATGCTGCTCGAACCCGGGCCCGGAGCGAAGTTCGCGCCGGAGTCGCTGGCCGGAGAGACAGGGGATGCGGCGCAGGCGTTAGAGGCGGGCGCCGAGCGGCTCGACGCCCTGGATCTCTTCCAGGGGCACATCGTCATCTTCCTCATCGCCTTTCTGGTGACGCTGCTGACGACGCCGCTGATGCGTCGGATTGCGGTGTGGTCGGGCGTGGTGGATCGGCCGACGGATCCGCGCAAGTCGCACCACCGCCCGGTGGCGTATCTCGGGGGCGTCGCGGTGGCGCTGGGGCTTTTCGCCGCGACGATCGCGTCGTGGGCGATCCATTCGAGCCTGCCGCTGGTGGGGGAGCACGAGATCGGCCAGTCGCCGCTGCCGGCGTCGATCATTCTGGGGATGTTTCTGATCCTCGTGGCGGGATTCTGGGATGACTGCTTCGGGCTGAGCCCGCGTATCAAGGTGTCGCTGCAACTGGTGGCGGCGGCGGCGCTGGCGATGACGGATGTCGGCGTGCGTGTGGCGGCGGGGGTGCTGACGCCGCTGGGGCGGCTGCTGGGCAACGAGCAGCTCGTGTACACCATCCCGCTGCCGGACGCTCTGCCCTTCGTCGCGCCCGGGATGACGCTGCCGCCGATCGACCTGATCTACTGGACGGGCACGGCGATCATCGCGGTCTTCATCCTGGGAGCGTGCAACGCAAGCAATCTGATCGACGGCCTGGACGGGCTGTGCTCGGGCGTGACGGCGATCACCTCGAGCGCGCTGCTGGTGATCGCGCTGTTTCTGGGCTCGATGCACGATGGCCCGCTGGACACGGCGAGGCTCGTGCTTGTTCTGGCGCTGCTCGGAGCGTGTCTGGGCTTTCTCCCGCACAACTTCAAGCCCGCGACGATCTTCCTGGGCGATGCGGGATCGATGCTGCTGGGCTACACAACGATCGTGGTGATCCTGACGCTGGGGGACACGGGGAAGACGGATCTCGTGGTCGCGGGGCTGATCGCGTACATGATCCCGATCATCGACACGACGCTGGCGATCGTGCGCCGGAAGCTGTCGGGGCGGAGGATGTCGGAGGCGGACGATCAGCACCTGCATCATCTGTTGAAGCGCTCGCTGGGTGTGCGCGGGGCGGTGCTGACGCTGTACGGAATCGGGCTCGCCTTCTCGGCGGTGGCGGTGATCGTGACGTTCGGTCGGGCGCGCGTGGCGTACACGCTGGCGCTGGTGCTGGCGTCGTACATCGGGGTGGTGGCCGTGAAAGTGGCGCGCGGGCAGGTGATCGAGGAGCAGGCGGCGGCGGCGGGGCTGCCGAGAGCCCGGTCGACGCCCCCCGAGGCCACGACCGCCCGCGCCCGCGCGCCCAGAGAGGGCGAGCCAAGCACCGTCTCCTGAGGAGTCATCGCGAGAGATCCAATGCCAAGACGAACGATCGCGGAGTTTCGCGCCGAGCGCGCGGCGGGGCAGGAGCGGCTGCTGGAGTCGGCGGATCTGGTCCTGAAGCGCTTCCTGAGCCTCGACTCGCAGACCTATCGCGACACCACGGGCGAGGGCGGGCTCGACAAGAGAACGAAGGAGCTGCTGGGCCTCGTCGCCTCCGCGACGCTCCGATGCGACGATTGCATCGACTATCACCTCGAGCGGTGCGTCAGGCTCGGCTGGAGCGAGCGGGAGATCATGGAGGCGCTGAACGTGGCGCTGATCGTCGGCGGCTCCATCGGCATTCCACATCTGCGCCGGGCGCGCCAGAGCCTGGACGAGCTGCTGGCGGAGCGCGACGGCGCGTCAGGCTGACGGGCGATCATCGCGCGCAGACTCGTGTTCCTCTCGCTCGGAGCCCGGCGGCGGGTCCCAGCGGATGACCTTCGTCGGGCGCTTCTGCCTGGGCTCGTCGCCTCGGCGGTCCTGCTTTTCGTAGGACACACCGTTGAAGAGCAGGATGAGTTTCCAGAGCCGGCGAAGCATGCCTATTCGACGTTGACGACCTCGATCCGCATCCGACCAATGGCGGGAGCGAGGGCGGCCATGGAGTTGACGGTTTGCCCCGGCGCGAGCGCGGAGATGTCGAGGGCGATGTGCGTGGCGTCGGTCGGCGCCCCGGGGGGCAGAGTGGCGTCGAGGTCGACCCAGCGGCGCGCGCCGTCGACCTCGAGCAGCGCCTGCGTCCACATGTGGAAGCCGAAGACGCGCCGCTCGCCCAGGAACTGATCCACGTAGATCACACCCGAAGCGACGCGGCTGGGAATGCCGCGGGCGCGCAGCGCCGCAGCGAGCAGAACGGCGTGCTCGGAGCAGTCGCCCTCGCCGGTGCGGCACACCTCGCTGGCGGAGGCGAAGCCGACATCGAGGCTCTTCTCCGTGATGTGCTCGTGCACGCGCCGGCGCAGGGCTTCGGCGATCTCGTCGGGGCGCGCGGCGGGGGGAGCGTCGACGCCGAAGGCCAGCGCGCGCACGTTCGGATCCTTCGGATCGATCATCGCGGAGTCGGCGAGGTATTTGCGATTGGTCACGTCCGACTCCGGCGCAGGGGGGACGTCCGTCAGATCGACGACGACGCGGTAGCGCCCGTCGCCCAGGGCCGTAGCGCGCTGGGCGCCGGCGTTCGGAGGCGGCGCCTCGTCGGAAAGGCCTGAGAGGACGTACTCGGCGCGCTTCGTCTTCCGCGGCTCGGGGATCGGCCTCTCGAGGGGGATGAGCGTCGAGGCCATGATCTCGGGCGGATCGAGCGGCGAGAGAGCCAGCTCCTTCTCACTGGCGATCAGCGTCATCGTCAGACCGCCGATATTGATCTCCGAGCGCAGGGGGCGGCCCCGCTCGTCGAGCCAGTCGGTCGTCGCGCCGGCGGGAACGGCGGTGGTGCGGACGGCCCACTTGGTCGCGGGGATCGTCTTTCCGGCGGCGCGGATGGTCTCCGCGCCGATGCGCTGGTAGGTCATCTCGACGACCTTGAGGCCCATGGAAGGGTCGATCGTGCGCAGGGCGAAGGATTCGGCGTCGACGGCCAGCGCCTTTTCGAGGCGGTCGGCCATCTCGACCGGCGTCAGCCACGCCTGCTCGGGCGCTTCGGCGCGGCGTGTGCGCTCGACGCCCGCCTGAGACTCGGTGATCTCGACGGTCTCGCCCCGGAAGCGGTAGGTGGTCGTCGTTCCCAGAGCGCCGATGGCGGTCGAAGCGCTCATGGCGATGGGCTCGCCCCCCTCCGTCTCCTCGAACCACGTTTCCGCGGAGATGGAGACGCTGTCCTGGCCGCGGGCGAGTTCGACCCGCATCTCCGTCTCGCTGCGGATGAGATCATCGCCGTCGGGGCGATCGATTCGGACCTGGCGCATGACGGACCAGCCCGCCTTTCGGCCCTGCATCTCGACGATGTGCCAGCGCTCTTCGACATCCCGCGCCGCCAGAGCGGTCGGCGCGAGAGCGAAGAGCAGGGCAAGGGCCAGCGTCGTGCGCAGGAAGCGTGTCAGTGGCATCGGTCGGTCTCCATTCGGTCTGTCATAGGGGGCGCGAGCCCGCTGGTGGCGCCCGCTACGCTAGGGCATGATCGACACGCACTGCCACCTGACATTCGACGACTATGCCGGACGCGTGGACGAGGTTCTTGCGGACGCGGAGCGGGAGGGCGTGAGCGGGGCGATCACCATCTCGACGACCGCCCGCGACGCCCCCGCGGCCCTCGATCTGGCCCGGCGCTTCCCGAACATCTGGTGCTCGGCTGGCGTGCACCCGCTCTACAGCGATCAGGGTCCGCACGACTGGGAGGCGATTCGGCGCGTCGCGGCGGACGAGCGGTGCGTCGCGTGGGGCGAGCTGGGGCTCGACAATCACTATGACCGCCCGGCGCGCGCCGTGCAGCGGGAGGTGCTCGATGAGGAGCTGGCGTTCATCGAGTCATGCCTGCCGGAGATCGATCTGCCGGTGGTGCTGCACTGTCGGGAGGCGTTCGCGGATCTCGTGCCGATTCTCAGTCAGACGAAGATCAAGCCTGAGCGGTTCGTCTTTCACTGCTTCACGGGGACGCCGGAGGACATGCGGTTGCTGCTCGACTTCGGCGCGCACGTGTCTTTCACGGGCGTGGTGACGTACAGGAATGCTCCGGAGGTGCGCGAGGCGGCGCTGCTGGCGCCGCTGGAGCGGATCATGGTGGAGACGGATGCGCCCTTTCTGACGCCCGAGCCGCACCGGAAGGTGAAGCCAAACGAGCCGAAGTTCGCGATGGCGACGGCGCGGTTTCTGGCGCATCTGCGCGGGGAGGCGTGGGAGGACTTTCACAATGCAATCAATCGGACGACGGAGAAGTTCTTCGGGATTGGGCCGGTGGGCTGAGCGAGGAAGAACCGGTGGGGCAGGCCGCCGTGCGTGCCCGTCCTTGCCGGTCCAATTCCATAGCTCCCGGTGGGACGGCTCTCCGAGCCGTCTCTCCCCCTTCTACAGGTAGCGGCGGGCGTCCCTGCCCGCCTGTCTCCGACTCCTATCCCCCATCCCTCGGCGGGCACGGCGGCCCGCCGCTACCGGAGTTGTTCGACGCGCACGCGCGCCATGCTCGAAGCTGACGCACCTGCCCGGGCAGGCACGGCGGCCTGCCCCACCGGTTTTGGTGCATTCGCGTTGCGTCGATCCCATTTGCTCGGGCAGGCATGGCGGCCTGCCCCACCGGCTTCTTTTCATTCCCCGGCCTCTTCGGTAGCACGGGCGGACAAGCCGCCCGTTGCACGCGCGCGTCGGCTGAAAAGACACTCGGTAGCGGCGGGCGGCCCTGCCCGCCGCGCGTGCGCAGCGCGCGTGGGACTCATGCTCCGAGCCGATGACACGCTGCGCGTGTCGGCGGGCCTTGGAGGGTCAGTCGCTCTTGCTGTCGCCGCGGGCGAAGATGGAGGCGACGTAGTTCAGCACGTCGGTCGCGGAGCGGTCGTTGTAGCCGAAGTTCTTGATCAGGCGCTGCTTGACGACGTCGATCTTCGCCTGCGTCTCATCGTCAACGACGGAGGAGACGAGGTTCTTGAGCTTGATCGTGTCGCGCTGGTCCTCGAAGAGCTTGAGTTCGAGCGCCTTGTAGAGCCTCGCGTTGGTGTTGTACTCGAAGCGCTTGCTGTCGAGCGCGAGGGCGCCGATGTAGTTCATGATCTCCTGGCGGAAGTCCTCCTTGCGGCTGTCGGGGATGTCGATTTTCTCTTCGATCGACCGCATGAGGCGCTCGTCGGGCTCCTCGTCCTTGCCGGTGTAGCGGTTCTTGACCTTCTCGTTCTGCACGTAAGCGCGGACGTTCTCGATGTAGTTGGCGCAGAGGCGCTTGATGGCCTCCTCGTCGGCGCTGATGGCGCGCTGCACCTCGCCCTTGATGAGATCCTCGTACTCGTCCTTCACAACGGCGAGCAGCTCGCGGTAGCGCTTCTTTGTCTCCTCATCGTTGAGGAGCGAGTGGTGCGTCAGGCCCGACTCGAGCTCGTTCATGACCATGAACGGATTGATCGCCGCCTCTTCGATCGCCTGGTGGCTGACGAGAGCGTTGCTGATCTTGTCCTGCACGTAGCGCGGGCTGATGCCCGTCATGCCCTCACGCGGCGCCTCCTCCATCAGCTCCTTGACGGTGTCCTCGGTGAAGCCCGGGATCGCCTTGCCGTTGTAGAGCTTCATCTTCTGAAGCAGCGTCAGGCCGCTCTTCTTGGGCTCGGCCAGACGCGTCAGCAGCACCCACATGGCCGCGACCTCGAGCGTGTGCGGCGCGATGTGGACGTTCTGGATGCGCTCCGGGCCGAAATCCTTCTGATAGATCTTGATCTCGTCGTCGAGGCGGGTGTTGTAGGGGACGTCGATCTTGATCGTGCGGTCCCGGAAGGCCTCCATCAGCTCGTTGCTCTGGAGGCGCTTGTACTCGGGCTCGTTGGTGTGGCCCAGGATGACCTCGTCGATGTGCGTCTGCGCGAACTTCTTGGGCTTGATCAGGTGCTCCTGCGTTGCGCCGAGCAGGTCATACAGGAAGGCCACGTCGAGCTTCAGGATCTCGATGAACTCGCACACGCCGCGGTTGGCGATGTTCAATTCGCCGTCGAAGTTGAAGGCGCGCGGATCGGAGTCGCTGCCGTACTGGGCGATCTTGCGGTAGTTGATGTCGCCGGTGAGCTCCGTCGAGTCCTGGTTCTTTTCGTCCTTGGGCTGGAAGGTGCCGATGCCGACGCGGTCCTTCTCCGAGAGGATGATGCGGCGCACCTTGATGTGCTGCATCGCGCTCGCCCAGTCGCCCTCGTAGTGCATCAGCAGGTCGTGCATGACCTTCCGGCAGAAGGGGCACAGCTCGCCGACCAGGCGAATCCGACCGTGCCCGAAGGCGGGGCGGTAGTGCTCGTTGATCTTCGCGAGGATGTCTGCACGCGCCTCCTTCGGAACCAGCAGCAGCGGCTCCTCGTGCATCGGGCAGGGATATTCGTGCGTCTTCGATCCCGGGCCGGCGTGCTCATCCAGCATCCAGGAGAAGGAGTACAGACGTCCGCTGTCCGTGCGCGAGTACGCCTCGATGCCCTTCTTGAGCAGGCGCGCGATCGTCGACTTGCTCGAGCCCACCGGCCCGTGCAGCAGCAGGACGCGCCGGTCCGTGCCATAACCCTCCGCGGCGGAACGGAAGAAGTCGACGAGCTCCATGAGGGGCTCGTCGAGCCCGAAGATGGCGTCGGCGCCATTGTCGACGGGGTCGGAGAAGAAGTGATAGCGGATGAGGTCCCGCTTGAAGAGGCGGTACTTCTCCCAGCCATAGGAGAGGATCATGTCGTAGACGCGTTGGAATGAGCTGCGCGCGATGCCGGGATGCTGCATCGCCACGTCGAGATACGCCCAGAAGTCGCCCTCCCAGTGATGATCCTGGAACTGGCGGCGGTCGAGGCGGGACTCGATGAGCGAGCGCAGCGGCTCGTTGGCGGTGGGGGGCGCGGTCGTGCGCATCTCGTCGGACATGGCGGAGCTTCCTCTGCACGTGGGCCGGGGCGGAGCGCCGTCACACTCCGTTCGGCGGGAAGCCCCGCTCCGGCCAAGCGTCGAGTCAATCTGCAACCGCGTCCGACACCCTCAGGCGTCGTCGACGCGCATTCGGGGTCCGCCCGCGTCGCTGGCAAACGAGCCTCGAACAAGCTCCGTTGCTATCGGCCCGTGCAAGAGGGGCCGCCAGCATTATTCTGCCCACACTCTACGACGCTTCTCCCCCCGGGGTTCTCCTTGGGACGCCCGCTTTTTTCGGACGATTCGACCATCCCGCACGCACCATCGCACGCAGAGACGTCATGACCATCGGCGCCGCAGGCAGACGCCATCTCGATCCGGGGCACGTCGGCCTCACGCAGGGCGACCTGCCCCCCATCCCCGACGGGCTGCCCCCGCACGAGGGCCCGGGCCCCAACCCGGCCATGCTTTTCGACCCGCGGACGCTCTTCCCCGGGCGCGAGAATCAGCCGCTCGAGATCGAAATCGGCTCCGGCAAGGGCGCCTTCCTCATCGACGAGGCGGCGAAGCGGCCCGACGTGAACTTCCTCGGCTTCGAATGGGCGCGCGAGTACTGGCTGTACGCCGCCGACCGCCTGCGCCGGCGCGGGCTGGAGAACGTCCGCCTGCTGCATGCCGATGCGGTGGAGTTCCTGCGCCACCGCGCGCCGGACGCGATCGCCCGGACGATCCACCTCTACTTCTCCGACCCCTGGCCCAAGAAGAAGCACCACAAGCGGCGGGTCGTGCAGGACGCCTTCCTGGCCGACGCCCACCGCGTCCTGACGCCCGGCGGCGAGCTACGCATCGTGACGGATCACGAGGAGTACTGGGCGTGGATGGAAGAGCATTTCGCGCGCTGCTGCGATCCCACGAAGGAGGGCCCTCGCTTCGAACGCCTGCCCTTCGCCGCCGAACACCGCCCGGGCTCGGCGCGGGAGGGGGAACTGGTCGGGACGAACTTCGAACGCAAGTACGCGCAGGAGGGGAGGCCGTTTCACGCGGCGGTGCTGAGGAAGGTGTGAGGGGCGTCAACCCCCGAAGGGCCCCAGCGGGTCGTAGACCAGGCGGCACTTGTTCGGCGCGGCGCCGTGCTCGTCGAAGATGAGGATGTCGTTGGGCTCGCCGGCGCGCAGCCAGGGGGTCGGGAGGTGGTGGCGCGATTGCGGGGGAACTTTCTTGCCCGTGCTCGTCGCGACGAAGTAACGGCCCAGATTGCGTCCGTTCAGGAAGAGCTGGCCCTTGGTGAGGCCGGAGACGTCGAGGAAGAGGGCGTCGAGGGGATCCTTGACTTTGAAGGCGCAGCGCCACCATGTGGGCGCGCCGGCGGATCGCATGGCGGACCTGGAGACGGGCTCGAAGGCGTCGTCGGCGGGCGGCTCCCACTTGGCGAAGGCCCAATCCTTGCCGCTCAGCGCGTCGGCGCCTTCGTAGAGCGCGACGGCGCGCTCGCTCCACTTGAGCGCGGCGTCGGGATCGCCCAGGAAGGCGAGTTGGAGGACGTTGCGTCCACGCTTCAAGGGCTCTTCGGGCAGTCGGACGCGTCGCACGCCGCCGCCCTGGGAGAAGACATCGATGGGCTCGTCGTTGAGGACGACGAGGCCCATGAGAGAGCCATCGCCCTCACCTTGATCGATAAGCAGAAAGAGAGGCGACTTGCGGCGATGCTCGAAGCGCCAGGTGACGCGATCGGCGGCGGTGCGGTCGTCGGAGTGCACGCCCCAGAGCGGGGAGCGGACATCGAGCGGGCGCAAGGGCGTGGCCGTCTCCAGCTTCGCCTTGCCGGCCTTGAGGGGCTTGGCGTCGTAGATCTCGCCGAAGAGGCCGGCGGGCTCGCTGAGGGCGTTGCCGCCGGCCCAGCGTCCGAGGTTGTCGACGAGGAAGACGGCGGTCGTCTCCCCCTTTCTGAGCGAGACGCTCGCGGGCGGCGCTTCGGCGCCCGGGCCTTCGCCGATAAGGGCCTCCAGCTTCCCGTCGATGAAGAGGTGGGCGCGATGGCGTAGCTCGAAGAGGCCCAGGCTGTGCTTCTTGCCGGCGCCCGTCTTGAGCGTGGCGCGCATCCAAGCGTAGCCCGTGGGGGCGCCGAGGCGCTCGAGGGGGGCGGGGCCGTCGATGCGCGCGAAGCGCTCGGAGGCGCCTGTGACGTATTCCTCGCCGCTGGCGCGCTCCCACCTGGAGAGAGAAGGGGCCCGAGGCGCCTTGGCGGGCTGGCCGACGCGAATCTGCGTGTGCGCGCCGGATGAGTCGATGCGATGACAGGTGGCGAAACCCGGCGCGGGGACGGGCTCGCCCGAGGCGTCGATCTCGGCGCAGCCCACGTACACGGCGTCGGGGGTGCGGATGGCGGCGTCGATCTGCGACTCGTTGCAGACGACGAGCGTCACGCCCTCGTGCTCCTCGATGACGGGCGTCTTGCCGCTCGGGACCGTCGAGCGGAAGACGGCGCCGTTGATGGAGATCGTCGCCTCGGCGTTGCTTGGTCCGAAGCAGACGAACGTGTTCCCGGCGAGCGCGAAGGCGGAGAGGTTGCAGAAGTCGAGGACGGCGCGGTTTGCGAGCACGACGTCCATCAGCGCCCAGACGACGGGCTGGCCGCGCAGGTCCACATTCAGCGAGATCCCCGAGGGGAGCATGAGCGTGGCCTCACCGCGCCGGGCCTTGGGGGAGGGATCGCCGAAGACGAAGGTGATCGATCCCTGCGCGCCCTTGCAGTGCACGACGGGCACGCTGGCGGCGCCGCCGCGTCCGCTGCGCGAGGCGGGATCCAGGGCGATGGGGTGGTAATCCGGATCGAGTCCTGCGAAGACGCGCTCGAAGGAGGAGGCGAAGGTGCAGACGCGCTTGACGGCGGCGAACATCTCGCCGCGCCCGCCCGCCTCCGTCAGCGGCGCGCCGCAGTCGTGGCTGGTGGTGCAGAAGCCCTCGGGCAGGGTGGGAAGGCGCCCCGCGTCGAAGCCGAAGCTGGCGCCGCCGTGGAAGGGCATGATCTGGAACTGAGCGCCGGCGGCGAGGGCCTGGGCGAGGGAGTCGATGAGCTCAGCGGGAGAGCGGAGGCGCTCGTGGGGGCGCCCCCAGGTGTCGTGGCCGGCGGTGTGCACGTCGGTGAGGAGGCGCGGGGCGTCGGGTCGGACGTGGCGCAACTGGCGCATGGTGGCCTGGAGAGCGTCGGCGGTGGTCCAGCCATCGATCTCGCCTTCGATCTGCTGATAGAGATTGTTGGTGTTGAGCAGCGGGACGGAGAGGCCGTTTTCGCGGAGGTAGCGTCCGAGCTCGCCGAGATAGCCGACGCCCGTCTCGTCGTCGCCGCAGAACCACTCATGCTCGACCTGCACGAGGAGGATCGGCCCGCCCGGGCCGCGGGCGGAGATCTGGAGATCCCGAATCTGGCCCATCAGGGCGCTGATCCATCTGGAGGCGGCTTCGAGGAAGGGCCCGCTGTTCGAGCGGAGGACGATCCCCTCGTGTTCGAGGAGCCAGGGGGGCAGGCCGCCCAGATCGTGCCCGTCGTCTAGGAAGGGCCCTGCGCGGAGGATGACCAACAGACCGGCGCGTCCGCAGAGGCGGATGAACTCGGCGATATCGCGTTCGCCCTCGAAGTCGAAGGCGCCGGGCGCCGGCTCATGCTCGCGCCAGACGACGGGGACGCAGACGCAGTTGAGCCCGGCCTGTCGGGCGGCGCGGATGCGATCCTCCCACCGTCCGCGGGCGGTTCGTGTGGGGTTGAGCACGCCCGAGACAAGCCAGCGTCGTCGGCCGTCGATCTGAAAACTTTGTCCGTCGTAGGAAATGGACGCCATGCGGTCCGGTTGCTCCTGGGCTGCCCCGCGCCGGAACGACCACCTTAGGTAGGGGTCGATCCGCCCGCAACGACGACGGGGTCGCCCGGTACACTCGCCCGCCATGGCTCTCAGGATCTCAAGCGTTCCCCACGCGCGATCGCTGCCGCGACGCTGCGCGACATTGGCGCTGGCGATGGTTGTCGGCGCGAGTCTGGCGGCGTGCAGCGGGCTGAACCGGATCGATCGGAAGGTGAACCGGCTGGTGGATCGTCAGTCTCTGGACATCTCGGCGCCGGAGGGATCGGCGCCGGTGCGGGACTGGGGCGGCTTCACCGATCAGGACCGGTATCGGGCGGCGGGGCAGGCTCGGGTGGATCCGCCGACGCTGAATCCCGACCCGGAGGAGCTCGCTTTCATCCCCGCGCCGCCCGATCGGGACGTGGCGGCGGCGCTGGAGTCCTACGCGGAGGAGCCGGCGGACGCGCTGCGGATGGATCTCGAGGAGGCGCTGCGCATTGCGCAGGAGGAGAGTCGGGAATACAAGACGGCGGAGGAGGACTACATCCTCGCGGCGCTGCGGCTGCTGATCGAGCAGCATCGATACAGCCCGCGTTTCTTCAACGATCTCTCCGCGAGTCTGGATGGGTCCATCGCGGACGACGCGGACGCGGCGCTGACGGTGATGAACGAGCTGCGCGTCACGCAGCGTCTGCCCTACGGGGGCGACGTCGAGGCGCGGCTGATCACGCAGGCGACGGAGCAGCTTCGCTCGACGGTGACGGAGAACTTCGTCGCGTCTTCGCAACTCGTGCT
Organism: uncultured Phycisphaeraceae bacterium; assembly: GCA_964451515.1. GTDB lineage: Bacteria > Planctomycetota > Phycisphaerae > Phycisphaerales > UBA1924 > CAYVIJ01. Next base: position 167,850 of record CAYVIJ010000004.1, on the reverse strand, counting down.
GGACGCGAACATCCCGCTGCTGCGCGACGCGGGTCTGATTGCGCGGGAGGATCTGATCCAGGCGGAGCGGGAGGTCGTGTACGCGGCGCGGGATTTCGAGCGGTTCCGTCGCGAGTTCTTCGTGGACATCGCGACGGATTTCTTCAATCTGGCCGCGCAGGTCGCGACGATCGACAATCAGGAGCGTTCACTGGAGTCGCGTATCGATTCGGCGGAGCGCGCCCGGGCGCGTGTGGACGCGGGGAAGGATCCCGCGTCGGACTTTCGCGAGCTTCAGGCCGACGTGCTCTTCGCGCAGTCTTCGCTGGCGAACCAGCGCGAGGCGTATCTGCTGGCGCTGGACCGGTTCAAGATCCGGCTCGGCATCCCGGTGGAGACGGCGGTGATCATCGAGCCGTCCCTGATCGAGCTGCCCGAGCCGGCGCCCGGGCCCGGGGAGGCGGCCCGCCAGTCGCTGCTCTACCGCCTGGATCTCCAGAACGTCTACGATCGCATCGCCGATGAGCGGCGCGCCGTCTCAAACTCCTTCAACCAGCTCCTGCCGGATCTGGACATAGCCGCCTCGATCGCCTCGGGTGGGCAGAGCGACGACGACAACGCGATCGACGATTTCGACTTCGACGACTCCTCCTACAACCTGGGCGTGACCTTCGGTCTCCCGCTGGATCGGGAGATCGAGCGGCTCAATCTGCGCTCGGCGATCATCGGGCTCCAGCGGGAGATCCGCGGCTTCGAGACGTTCCGAGACACCGTCATCCTGAACGCCCGAGCCGCGCGACGGGCGATCGATCAGCGTCGACTCAACCTGCTGCTGGCGGAGGAGGAGGTCGAGTCCAACCGCCTGCGTCTCCAGGAGCAGGTCATCAAGGAGGCGGAGGCGAACCTCATCTCCGAAGCGCAGGATGACCTCCTGCGCGCCCAGAACGACCGCGACGAGGCGGTCCGTGATCTCCGCATCGCCGTGCTCGAATACCTGCTCGCCACCGGGACGCTCCGCATCGGACCGGAGGGGGGCTTCCGGCCCCTGCCGGGCATGGCGCTGGCCCTCGCGGATCCCACCGCGATCCCCGAGTCCGACCCTACCCGAGCCGCCCTCGCCGGGGCGCTCGACCCCGGGCGGGAGGCCCGTGAGCGGGCGAATCGCTCTGAGAATCGGGAAATCATCCCTCCTGAAACCCGCTGAGCGGGTTGTGCGAAACCAGAGTCGTGGTGAGGTGTACGCTTCCGGGGGAAGGTGCGCCGCTTTCTCGTCGTCCCGGGCGGGGGAAGTCCTCTCCCCTGACCAATCGCTTCCCAAGACTCTTTCTCTCCGGAGCCACGATGACTATCCAGTCCACCGATCACGCCTTCGCCTTCGCGCCGCGACGAGGGGGGGCGTTGACCGTCATCGTCGTGACGATCCTCCTGCTGGTCGCCGCCCTTGTCTCGGTGTGGACTCTGGGCTCCTCGGGCGATGGCGCCGAGGAAGAGTTGACGCAAGAGCTGTACGACGTCGAAGTGACCAGCTTCGACATCACGGTGACGTCGTCTGGCGAGCTCGAGGCGAAGAACCAGAAGGAGATCCGCTCGGAGCTCGACTCTTCTGCGGCGATCGTGGATGTCGTTCCGGAGGGGACGTTCGTGAAGCCCGGGGATCTGCTCGTCCGGCTGGCGACGGACAATCTTCAAACCGAACTGGAGGAGGAGCAGCTTCGCGTCGAGTCGGCGCGTTCGGAGCTGATCGCGGCGGAGAATGCCTACGAGATCCAGCTCAATGAGAACGAAGCGGCGGTGCGGCAGGCGAAGCTGAACCTCGAGCTCGCGGAGATCGAACTCGAGAAATGGCTGAAGGGGGACGTGGTCAAGCGGCGGGAGGAGCTGGATCTGGCGATTCGCCTCGCGGAGCGACGAGTCGAGCGTCTGCGCGAGAAGCACGAGCGCACGGAGGAGCTTTACGAGCGGGGCTTCGCGTCCTCGGACGAGCTCAAGAGCGACGCCGAGTCGCTGGTGCAGGCGGAGGCGGATGTCGAGACGGCGGAGCTCGACAAGTGGGTCTTCGAGACCTTCGAGTACGATAAAGAATATAAGCGGCTCACTTCGGATGTCGAAGAGGCGACGGCGGAGCTGGAGCGCGTGAAGCGCAAGAACGAGTCGGAGCTCGCTTCGAAGGAGGCGGATCTGACCAACAAGCGTCGACAGCTCGCGATTCGCGAGGACCGGCTCGCCGACACGCAGGAGCAGATTGAAAACGCCACAGTCCACACGCCCACGGCCGGACTCGTCGTCTACGCCACCAGCCTTTCGTCGGGACGTGGATGGAGCAGCGCCAGCGGCAGCGGGCCCATCCAGGTCGGGCGCGACATCCGTCCGAACGAGCTGATCATGGTCCTGCCCGATCCGGATCAGATGGTCGCCGCCGTGCGCGTGCATGAGTCGATCGCCGGGCGCGTCCACCCGGGCCAGCCCGCGTCGGTGCGCATCGATGCGCTCCAGAACCGCTCGTTCGAGGGAACGGTCTCCTCGATCGGCGTGCTCGCGGAGTCGGAGGGCTGGCGCGACCCAAACCTGCGCGAGTACACCGTCAAGATCGACCTCACGGACACCACAACGGAGGAGACGGGGCTCAAGCCCTCGATGCGCTGCGAGGCTGAGATTCTGCTCGGGACGGTCGAGGAAGCGCTCGCGGTCCCCGTCCAGGCGGTCTTCCGCGACGGACCGATCGCCTATGTCTACACGCCCCGCGGCGGGCGCTACGAACGCGCGCCCGTCGCCATCGGACGGCTCTCCAACACGCACGCGGAGATTCTCGGCGGCATTGAGCCCGGGCAGCGCGTGCTGCTGCGCGAGCCTCGAGCGGGCGAGGTGCTGAGCACGGAGTTCGATCAGCAGCAACTCGCGCAGTTGCGCGAGATGACGATGCAGGCGCGTATGAGCCAGATGCGCAGCCGGATGGCGATGCGGGCAGGGCGAGGGGGCGCCGCGCCGAACGCGGGCCCGAGCCAGAGCGAGGGCGTTCCGCAGGTGCGCCAGGTGAAGGACGGCGCGGGTGGCGGGAGCGGCGAGGGCGGCGAGACGTCCGAGGAGGCGGGCGAGGGGGCGTCCTCCAAATCGGCGCCCGACGTCTCGAACGACGCGGCCAACGAGTGACGGTGAGGGCGCCGCTTACGCCGCCATCGAAGCGCTGATCAGTCCGACGCCGCGCTCCTGCGCCGCCAGATCGAACTCCTCCGCCCAACGCGGCTCGAAGTTCCACTCGGAGACATCGACGTCCTCATGTCGGGCGACGAAGAGTTCGGGGCGCTCGCGGAGATCGATCAGGCGCGTGTCGTGAACGTTTACGGGCTCCGTGGCGGCGCGCAGGTCGCCGGCGGGGCAGATTGTGGGGCGGCAGGGCGCGGTCGGATCCCACTCGACGACGACGCCTTCCGTTCCGTCGCTGAGCGTCAGCGTGGAGCCCGGGGGATAGGGGGGCGCCACCGTCACCAGGGCGCTGGCGACCATCGGGTCGAGCCCGGGCGCCAGATCCGCCTGCCGCATCCGCCATAAGGCGTAGACCACGGGCATCGGCTCCCCTTCCGGCGGGCGGCGCAACCGATCGAAAATGTCCGCGACGGCGATGATGCGCGAGAAGACGTGAATCTCCTCGCCCCGTTGCGCCTCCTCGTGCCCCGGCTTGAACGGGAAGCCGGAGCCGTCGAAGCGTTGATGATGATGCAGCACGGCGGCGGCGGCGCTGGGGTCGATTTTGCCGGTGACCATCTGATGTCCGATGCGCACATGCTCGCGCCACTTCGGATCGGATTCATCGCGGGTGAGGCGCCAGCGCTCGAGTGTCTGCTCGTCGAGCTCGATCATGCCGACGTCGTGGAAGAGGGCGCCGAGGCCGAGATTGACACTGTTCTTCGCTAGGCGCGGCGGGAGACGGCGGCGCTGCTGGACCAGATAGCCCTCGAGCTTGAGGCCCATGAGCAGCGACAGGAAGCAGACGTCGGCGGAGTGCTGGAGCAGCGGACGATCCTCCGACTCGAGCTCCTGGATATAGACCGCCGCCACCGGCTCCTGCATCAGCTTGTCGAGGAACTCGCGGATCATGACGCTGTAGGCGGGATAGTCGAGCTTGGCGCGCGCGCCCCTGGCGACGCGATTGAAGATGTCCGACAGCGCGGCGCCGATGCGCTGCTGCCCCTCGAAGACATTGGGATTGATGTACTTTCCGATAAACTCAAGGCCCGGATAGCGCACCCATATCTGCGTGATACGGAGATCGCGGAGGCGCGTGATCGCCGCCTGATCGAGCTGGAAGCCCGCCTGGAGAAGCAGGTGCTCCCGCCGCTGGGGATGGCGCACGGGGATGGCCAGCTCCATTCCGGGACGCGCGGCTTTGATCGGGACTCGAAGCATCCAGGCTCCTGAGAGAACAACGCGGGACCGACGCCCCGACGGGTCCTCAATCGGGCCGCGTCGCTCCGGTCTTTCGCCCGACCCGCGCCATCGGCGCCGCTTCACAGCCGCTCGGAAGGATCGTCCGGATGGCGGCGGGCCGACAAGGAGGGGCGCCCATGTGAAGATGTAACGCCTACGCGGGAAAGTGCGGGAAGAGAAACGTCAGTCCTCGTCCAACGTCCGCTTGCGGCGCAGGATGTGGTGGTAGTGCTGGGCGAAGCGGTGGGCCTCATCGCGGATCGCCTGGCACAGCTTCAGGCCCGGGTTCTCGCGGCCGAGCCGGATCGGCTCCGTCCGCTCCTGCGCGTAGAGCAGCTCCTGCTTCTTCGCCAGGGAGACGACCATCGGCGGCTGGACATCGAGTTGCTGAAACGCCTCCAGCGCCGCGTGCAATTGCCCCAGCCCGCCGTCGATGAGGATCACGTCCGGATACAGCTCGTTGCCCTGCCCGGCTTCGCGATAGCGTCGGGAGACGACTTCGCGGATGGCCGCATAGTCGTCGTTTTCGACCGTGCGCACCTTGTAGCGGCGGTACTCGTTCTTGAGCGGCTTGCCGTCGACGAAGCAGACCTTGGAGCCGACGGTCTCGCCGCCGGCGAGATGGGCGATGTCGATCGCCTCGACGCAGCGGATGGGCGTCTCGAGCCCGAGCGTGCGCTGAAGGCTGCGCTGGCTCTTGATGGGGTCGACGTACATCGACTCCGTCTCGGGCTGCCACTGATCCTTCCGGCTCGCGCGCTCGTCGAGCTTCTCGATGGCCTTGATCTGATCCCGCAGCGCCGCCGCCCGCTCGAACTCCCGCGCTTCCGACGCCTGCCTCATCTCGGCGCGCATCTCCCGCAGCATGGCGCTGCGCTTGGAGCCGATGAAGCGCACGAAGCGCTCGACGTCCTCGCGGTACTGCTTTTTCGAGATCTTCTCCGCGCAGGGCGCGGTGCACTGGCCGATGGGATGCAGCAGGCAGGGGCGAAAATATCTGTTCCTGGGATCGCCGTCGCGGATCTCCAGCGAGCATGTGCGGAACTTGAAGGCGCGCTGGAGAAGCTGCACCGCCTCGCGCAGGGCGTACACGCTGGTGAAGGGTCCGAAGATCTTGGCGCCCTTGTATTCGCTCGGCGAGCGCGTGATGTACACCCCCGGGAAGTCGTCGCGCATGGTGATGACGAGATAGGGAAACGTCTTGTCGTCGGTGAGGCGCGCGTTGAAGCGCGGGCGCGTGTCCTTGATCAGCCGCGCCTCCGCCAGCAGCGCCTCCCACTCACCTTCGCACTCCAGAATCTCGAAGTCATGCACGACCTCGAGCATTGGCTGCTTCTTGTGCCCGAGCTCGGCCGACGGCTGGAAGTACGACGCCACGCGATCCTTCAGCCGCGCCGCCTTGCCGATGTAGATCGTCTTGCCCGCGCCGTCCTTCATCAGGTACACGCCGGGCCGGCGCGGCAGCGCGTGCGCCTTCGCCAGCAGCCGCGCCATCCGCTCCTCGCGCGACTCCGTTCCCCACGCGGGCGGCGACTCGTCCAGGCGCGGATCGCGCCCGCTGACGCCGTTCACCGTCAAATCGGCCTCGGCCTCAGCCCCGCTTTCGAGCGTGTTGTCCGCCTCATCCTGCACGACAGGAACCTTAGCGCGCTTCCAGGCAAGTCCGCCCGCGGGCGTCTTCCTACGCTCTCGAAGCGACGATCGACCCCACGAGGCCCATGAAAAAGCGCGAACTCATCAACATGGGCGTCCCCAGGGACGCGATCGCAACCGCCCTCCAGTGCGTCCACGCCGCCCGCGAGGCAGACCTCTCCCGCGCGCAGATCGCCGGCTGCCTCGAGCGCCTCCTCGCCGATCCCGCCTCTTTCCGCAAGCACGACCACTTCGCCCCCCTCGCACGCCAGCTCTCCCCCGATCCTGCCGATCCCGCCTTCGAGCCCCGCCCCGACGGCCCCGCTGAGTGGACCTCTTACGGCCATGCCCTCGATCCTGAGTCGATCAGCCAGATGCGCCGCGCCTGCGAGCTGCCCGTCTCGCTGGCCGGCGCCCTCATGCCCGATTGCCACGTCGGCTACGGGCTGCCCATCGGCGGCGTCCTCGCGACCGACAACGCCGTTATCCCCTACGCCGTGGGCGTCGACATCGCCTGCCGCATGCGGCTCACGATCCTCGATCTGCCGCCCGAGACGCTCATCGCCGAGCAGGACCGTCTGACGCGCGCCATTGAGGAGGAGACGCGCTTCGGCATCGGCGCCTCCTTCAAGCGCCCGCGCGCCCACGAGGTTCTCGAGCGCGACTGGTCCGTCGCCAGCGTCACGAAGCGCCTCCGCGAAAAGGCGTGCGCACAACTCGGCACCTCCGGCTCGGGCAACCACTTCGTCGAGTTCGGCGTCCTCGAACTCGCGCAGGATGATCTGGGCCTCCCCGCCGGCGAATACCTTGCGCTGCTCTCCCACTCCGGCTCTCGCGGGCCCGGCGCCTCCGTCGCCGATCACTACTCCAAGCTCGCCATGAGCCTGCATCCCGAGTTGCCAAAGCAACTCAAGGCGCTGGCGTGGCTCGATCTCGACTCTGCGGAGGGGCAGGAATATTGGGCGGCGATGAGCCTCATGGGCGAGTTCGCCGCGGCCAACCACCAAATCATCCACGAGTCGATCGTCAGGAATCTGCGCGCCAAGGCGCTCAGTCACGTCGAGAATCACCACAACTTTGCGTGGAAGGAGACGCACGTCCTGCCGGACGGCTCGCAGCGCGAGGTCGTCGTCCATCGCAAGGGCGCGACGCCCGCCGGCGCAGGCGTGCTGGGAATCGTCCCGGGCTCGATGGCCTCCCCCGCCTTCGTCGTCCGCGGCAAGGGTGAGGCGAAGTCGCTGCGCTCTGCGGCCCACGGCGCGGGGCGCGTCATGTCGCGCCGGAAGGCGAAGGAGTCCTTCCGCTGGGCGCACGTGAGGCCGGAACTGGAGACGGCGGGCGTGACGCTTCTCTCCGCCGGGCTCGATGAGGTTCCGGGCGTGTACAAGGACATCCACACCGTCATGGCGCAGCAGCGGGACCTCGTCGAGACGGTGGCGACGTTCCACCCGAGACTCGTCAAGATGGCCCCGCCGGGCGAACGGGCGGAGGATTGAGAGAGCACACGAAGGGAGAAGCCCATGGCCACCGCGCCCGAGCGACTCGAACTGACCGACCCCGAAGCCTACAGCCGGCGCATGCTTGATCTCGTCGGCTCGCGCGATCCGCTGGACGTCCTCGCCGAGACGCCAGCCACACTCGCGGAGATCGTCAAAACCACGCCCGCCGAGACGCTTCGCGAGCGCCCCTTCGAGGGCAAGTGGACGCCGAACGAGATTCTGGGGCATTTCGTCGACGCCGAACTGGTGATGGCGTATCGGGCGCGCACGATCCTCGCCGATGAGCGCCCGCTCATGCTGGGGATGGACCAGGACCGCTGGGTCGAGTCCCTCCGCCACAACGAGGCGCCCCCCGCCGACCACGCCCACCGCTTCGCCGAGCTGCGCCGCCTCAACCTCGACCTCTGGCGGGCCCTCACATCGGAGGAGAAGGAGCGCCACGGCGTCCACGCGGAGCGCGGCGTCACCAAACTCGGGCGGCTCATCGAGGTGACGGCCGGGCATGATCTGCACCATCTGGAGCAGTTGGAGCGGTATGTTGCGGCGATATGACAAGGCTCCCGCACCGCTGGCTCGGACGACTTCGGATATGGGAACCGCAGCTCGGCCGTCTCGATCATCGCTATCAAGTCGCCCGCTCGGATGAGCTGGTTCACTGAAATGGGATCTCTGGACAATCGCGCAACAGGCCGCCGTCGGTGAGTCTGAGGCTTTGATTTCGGATTGGAGCCCCCTCACCCCAGCCCTCTCCCCGGTGGGAGAGGGGGTTTTCAGGGATCTGAAACGCCTGTTTGGCCGACGGGCGGGCGCCGCTGCTCGATGGCGCGCCGCGTCCCGCCAAAGTGGTGGCCCGTGATCGTGAGGAATCGATCGGCGTCGTAGACCTCGACCTTTTTCAAGCCGTCGACCATCGTCGTCTTGCACCCGAGGGTCCCTGGCTTATGCGCCTCGGTGGCTCCAATTTCCCTCTCCGCTCCATTCCGCGAGCATCTTTCCGGCGCCCTGCGGCGCGGGGGGTCAGCGCCGCTGCTCCGGCGCGAGCGAGAATTCCGCGCGCATGCCTGGATGGGATGTTGCGAACGATGCGCCCGGCGGGGATCAGGAGCACGGGCCCCAGCCGCCCAACAGGATCGCGAGATCCGAGGCGTTCACGATGCCGTCGCCGTCCAGATCGGCGGGTCCGGGTTGGCCCCAGCTCCCGAGACTGATCGCCAGATCGCTCGCGCCGACGCTGCCGTCCTGGTTCAGGTCGGCGGGGCAGCCGGCAGAGCCCGCGATGTCGATGCATGCCGAGAACTCGGACGTGACACGAGTCGCAAGGTTGGTCGCCGTGGCGGTCGCGACCCAACCAGCGTTCACCTCGACGGGCAGCGTCTGATCAAAGGACACGCCCCCACTGGCGTTCGTCATGACCTCGAAGGCCCCGAGGAAGAGTTCCCCGGGTCCGAAGCCGGCGGGGCCGCAGGCGGGGCTCGCGAAGACCTCGACGCGATAGGACGCTCCGGGTTCGGAGGCCAGGGTTCCGACGACGCGTGTTCCCACGCCCGGCGTGGACGTCGCCTCGCTGAGGTCCGGAAAGTTCTGGAATCCGTTGGGGCCCGTGTCGGCGTCGAGGGCGTCGTTGGGCGTCGGTCCGAAGCTCGACACCCGCAAATCGATATCTACGAACGTCGGGTCGCCGGCAAGGTTGTTGTCGTGGAACGAATTCCCCGAGATCTCGACGGCGAGCTCGGAGACGTCCGCCGCGATCAGGTCGATGGCGCCGAACGTGTGGCCCGTCACCTCGTTGCCCTCGCCAGGGACGGTTCCGCCGACTCGGATCTCCGTGCCGAGAAGGACGGTGGCCGAGGGCGAGCCGAGCGTCGGCTGCGCGTTGGCGTCGAGCCCGATGGCGTTGCCGGTGAGGGTGATGTTCTGGCCCTCGAGGATCATCGGGGATCCGAAAAAGAAGTTGTCAAATCCCAGGAGTCCTTCGCTCTTGATCCCGGCGATGGTGTTGCCACGGATGGTCAGGTTGTGGTTCACGCCTCCGGCGGTCCAAACGCCGATCGTCGCGGTGTCGCTACCAGATGCCATGCCGTCCGGCGTGGTCCCGATCAGGTTGTTCTCGATCAGCGTGTCCTCGGTGTCAAAGAGTCTGACGCACCATCCGGAGGGCATGCCAAAGGGGCTGGACGAGAAGCTCCCGTCGCCCATGACGATGTTGCCATCGGCGGGGTTCGGCCCGCCGATCTGGTTGCCCGTCGAGGGCCCGGTTCCGCCGAACTCGCTGACGAATCCGCGCACCTCGATCCGTCGGGTGGTGTTGCCGACAACCACGTTCCCATCCGACCGTTCCACGCTGATGAAGCCGACCTCGTTGTCGCGGATGATGTGCCCCGCCGATTCGCCGTTGCCGATGACCTCGATCGCGCCCGCGCCGTCGCCCCGAGCGAGCGGGAAGAGACCAGTGTTGTTCTCGATCGTGCAGTTGACGGCGCCGATTCCGAGACTGACGACGCTGCTGTCGAGCCCCCGAACGACGACATCCGGGGCGAAGATGTTCAGGTTCGCGCCGCGGATTCGCACCTCGGCGCCCTCGACGTTGGTGTCGCCGCCGAAGGCCGTCTGGGTCGTGCCGTCGATGATCACCGGCGCCGTGACATCGTTGAACGACGGGGGGTCCATGAACACAACGACGACGCCGGGCGATTCGGTCTGGAAGAAGAAGTCGGTGGGCTCAACCGCGAAGGCGATCGTCTGAACGCCCGGGGTGTTGTTCGAGACGATCAACGCCTCAGCGAAGGACACCCGCCCATCCGGACCCGGAAGATCCGCAAGCGTCGCGGTCGTGAACGGGAACGAGTCGATGTCCACGTCCCGATGGGGGAAGTCCACCGTGATGGTCTGCTGCGCCATCGCCGCGCCGGAGCTGAGAGCCGCGACGATGAGCCCCGCCGCTCGCCCCAGACGATTTCCAAACCTGTGCCGGCCGTCCCCGGTGTGCATGGCCCTTCCTTTCTACCTCTCGTGTCGGCGACCGCGCAGTCCGCATCGCTCAGCGTCTGTTCCAACTGATGCGCATGATAGAAAGTCTCTGGGGCGCTTGAACGAGTTCAATCGATTTTCTCCCGTGCGCAAGCGTTACATCGGCTCTCGCCCGCTGGTCGCATTGACCTGATTCGGCGCCCGATTCGGCGCATTGGTCCGCTCGGCGCGGGATTATACGCCAGTTCACTTGAATGGGATCTCCGGACAATTGCGCAACAGACCACCGCGGGTGAGTCTGAGGCTTTGATTTCGGATCGGAGACCCTTCACCCCAGCCCTCTCCCGACGCGGGAGGGGGGGTTTTTTAGGGATCTCAAACGCCTGTTTGGCCGGCGACGGGCGCGGTGTTTACGCTCTGCGGATGGAATCCATCCAGATTCTCCTCCTCGCCGCGTCGGGCGCTCTTGCGGGCGTCCTCCTCCTTGCCGGGATCCTTCACCTGCTGCCGAGGCTGGGATCGCCCGGGCGGCGATTGAGCGAGCGGGCCGGGCGGGCGCCGCTGCTCGACGTTGTCATCTTCACTCTGCTCGCGGGGCCGCCTGTGATCGCAGGCGTCGCGCTCGGCTGGCTCGGTCTTCTCGGCGCCATGCTGGGGCAGATCGGAGCGGCGCTCGTCTGGATGCGCCTGCACGAACTGGCCAACCGGCGCGCTCTGGGCGGGCCGCGGCTTGTGCGCACGCTCAACCGCACGCTTGGGCCCTTCCGCAACCATGCCGCCGTGTGGTGGATGTCGCTCGCGGCGCCGGTCTTTCTGGTGGTGCGGCTCGCTGAGCTGATCGTCTATCCGGGGCTGGTCCGCCTGATCGGGCTGCCGCCGTATCGCTCGTCGGAATGGGTGGCGGTGAGCCGGCACAAGTTCGACGGACTCGTCGGGCACGATCTGCTGTGGTGTCTCTACTGCGACTGGATGACGGGCGTCTGGTCCCTCGGCTCCGAGATGCTGCGCAACATCGAGAGCCTGTATTGCCCCATCCGCTTCGCCGATGCGAAGCGCTGCGCCAACTGCGCCCTGGACTTCCCCGACATCGAGCGCGGCTGGGTGGACGCGGGCGCCGGCATGGGCGACGTCGTCCGCCTCGTCGAGGAGAAGTATCCGGAGAGCGCCCGGACGCAGGATCGCTCCCGAGGCTGGTTCGGCCACCCCGTCCGCCTCACCGTCGAGCGGGCGCCGGTCGACGGAGAGACCTGACTCCGCTTTCGAGATCAACCGATTCGGACCTCTCCTGAGCCCGGGTTCGGCGCGGCTTCAGCGGCTACCCTTCCCCGCATGGCCAAGCGCGTCGTCGTCGGCATGAGCGGCTCCTCCGGCGTCATCTATGGCGTCCGGACGCTGCTGCATCTGCGCGCGATCGATGGCGTCGAGACGCACCTCGTCATGTCCGAGGGCGCCGAGGTGAATGTCAAGGTCGAGACGCAGTACACGCCGGAGGAGGTGAAGGCCCTCGCCGACGTCGTCCATCGCCCCGACAACCTGGCCGCGTCGATCGCCTCCGGCTCCTTCAAGACGCACGCGATGATCGTCATTCCGTGCAGCGTCAAGAGTCTGTCGGGGATCGTGCATTCCTACGCCGACAACCTCCTCCAGCGCGCCGCCGACGTGGCGCTCAAGGAGCGGCGCAAGCTCATTCTCGTCGTCCGCGAGACGCCGCTGCACAAGGGGCACCTCGAGCTCATGGCGAAGGCCGCCGATCTCGGCGCGCTCATCCTCCCGCCGCTCCCCGCGTTCTACCACGAGCCGCAGACAGTCGAGGATCTGATCGATCAGACCATCGGCAAGGCCTTCGATTATCTCGGGCTGGAGCACGAGCTCTTCCGCCGCTGGGGCGAGCCGCGGCGCAAGCCCGCCACAGCGGACTAACCCCTCAACTCAATCTCCACGCGCTTCCCAAACCCCTCGGCGTTGTTGAGATAGAACGCGCGCTCCGGCTTGAGCGCGTACAGACGCGAGCGAAACTTCCCGAGCAGCGCCTCCAGCGTCACACGCTCCCCCTTGTCAAAGAACGAGCGCACGGTCGGGAACTTCGCCGCATAGGCCTCGAACACGCCCTCCGCGCGCGCATCATCCGCGCCGACCTCCTCGAGCGCCCCCTCCAGTTGCAGCCCTTCGATCGCACGCCAGTCGTCGCCGTCTCGAAAGATCGCCGCCGCGCACCGCCCGCTTTCCATCGCATCCATCACGTGCCGGCTCTTCGGGCTCGAGAAGAGCCAGAATCGCCCCTCGCGCCAGACGTAGTACACCGGCGCGGCCCACGGACCATCCGCGCCGCTTGTCGCGAAGACGAGCGTGCGCTGCTCTTCGATCAATCGATGCGCGAGCTCGGCTGCATCCATGCCCGATCGTATCCCCGCGCAACCCTCCGCCCTTGATCACCAGCCCATGCTCCCCGCCTCGCCCTTGAAGGGCCCGACGAATTCGCCGGTGATCCAGCCGTTGTAGAACTCCCCCGGCTGCGGCTCAGCGCGCTCGTCACCGACGAAGCACGCGTCCAGCGGCCCGCAGTAGAAGGAGATCCAATCCGCGTAGGCCGCGAAGAGGTCGGTGGGGTCCGGATAGGCGAAGGCCACCGCCTCCGCACGCCGCACGCCGTCTTTCGTCGGAGCCTCCAGGTCGAAGTATTGCGCGCGGCCCTTCCATTCGCAGAAGGAGGATGACTTGCGCGACGGCCTCATCAAGTCTGTGCGCACATCCTCCGGCGGGAAGTAGTACACGGGCGGATGGCTCGTCTCGAGGACGCGCACGCAGCGCTTCGACGACGCGACGACCACGCCGCCGAACTCCGCCGAAACGTCCGCCCCGACGGGCTCGATCGCAGGCGGACGCGGAAAATCCCACACGCTGCGCTGCCCGGGACCGGGCTCGATGGGCTTTGGTCGGCTCATGCGAGCGGATTCGACCCATCTCCCCGGCGGATGCACTTCCGCGTCACTGCCCCGCGCTGGCGCGCTCCGTCTCGGCGCCCTTCACATGCCGGTCGAACCACTCGACCATCTCCGCCACGACGTGGTGCACCGATTCGCGCGCCCGGTAGCCGTGGCTCTCCTCGGGAAGCATCACGAGCCGCGCCGTGCCGCCGTGACCCTTGATCGCGTGATACAGCCGCTCCGACTGGATGGGGAACGTCCCCGAATTGTTGTCGATCATGCCGTGGGTGAGCAGGATAGGCTCGTTGATCTCGTGGGCGTGCATGAAGGGCGAGAGCGCGAAGTAGATCTCGGGCGCTTCCCAGAAGGTGCGCCGCTCGCTCTGGAATCCGAAGGGCGTCAGCGTCCGGTTGTACGCGCCGCTGCGCGCCACGCCCGCGCTGAAGAGATCGCAGTGGGCCAAGAGGTTCGCCGTCATGAAGGCGCCGTAGGAGTGCCCGCCAACGCCCACGCGATCCGGGTCGCCCACGCCGCGCTCGTCGGCGTAGTCGATCGCCGCCTGCGCGCTCGCCACGATCTGATCGATGAACGTGTCGTTCACCGTCTCCGGATCATCCCCGACCACCGGCATCGTCGCGCTGTCCATCACCGCGTAGCCCTGCGTCAGATAGAACAGATGGCTCGGCCCGCTGATCCGCGTATAGCGGTGCTCCGACCCCGACACTTGCCCCGCGTCCGACGCGCTGTTGAACTCGCGCGGATACGCCCACACCACCAGCGGCAGCCGCTCCCCCTCCTCGTAGTCCGCCGGCAAATACAGCGTGGCGCTCAGCGTCACGCCGTCCTCGCGCTCATAGGTCACGAGCTCCTTGCTGATCGCCCGCGCGAAATCCGCCGCCGGATCGGCATAGCTGGTGAAGGAGCGCAGGCTCCCCTCCTCCAGATCGCGGACGAAGTGGTTCGGAGGCTGCGTCTTCGACTCCCGGCGTGTGAGGATGGCCGCGCCGTCGGGGCTGAGCAGCTCCTCGAAGCGCTCGTAAACGGACCCCTCGGCGCGCCACAGGGGCTCTGTCTCCAAAGTCGCCAGCGACATTCGGCGGAGGAAGGGGCGGTCGCCCTCGGGCGTCGCGCCGGACCCGCTGAGGAAGATCGCGCCGCTGTGCGCATGGGCCACGCTGTGGCCGGAGGCGTTGGTCGTCATCACCGGATCGCCCGGATCTCCGTAGCGATCCTGGACGCTCCGATCGAAGACCAGCCGCTCGTCCGTCCCGCCGCCGATCAGCCATGTCTTCGTCCAGCGCTTGTCGCGATCGTAATCGCTCACCAGCGCGCGCTCGGAGTCCGCGATCCAGCGCAGCCCGACGAAGCGCTCGGGCGTGCGGAAGAGCTCCCGCGGCTTGCTCGCGAAGGGCGCATCCCACAGCAGCAGCCGATCCCGATGCTCGACCTCGACATCCGGGTCGCCCTCATCCAGCGCCTCCGCCCAGACGAGCGTCGCCGGGGATGTGCTCTTCCACGAGAACCGCCTCGGGCCCGTCGGCACGCCGCCGATGGGGACCTCGTCGCGCAGCGGACGGCGCGCGATCTCGAAGACGCGCCCGCTGCTCAGATTCCGGACCTCCACCACGTCGGGGAAGGCGTTGTAACGAACGAGATAGGAGAAGGGACGGGCCAGACGCATCGTGAGCACATGATCGCCGTCCGGCGACGGCTCGAAATCGGTGTAGAGCGCCACGCCGCCGATCGCCGCGCTGCGGTCGCGCTCCGTATGCGCCACCACGAGGCGGCTGGCGCCGTAATGCTCGAAGAGGGCCTCGTCATACGGGCTCCCGAGCAGATCCTGATACGTGCGCACAGGGCTCGTTCGCCCGGATGTCTCCTGCACGACCGGTCCGGCGGGGCGGCGGGGCCGCGGCGGGGCAGCGCCCCGCTCGGAGGGAACGGCGGCCACGATCACACGCCGGCTGTCCGGGAGCCACTCGAATCCGCCCGTGAGCGTCGCGTTGACATGGAAATCGCCCACACGGCGGGCCCGCGCCGTGTCGCGCCGGGCCATCCACAACTCGATCCGATCGTCGAATGTGAGCGTGAAGGCGAGTCTGGAGCCGTCGGGCGACCAGGAGGGCCAGCCGATGCGCGCCTCCTCCGGGAGTTCGACCGTCTGGGCCTCCCCGCCCGCGATCGGCTTGAGGGCCATCGAGGTGAATCGCCACCAGGACATGTGCCGCCCGTTCGTCGCGGGGTTGATGCGGATCCCCGCCAGCCGCAGCATCGGCGCCGCCAGCTCCTCGATCGCGGGCATGCTCGCCCGCTCGAGGATGACCGCCATCTCCCCCTTCGGCCCGACCGACACGATCGGCGGCGGAGGCGCATCCAGCATGCGCACGATCTCAGCGGGCGGCGTGCGGTACTCGCCCTCGGCAAGGACGGCGGCGCAGAGGGACGAGGCGACGATCGCGCACAGGGCGATCACGATTGGGCGACGAATCGACAGCATGATGAATCCTCCTGCTGGGGTCGAACCAGTCTACCGGCATCGCCCATGCAGGCGGCGCCGCCCCCAACCGGTGCGAACAAACCCCTCTCACCCGTCCAGAAAGCTCTCCAGCATCCAGATCGTCTTCTGGTGCGTCTGGATCCGCGCGATCATCAGATCCTCCGTCTCCTTGTCGTCCGCCTCCGCCGCCTTCTCCCGCGCCGCGGCCGCGTCCTCCACGAGCTTCTTGTGACACGTCGTGAGATGCGCCACCATTGTCGTCGCGTCCGCCCCCTCCTCCAGCTCCTTCATTCCCGCCATCTTCGCCAGGTTCTGAAGCCCGCCGGGCGCCAGCGACCCGAGCGCGCGCACACGCTCCGCGATCTGATCCACGGCGGCGAAGAGCTCCGTGTACTGCTGCTCGAACGCCTCGTGCAGCGCAAAGAACCCCGGCCCGCGCACGTTCCAATGACACTGATGCGTCTGCCCGATCAGCGCATACGTGTCCGCGATGACCTGACGAAGCGACTCGACGACTGCCTTTGATTTTGTGGTGCTCATGCATGAGCGTAGCCCCGCCCCACACAGGCAGCCACGCGCACGTGTCCCCCACCCCACCGCGCCAGTCCGAAATCACCCGCGCGCCGTCTGCCCCCGCAGCGCCGTCGTCTTCCGCGCGCCCCTCGGATGCGACCGATTCGCAAACGGAACCGCCACAACTGGATTCCCCAGCCCCGCCCGCGTCCCCGCCGACACACCCGCGACGAACCGATCCACGAGCGCCGCCTCCAGCGCCGCCGAGTGCGCCGGCGACTCCGCCTCCGCGAAGAACACATGCAAGTCCTCAAGCGTGCGCAGCGCCTTCAGCCAATGCCCGCCCGCATGCGGCCGCCGCTCACCAAGCCGATGCCGCCAGAACTGACGAAGCCGCTTCTGAAGCGACGTAGCCTTCCCGATGTACACCACCGCCTCATCAGGAAGCCAGAACGACTGAAGAAACGCGCACACCCCCTCCACCTCCGCCCGCTCCCCATCCAGCGTCATCTCCCCCGCGACCTCGATCCACCCCCGCACCCGCTCCGCACACACCGGCGCCGCCCGAGCCCCCGCAGCGCTGCCCGGATCATCTCGCAGCGACACGACATACACCCCCGCCCTCGACGTAAAAACCCGCCCGCCCCACGGGACAACGCCCGCAATCCGAAGCCCGGCGGAGTCGAAGAGCTGATGGGGAGACGTGGGCATGGGTGGAGTATGCCCGCCCCGGCTTCCAAGCGCAAATGGCGCGTGAAGACTGACGCGGCAGCCTCAACTTCCTCCAAACCCGCCAAGCAACCCGCCGCCACGCCCCCACCGATCTCAAGCCCACCGGAGTCGAAGCGTCGGCGGGGGCGATGGGCATGGCGACATTCTCTCCGATTCATCTTGCCATGGCTCCTTGAGCAACATCCCGCCTATCGCGACCGCATCCTGCGCACGGACGATCTCCGCTTCAGCATCCTCGAGACGCTCCGTCGCGATCTTCCGAACGCCAAAGCCCCCTTCGAATCCGCCCTTGCGCGCTTCAGCATCGCCACGAAAACCGCCGTGCGAAAAGCCCTTGCCGCGCTCGAGCTCGAAGGCGAGATCACCATCGGCGAATCGCCGACGAACGACCATGAGCGCCCGGTTCGCTTGGGAGCTGCGTAACACCTGGCTACGAGAAAGCGATTCAGGCGACCCTTCCGAGGCGGACTTGTCCGAAGTAGTTTAACAGCGCTGAAGTCACGTCAGAGACTTGCTGCATAGATGGCTCCGGCAGATCGAGCTCGCTCAACAAGTAGTCGAGTGTAGCTGGGAAGGCCATCGCAGAAATCGGCACATAGTGTCCCCGAACGACTTTCGCTGCGCCGTCATGAAGGAGGGCACGGTGGATCGCAATAAGCGTGTTTCGATCGCATTCGTGCGCCTCAGCGACTCGTCTCCAAGCCTTGAAGCCGCTGCAGTGCCGCCATAACTCCTCGATCTGTACCTCCAGGGGCCACGGGGCGCTAATCGCTCTTATCGGATCCTCGCACTGCAACCGTTCGTGTTTGGCGATTCGAGCAAGGAAGGCCGATTTCTTGAGCGAGCGAAGAAGCATCGTCGCACCTCCGTTGTCCGATCGATCGACTCGGCCGGCAACGAAATTGCGAGCGTCAACTGCATTTCAAAAAGATCAATGGTCGTTGTCCGCAAGCTCTCATCAGACGGCGCGACCGTTCACCCCCCAATGACCCCAACGGGATTCGAACCCGTGTTACCACCTTGAAAGGGTGGTGTCCTAGACCTGACTAGACGATGGGGCCAGATTTCATTCTTCCCGGACCCGCCCTCACAGCGCGACAGGGCCGGTCCGCAGCCGCCGATTGTAGCGGCCGAGCCCCTGCGAACCACCGCTTGAGGCGGTTTCAGTCGATTCGGACGCGAGCCGCCCGGCCGCTCAGCCGATGCGCCAGTCATGATCAACCATGAGCGAATCGCTGCGCTCCGCGAACGGCTCGGTCGACCCGCGACGCTCACGCGCGCGGGCGTGGCGGTGGCGGTCGCCGTCGGGTTCGTCCTCGCCTCGACCGCCATCGAGCCCGACGACACCCGCGCCGCCGGCTCCCGCGTCCCCGCCTTCGCCGAGACCGCTCCCTCCGCGCGCGCCGTTCCCCTGGGAACGCTCGTCGGCAAGGGCCACTGCGTCCACATCCACGCCACGCCGGAGGGGCCTCGCTTCAGCGTCACCGACGCCCGGGGCGTGCTCATGGGCGAGGGCCTGACGGCCGAGGAGATGGCGAGCCGGTTTCCCGACATCGAGCTGCCTTCGATGTTCGCCGATGCGACTCTCCACGCCGGGTCGCGCTGAGCGGAACGCCCGTTGTGCGTTCTGTGCCCCGCCCCGAGCGTCCACAAGCGATACGCTTGAGCGACATGGGTCGGACGATCATCCTGTGCCCCCTGGAAATCGAGTGCGTGACAGTCGCGCGGGCTGTGCGCGCGGCGCGGCGGACGGGCGACGTCGAGATCCGCCGCGCCGGTCCGGGACCGATTGCGATCGCGCGCGCGATGGACGACGTGGAGCGCGCCGAGCCGCCTGAGCTCGTGATTCTCGCCGGTGTTGCGGGCGCAACGCGGGCCGTCGGTCACTGTCCGTCGATTGTGCGCATCATCGACGGGGCGGATCACGAATGGCGTCCGGCGCGCACAACGAACGGAGGCGAGCCGGTGACGCTCCTCGCGGCGGATGAGCCCATTTTAGGGGCGCTCGAGAAGCGCCGGCTGGGCGAGCGCGCCGGCGCCGCCCTCATCGACACGGAGTCGCACGCCTTCGCCGAGCGCAGCAGCGCAGCCGGGCTGAACTGGTGCGTCGTGCGCGTCGTCAGCGACGGGCCGGATGACGACCTGCCTCTGCGCGGCCCGCGCTGGATCGACGAGCGGGGACGGACGCGCACGATCCGCGCTGTGTTCGATGTTTTGACGCATCCGGGCGACATCGGACCCGTCCTCGCCCTCTCCCGGCGCACGAGGCGCGCGCTGAGCCACCTTGAGGGGGCGCTCCGGGACGTGCTCACGGGCGAGACCGCCCTCATCGAGCCGGCGCGCTACCATGGCGACCTGTGACCACCCCCGAAATGATCCAGCGAATGATCGAGCGAAACTCGCCCGTCCCACGCGACGTGCGCACGCTGCTCGTCTACGGCGGCGCCTTCGACCCGCCGCACAGGGCGCACGTCGATCTGCCCGAGCGCGCCCGACAGGCGATGGGGATCGATTGGATCCTCTACATCCCCGCGGCCTCGGCGCCGCTGAAGGAGGGCCCGGTCGCGCCGGGGGAGGATCGCCTCGCCATGGTCGACGCGGCCATCGCCGACCTTCCCCGCGCGCGCGCGACCCCATACGAGATCCGCATCGGCGGCACGTCCTACACCATCGACACGCTGCGTATTCTCAAGAAAGCGTTCGCCCGCGTCGAGACCATGCGCCTCCTCATCGGCGCCGATCAGGCCGGGCAGTTTCACAAGTGGCGCGACTATGAGGAGGTGATCGAGATGGCGGAGCCGGTGGTGCTGCTCCGCGGGGGCGACTTCACCTCCGCGGAGCGCGAGCTGCTTGAGAAGATGAAGCCGCACTGGAGCGGCGAGGCGCTGGAGCGCTGGCGACGGCGGATCATCGAGACGCCGGTGATTGACGTCGATTCGACGACGATCCGCCGGATTCTGGCGGAGTCGGAGTCGTATGTGGACGACCCGCGCATCGTCGACGCCGTGCCCGTGGGGGTGCGCGAGGTGATTCGTGAGCGGGGGCTTTATCGCGGGGGCGCGGAATGCGCGGCGGAGTAGGATGGGGCGCATGTCGAAGATCGATTTGAAGGACCGGCCCATCGTCATCACGGGCGCCTCCGCCGGCATCGGGCGCGCGGTTGCGCTTCTGTGCGCGCGTGAGGGCATGCCCGTCGTGGCCGCCGCTCGGCGCGGCGACCGACTCGAGTCCCTCGTCGATGAGATCCATGAGTCGGGCGGACGGGCTGCGTGGGAGCTGGCGGACGTCACCGACAAGGCCGCCTGCGAGCGGCTGATTGCGCGCGCGGAGGAGGACTTCGGGCAGATCTACGCCGTCTTCGCCAACGCCGGCTATGGCGTCGAGGCGGCGATGCACGAGATGGAAGAGGACGCGCTGCGGAAGATCTTCGAGGTGAACTTCTGGGGCTCGATGAACGTGATCCAGCCCGCCGTTCCGCGCCTGCTCGAAGCGGGCGAGGGGCACATCATTCTGAACTCCTCGTGCGTCGCGCGTTTCTCGTTGCCTTATTACGGCGCGTACTGCGCCACGAAGGCGGCGCAGCATCACATTGGGCGCGCGATGCGTCTCGAGCTCGAGCCGCATGGCGTCCACGTCTCCACCGTGCATCCGATCGGAACAAGGACGGAGTTCTTCGACAAGACGCAGGAGGCGTCGAACGTGTCGCGTCTGATCGAGCACAGCTCCGAGCGTTTCATGCAGTCGCCCGAGAGGGTCGCGAAGGCGGTCGTCAAATGCCTCCGAAAGCCTGTTCCGGAGGTGTGGACGAGCAACTCCGTGCGCATCGGCGTGGCGCTTTCCGCTATTGTTCCCAGGATGTCGGATCTGGCGATGCGGAAGATGGTCCGGGAGCGGCTCCGCCAGAACGGGTAGGCCTGAAAGAGGCCTCGCGCGATTCCGAAAAACGCGCAAGGCGGGGGGATGGCTAGGATTCCAGGCGCATGGACACGCTCGTGCTCATTCTGGTCGGGCTGGTGGTCGGAGCGATCATCGCTTTCCTGCTGCTCCGCCTGATGGCGAAGAAGGCGCCGCTGGAGTCGGTCGAGACGAAGACGATCTTCGAGCGTGTGTCGGCCATCGGACGCCTCGTCGCGCTGGAAGTCTGCGCCAAAGAGATCGCCACCAGCACCAAGGGATGGGGCTGGCTCCCGCCGCTGATTCTCAGCCAGGCCAAACTGGCGATGATCTTCCACTTCGAGAAACAGTACTCGATCGACCTGACGCGCCTGCGCCGCAGCGACATCGAGCAGGTCGAAGAGGGGAGTTTCCGAGTGAAGCTGCCGCCGATCGAGGGCGCGCTGCGCCTCACCGACGTCACGCCCTACGACATCCAGGCGGGGCGCATGCTGGGCCTGCTCGACATCATTCAGGTCGACGCTCCGACGCAGAAGGAGCTCATGCAGCGCGCCCAGAGCCAGGCCGCCGAGCTCTACGAGATGAACAACCCCAAGTACGAGGCGGAGGCGCGCCGCTCCGTCGAGAAGCAGCTCGAGTCGCTGCTCAGCCTCTTCGACGTCCGGATCGAGCTCATCTGGCCCGAGCGCCCGATGGAGAACCGCGAGGTCGAGGTCGCTGCGCCCGCGGGGGCGTGATGCTCAATCCCGCCCCGGCGCCAGCAGGTGCGTCGCTGCGAAGAAGCCGCGATCGTTCCAATGCCCTTGAGCGACCATGTCGCCGACGTGCTTGAGCCACACTTCGGCGGATGGAATCGTCCCGAGCCATTCAGGCGTCTGCTCCTCGACATCCTCGCGCATCTGTCTCGCGTCTTCCTCTTCGAGGCCCTCGCCCCAGAGGGAGCGGAGCATCGCCATCGTCACGTCCACCTGATTGCGAAACGTCCAGACGCGGTATTCAAGCGTGGCCCGCGCATCGGTGTATTCGAACATCGCCCCCTCGCGTCGAACGGACTGGCGGGCGCGCTGGAAGGCCGGCTCATCCGCCAGACGGGGCGCCTCGTCCGCCTGGGCCGTGCGCAGCGCATTCTCGATCTCAGGGGCCTGTCCGAAGAAGAGATGCCCCGCGCCGACGCCCAGCGCGGGCGTCTCGATCCCGGGCGCGAGGGCGGACGTCTCCCAGATCTGCGCGCCCTGAAAGTCGCGCGCCGTGAGGCCCGCGAGGGCGCCGAACTGCGTGAGCACGGCGTTGATCGCCTGTCGATTGTTTGTGCGGATGGCCACTAGATTGCGCTCCGAATCCCACGCGAAGGGGCGGTCGATCGTGTTCATGGCGTAGATCTCGGGGCCCAGCGAGCGCAGCGCCGGCTCAAATGCGGGCGCGAATCCCTCGATGACCCCCCGCGCCTGCGTTCGGTCCGGATCGGGCAGCAGCGCGATGACGTCGCGCGCCAAGGGGAGAATCCGCGAGAAGTTCATGGAGAAGACGTTGACGTTCGCCGCGTCGGCTCCGATGAAGCCCGGCGCCTCGAATCGGAGCGGCTCCGTGAACAGCGTCAGCAGTCCTCGCCGCGTCGGCGCGATGACCGCCAGCCTCGTCGTCGCCAGCCGCTCGCCCGCGAGCTCGACGCCGAGCGCGCCCGCCTTCAGCTCATCCAGCCCGAGCGCCGAGGCGAGCCCGCCTGGCGGGAGCGGAAGCTGGCGCAGCGGCGACCACTGCTCCGCGTTGTCGTATTCGAAGTTCATCGCGTCGATGAAGGGCTGCATAAAACCTGACAGGCGCGCCTGCGCATCCCCAACCGCCCGCCGGGCCTCCTGGTGCGCCTCGTGGTCCGCCATCGAGGGGAGCCGCTCGCCATCGAGGACGTCGATCGCGCGTTCGAAGGCGCCGGTGTCCGAAGCGAGGACCAGGAAGGAGTCGAAGAGCCCGAAGTAGACCTCCTCGTCGGCGAGGGCCATCCTGGGCTGGTCGCCACGTCGCTGCTCCTTGGTCGTGAGCGCCCAGGCGTCGATCCCCGCGACCTCGACCGCCTCCATGAACAGCGCATCCAGTCGCTCATCAATCATGTCTTCGAGAACCGCCATCATCTCTCCCGCGGCGTCCTCATCCTCGAACTCGGCCGTCATGAGGAAGCGCAGGGCGGGCGTCTCCGCGTCGGGATCGGCGCCCCACCAGATCGCCCCGCCGAAGAGGCCTGCGGGCCAGGGCAGGTCCTCGAGCTGGGCGTCGACCATCTGGAGCTCCTCGCGCAGCTCACGCGCCGAGTCCTCCCACACCTGCTCCAGCCACGGGCGGATTTCGGGGTCATCGAGCATGTCCATGAGGACGGATTTCTGGAAGGCGGCGCGCAGGGCGGGGAAATCGTCGATCGACAGCATCGCCATCGTCTCGGGCGGCGCGATCTCCGCGATGGACTGCGGCTGGGCGAGGGCGGGCGCCGTCGACAAGACGGCGCCGACGAGCGCAGGGATGAAGCGTCTCATATCGATTGCTCTCCGAGGAATCTGGTCGCTCAGCGCCCGGCCGTCTCATCATCGAGCACAGGCGGCGGCGTGAAATTCTCCCGCGTTGGCGGGTCGTGATAGATGTACCCCGAGTTCGGGTTCTCCTTGTCGTAGGCGAAGGCTTCACGATTGCGGATGAAGTCGCGCACGTACCGCGCCGGAATCGCGAAGCCCAGCCCCTCGCCAAAGGGGATCTTCATGTTCGTCACCCCCACGACCTCGCCCCGCAGATTGAACAGCGGCCCCCCCGAGTTGCCGGGGTTGATCTCCGCCGTCGTCTGGATATACGTCATGCCCTCGAATGAGCGCTGCGTCGTCGCGATCACGCCCGCCGAGAGCGTGCGCTCGAGCCCCAGCGGCGCGCCGATTGCGAAGACGTCCTGCCCCGCCGCCAGCTCCTCCGCGCCCTGCACATAGACCGTCGGGAACGGATCTCCATCCGGATGCTCCAGCTTGATCAGGGCCAGATCGAGATGGTTGTTCACCGCCACGATCTCCACGTCGTCGATCTGGAGCCGGCGGAAATCCAGATCGCCCTCCTGAAACACCGTCGCCTTGATGCGCGTCTCGCCCTGGATCACGTGCGCGTTGGTGATCGCGTAGCCGTCCGGATGAATGATGAACCCCGAGCCCAGACCCGCCGGCGTCGAGACCTTGATCACCGCCTCGCCATACCGCTCCGCCAGATCCCGCGGCGTTCGCTCGGTCAACTCCTCGCTTGTCCGGAAGAGTGTGTCGGCGCTTTCGGGAACCAGCGCCGAAGCTCCGTCGCGGGCGTCTGCGGCTCGCCGGATCGACGCCACCTCCGCCCGCGGCAGCCGCAGGACGTCATGGCCCAGATCGAGCCAGATCGCCTCCGTCGTCTCCTTGAGGATCGGCGCCACGATCGTTCGACCCGTCTCCAGGACGACGGAGTCCGCCGTCGCCGGCGTATCCATTTGGGCGGGCGCGGAGGGGGCGAGAGGGATCGCCAGAGCGAGCAGGACAAGCACACAACGTTCACGCATGACCGGAACTCCGAACTTGAGGACGGCGCCCGCCGCCGCCACCATCGTAGAGTACCGGACGCGCCATCAGTCGCAGCATGAATCTTCCGGGCTCCATCGTCCCCAGGCGCCGAACTCAGTGAGGAGCGAAAAAGTGAGATATCGATCCCTTGTGGCGACGCTCGCGTCCCTCCCCGGGCTTCTTGCCTCCACCGCCGACGCTCAGCCCGAGAGCGATCTCGGGAGGCATTTCGGCTTCGAGCCGCCGCGGATCCTTGTCCTCGACGAAGGCGCCGGCCCGCTCGCCACCGCTGATATCGACGCCGACGGGCTCGAGGACCTCGTCGTCGTCAACAACCGCTCGAGCCGCATCGAGATCTTCCTCCAGCGCGCGGCGCCGCGGACCGACGCCGAAATGGAGCGCGCCTTCCGGGTGAACGACCTGCCCCTCTCCCGCCACTACGAGCGCGTCGAGGTCAGCGTCCCGCACCGCGTTCAGGGGATCGCCGTCCACGATGTCGATCGGGATGGTCGCCCGGATCTCGTCTACGCGGGACAGCCCGAAGAGCTGGTCTGGCTCCGCCAGGAGGAGGATGGCGGCTTCTCTCTCGACGGTCGCCGGCGGGCGCGCGGGCTCGCCGCCACGCGCACCGCCTTCGCCATCGCCGACGTCGAGGATCGCCCCGGCTCGAACCGGGATGACCCGGAGGTTGTCACCATCCTGAACGGGCGCCTCGCCGTCTTCCCGCTCTCGCGGCGAGGACGGTTCGGAGAGCCGACCATGCTCGGCGCCGCGGGCGACCGCCTCGTCGCCGCCTTCGTCGAAGACTTTGACGGCGACGGGCTGCTCGATGTCGTCGCCATCGCCCCCGAAGCCGAGGCGACCATCCGACTCTGGCGCCAGCGCGAGATCGCCGGAACGCTCGACTCGCCCGCCGGACCCGTGACCGCCTTGGGCCCCGAGGCCCGCTTCGAGACGCCCGCGCTGTGGGAGCTCGAGCCGGTGCGATTCGATGACCAGCCCGCGGCGTCCATCGGCACGATCGAGCGCTCCAGCCGGCGGATGGTCTTCTACGACTTCGTTGAGCGGCCCGCTGATGAGGAGGACCCGACGGCCGGCGCCGCCGCGCTCATCACCGCCTTTGAGGGCGGGTCCCCGCCCATCGGGGGCGTCGCGGCCAGCGATGTCGACGGGGACGGGCTCAGTGATCTCATCGCCGTCGAGCCCAACCGCAGCCGCGTGACCCTCCGATTTCAAAGCGCAGAGGGGGGGCTGGGCGTGGCGGAAGCCTTTTCCGCTTTCAAGGCGCCCGCCGCTGTCGACGCCGGGCAGTGGGACGGCGGCGGCGCGAAGGAGGTCTTCGTGCTGAGCGAGGAAGAGAAGGCGGTCGGCGTCAGCGTCTACGACCCTGCGCGGCGTCGCCTCGGATTCCCGCAGCCGATCGCCCTCGCCACGGCTGGGGCCACGCCGGTGTGTCTGGGCTGGTTCGAGACGAGCGACGGCCCGGCCCTCGCCGTGGTGGTGGAGGAGCGGCGCGATCACATCCTCGAGATCCACCGCCCAGACGGCGAATCGCGCGTCATCGAGCTCGATGGCGTGCGCCGCGCCCCGCAGGCGATCCGCGTCGCCGATCTCGACGGCGATGGCGGCGCCGACCTGCTTCTGCTCACGCCCCAGCAGCCGCTCGTTCTCGTCCGCAACGCTGACGGCGCGAGCGCCGAAGTCGTGACTGAACGCGAGATGCCGCAGTTCGGTCTGGTCGAATCGGCGGGGCCTGGCAATGCGCTCGTTATGGACGTCAACGACGACGGGCGCGACGAGCTGCTGATCTCCGACGCCAACTTCGTCCGCGCCTGCGTCTTCGACAGCGAGGGGGGCTGGCGCGTTCTCGACCAGGCGACGCATCCCGACGCCTCGACGAGCTTCGCGGCGCTGGGGGGGCGTCGCGAGCTCGATGGCTCGCTGACGCTCCTCGCCGCCGACACCGCCAACGAGCGCCTCGTCGAGGTCCTTGCGGGCCCGGGCGCCTGGCGCCTGGGCGCCGCTATGGCGGTCGGCGGCTTCGAGGCGCGCCGGATCTTCGCGCAAGCCTTCTCGCCCCGCGACGGCGCTACTGAAGCGCCGGATCTGCTTCTCATCGGCGAGGAGGCCTTCGCGATCGTCCAGGTGGCGGGCCCGCGCCTGACGATCGAGCCCTTCGCCGCCTACCGATCCGACGTCGAGGATCGCCTGGAGCATGAGATGTCCACGGGCGATTTGAACGGCGACGGCTACGTCGATGTCGTCGTCCTCGACGCCAGCGAGCAGATGTGCCAGATCCTCACCTTCTCCGCCGCGCGCCGCCTTTACGACGCCACGGAGTTCAAGGTCTACGAATCGCGCCTCTTCACGGGAGGGTCGGCGCGCGAGTTCGAGCCCTCCGACGCGCGGATCGTCGACGTCACGGGGGACGGCGCCGACGATCTCGTGCTGATGGTGCATGATCGCGTCATGATCTATCCGCAAATGAGCGAGCCGAGATGAACCTCCCATGCGGCCCACACTGATCGCATCGCTGGCTACGCTGGCGCTCGCCTGCTGTGCGGCGCGCGCACCGGGCGCCCCCAGGTCCACGACCGCCCGCGATGTGCGCCTGACCGTCGAGGCCGTGATCGATACGCCGGCCGCGCCGCATGGCGTCGCCTTCAGTGAAGACGGCGCCATCGCCTATGTGGCTTGCGCCGCCGCCGGGGTGATCGCGGTCATCGACACCGCCGCGATGAGCGTGGTTGCGGAGCTGTCCGCGGGCGAGACGCCGCTGGACATCCACGTCGCTGGAGATGCGCTGGTCGTCAGCGCCTTCGAGCGCGGCGCGCTGCTGCGGAGGCCCGCCGCGCGTATGGAGCAGGGGCGGGTGATCCTCGCGGATCTGGGCGGTCCCTCCCTCTTCAGCCCTCCCACGGATGATGGGCGCCGCTTCCTCGCCCTCCAGCGCGAAGACGCCATCCTCGAGCTCCCGTCGGCGGCGCTGGGCGGCGACAGTCTCATCGATCCTGAGGGGCTCCGGCGCTGGCCCGTGGGTCCAAGCCCTCACCCGCCCGACGCGACCGCCGATGGGACCGTCGTCTTTGTCCCCGTCCGAGGCGCCGACGAGGTCGTCGCCATCGACACGCTGAACAACCGCGAGCTCGGACGCGTCGGCGTGCCCGATCGCCCCGAGGGCGGCGCCCTTACGGAGGATGAGGCCCATTACATCGCCGCCTGCGGGGCGGAGGACGCGCTGGCGTGGATCAACACCGCGACTCTCGAAATCGACGCGGTCCTGCGCGAGGACGTCGGCCCGCGCCCCGTCTCCGTCACACTGCTGGAGGGACGCGGGCTCGCCCTCGTCAACAACGCCGGCGGCGACACCGTTTCGATCGTTGATCTCGAGGCCCGGCGCGTCGTCGGGGCCTTCGAGGCGGCGGCGCAGCCCGTCGTCGTGCGCGTCGCGCCGGGCGGCGAGCGTGTCTTCATCTCCTGCGAGCGCGCCAATCAGGTCGTCGTCGTCCGCATCGAGGAGCTGCCCGCTCCGCCCGGGCTGACGCTGCCCACGCGCGTCGCTCTCATCGGCGCGCTCCACGGCGCCCACTTCGAGAGCGATGGCTTCGGCGTCGACGTCGTGCGCGCGCTGCTCGAGCGACACGGCGCGGAGGAGCTGCTCCTCGAGATCCCGCCGGCGCGCGTTGGTGAGGCGGTCGAGTCGAACGGCGAGGGCGGCTGGTCCTCGCGCTTCCCGGAGCTGTCGCGGGCGGCGCTGCCCTACGCGCGGGAGCGCGAGGCGCGCGTGGTCGGCGTCTCCCCGTGGACGGGCCCCCTCGAGCTGCACCGCGCGCGCGCGCTCGACATCCTCCGCGCCGAGCGGCCGGACGACTGGACGGCCCACACCCGCGAGCTTTCCACCATGCGATCCCGCATCGAGGCGATGGGTGGCGATGACGACCCGCGCCTGCTGCACACGCGCGCCTACGACGAGGTCGTGCGCCAGGGGTTCGAGATCTACCGCGAGCGCTTTGGCGAGGCGCTGGGCCCCGCGGCGCGCGACGCGCGGCAGGCCCGGCGCATCGCCCTCATCGAGCGCCGACTCGACGCCATCGAGGGCGAAGGCCGGCGCCTCGCCATCATCGTCCCCGCCACGGAGAAGGGCGCCGTCCGGCGTGCGCTCGAAGAGCGCGACGACGTCCAACTCGTCGAGGTGGGCGCGCTGCTGGATGAGATCGAGATGCGCGCGAGCGGCGCGGAATGATCACCCGCCTTCGTCGCCCTCGCCCTCCGGTGGCTTCCCCTCCTTCGCGCTTTCCGCGAAGCGCCGGAAATACTCGCGCACCAACTCCGCCTGACGAGGCGGCAGGGGCTGCCGCTCCAGGGCTCGCTCCGCCGCCTCCGCCGCGTCGCGCACGCGTTCGCTCGCGGGCTGCGTCGTAGTCCCGGGCTCGCGCGCTGGATCGCGCCCGCTCTCCCACTCCGCGATCACCTGCTCGCGCCCCCCTTCGCCCTGGCGGCGCGCATCCACCGCCTCGATGCGGGTCGGCGGCTCCCGCCTGGGGGGCGGACCCTGCTCCTGCTGCCGCTCTCGCGCCATCTGCTCCGCCCAGCGCCGCGCCTCTTCCCGCTCCTCGGGCGACATCTGCTCCATCAGGCGGCGCGCCTCCTCGCGCATCCGCTCGGACGACTCCCGCCGCTCCTCCGACTGTTGCCGCCGCTCACGCAGCTCCCGCAGCGTCTCCCGCGCCTTCTCCACGCCGCCTGCCCCTCCGCCTGGCTGCTCGCCGGGCTGCCCCGGCGCCGCCGAATCCGACGGCTGCTCGCCAGCCGGCTGCTCCCCCGACGACCGCTCGGGCTGAGGCGATGTCGGCGTCTCCTCGCCCTCCTGCCCGTCCGCCGTCGGCTGCGGCTGCTGACCCTCCTGCCCCGCGGGACCTTCCTGCCCAGGCTGCTGCTCCGCCCCCGGCTGCTCCGGGTCCGGACGCTCTTCCTGAGCTTGCTCTGAACCGGGTTCCTGTCCGGGCTGTTGGCCGGGCTGTTGGCCCGGCTGCTGCTGTCGCCCTTGCTGCTCCTGTCCGGGCTGGGGCTGATCTCCGGGTCGCTGTTCCTGGCCCGGCCGCTGGCCCGGCGTCGGCTGCGGCGGCGCCCCGGGCTGCTGCTGTTGGCCCGGCTGCGCCTCCCCCTCCTGACCTGATTCGCCCGGCTGCTCGCTCGGTTGCGCCTGCTGGCCCTGCTCGCCCGGATCCTGAGATGGCTGCGATCCCGGCTGCTGCGACGGCTCTTCGCCCTGCTGCTCCTGCTCGGGCGAAGGCTCCTGCCCCTCGCGGGATTGCGACTGCTCGCGGGGCGTTTGCCCGCTCTGGTCCTGCGGCGGCTGGTCCTGCGGCTGATCCTGCGGCGGCTCTCGCTCGGGCTTGGGCTCCTGCGGCTGCGGCTGCTCGGGCGTCTGCGGCGGAGAGGGCGGCGACTCGGGTTGATCGGGCCGCTGCGCATCCCGCGCCGCCTCTTCCAGCGTCTCGGCCAGTCGCTCCGCGTCCTCCCGCGCCTGCTGCTCCGCCTGCTCGCGCTGGTTCGCTTCTGCAACGCGATCGGCGAGCGACTCGGCCGTTTCGGGATCGACGCCCTCCTGCTCCAGGCGCTCGCGGATCGTCTCGCGATCCGTCTCATCCTGAAGATCTGACGCTGCATCCTCGGGAACGCCCTGCTCTCGCAACAGGTCCTCGCTGGCGCGCTCCGGCGCATCGGGCGGCGCAGGGGGCTTGCGCAGCGACTCCGCCAGATCGTTCAGATCCTGCGCCAGCGCCTCGCGCTGCTCGGGCGTCATCTCATCCAGGCGGCGCTCGATATCGCTCAGCGACTGCTCGGCGCGCTCCAGATCGCCGCGGCGCATCGCCTCGGCGAAGGGCGCCGCGGGCGATTCCTCGGCTGGGGGATCGAGCCCGGCCAAGCGATCCGCGAGCGACTCGAACCGCTGCTGCTCCTGCTCCGCCTGCTCCTCGAACTGCCCGGCGCGTCGCTGGAGCTCGCTCGCCGCGCGCGAG
This sequence comes from uncultured Phycisphaeraceae bacterium, assembly GCA_964451515.1. Taxonomy (GTDB): domain Bacteria; phylum Planctomycetota; class Phycisphaerae; order Phycisphaerales; family UBA1924; genus CAYVIJ01. The sequence continues at coordinate 137,217 of CAYVIJ010000004.1, read as the reverse complement.
CGCGCCTCGTCGGGATCGCCCTCTCCCTCTGAGAGCTGCTTTGCGATCTGATCAAGGATTTCGAGGTCCTCCGAACCCGCCGCATCAGAGGGGGCGCTCGGCTCTTCGGACTCCTGCGCCGTCTGGCGCATCTGCTCCGCGGCGGCGCGAATCTGCTCCGCCGCCGTCTCGCGCTCCCGCGCCTGCGCCGCCGCCTGCGCCGCCGCCTCGCGATCCTCAAGCAGGCGCATCGTCGGCAGGAAGAGCGCCGCCGCCAGCGCCAAGGCGCTCAGGATGGGCCACGCGATCCACGACCGTCCGAGGCGAATTGGAATCGCCTTCTTCAGGCGGACCTTCGCCGCCGTCTCCTCCGCGTCCGCCACCGCCAGGGTGGCGAAGGCATCGCCGTCGCGCCGGGCCGACAGCTCCAGCGCGCTCGAGAGCCGATCATGCAGCTGCAGGGCGGCGTCCACCTCCGCCGCGGCGCGCAGGGGCGTGCGCTTCCGCCGCCAGGTCAGCAGCGCGACCGCGAGGGCGGCGAGCGCAATCGGCGGCAGGGCGATGAGCGCCGGCGGGAGCCCCGGGCCGATGAGGCGGTCCAGCACCAGCAGCAGCAGGGCGGCGGCGGCGCCGATCGTCAGTGCGGGCCCGAGCAGGGCGAGCGCGTCGCGCCCCATTTTGCGCCGCGCGGCCCGTTGGGCGATGCGCTCCGTGGCGTTCATATGAAATCGTACGCGTCAGAGGCCCGCCGGTTTCCTCCGGCGGACCGCAGCCGTCCCCATCCCCGGGGGGCGCCGCCGCTACGATGCGCTGCTCCGGGAGCGGTGGCGGGGCTGTTCAATCGGCCCCCCGACTCCCGCCATGGGAAGGAGAGCATCATGGTCCGTGTCGCCGAAGTCATCGTCCCCGCCGCCCGTCTCACGCTCGGCTACGCCCAGCAACTGGTCCAGGACGTCAAGCCCGACCATTTCGCCCGTCAGCCCGACGGCGTCAAGACCAACCATCCCGCGTGGGTCTACGGTCATCTGGGCACGTACCCCGACCGCGCCCTGCTGCCGCTGCTGGGACGCGCCGACGCCGCCGAGCCCAACGAGCGGTGGGGCGAGCTCTTCGGCCACCAGAGCGAATGTCGCGACGATCCTGACGGAGCGATCTACCCCTCAATGGAGGAGATCACCAGCCGCTACTTCTCGCGGACGGAGGCGGTCATCAACGCCCTCGCGGAGACGCCCGACGAAACACTCGCGGCCCCGCTTGCCGACGACCATCCGCTCAAGGAGCGCCTCCAGACCGTCGGCGGGGCCTGCGACTTCCTGCTGGGCGGCCATTCCATGATGCATCTCGGGCAGATCAGCGCGTGGCGGCGGTGCATGGGGCTCGGGCCCTGCATGTGATTCCGCTTCTCATGCGGACCCGGGATCGGGGTTGATGGGAAGCCGCAGCCGCTCGGCCGCCAGCGACCCCGATCGGACGATCTCTGAGAGGATCTCCTCGCAGGCGCGTTTTTGCCCGGGCCATGTGAAGGCGGCGTCGATGTCCGCCGCTTTCACCCAGCGCGCATCCGTCGACTCATCGTTGAGCGTCGGCTCGAAGGCGACGGCCACGTGCGCCGCGAAGCGCGGGCTCGCGACGATGGACTCGATCTCGGGCAGATAGAAGGGGTGCACCTGTTCCAGGGCCCAGAACCCGAGAAACGCCGGGTCGTCGCGCGCCAGCCCGATCTCCTCCTCGAGCTCGCGCCGCGCGCACTGCGCCGATATCTCCCCCTGCTCGATGTGCCCCATGATCGGATGCCAGTCCCCCGCGAGGGGCGCCCGGGCGCGCTTCAGTTGCAGGATCTCGACCGCCTCCGGATCGCCCATCCGCTGCGCGCGAAAGACGTAGACGTCCACGATGTCGGTCCGGAGCGTGGGGCCGCCCACCGGCGTGCGCCGATAGCCGTCCGCGTCGCGATCCGGCGGACGGGCGCTCATGCGCGTCGCCCCGCCTGCGTGGGTCGCTCGGCGCGGGCGGCGCGGAAGAACGCCTCCGCCTTCGCGAGCGTCTCCTCCCATTCCGACTCGGGCGTCGAGTCGGCGACGATCCCCGCCCCGACCGGATAGTCGATCTCGCCGACGATCTCCCCCGCTCCCGCGGCGCGCCCCGTGACGCCGGCTGTGCGGATGGCGACCGACAGCCGCGCCGAGCCGTCGTCGCCGAGCCAGCCGATTGTCCCGCAATAGGGCCCGCGCGCGACGGGCTCGAGCTCATCGATGATCTGCATCGCCCGGATCTTCGGCGCGCCCGTGATCGATCCGGGCGGGAACGAGGCCCGCAGCAGGTCGGCGATGGTCCGCTCCTCGCGGAGCGTCGCGGAGATGGTCGCCACGGCGTGCAAAACGGACTCGTGCCGCTCCAAGCGGCGCGGATCCTCGACGCGCACCGTGCCGTAGCGCGCCACGCGCCCGAGATCGTTGCGCATGAGGTCGACGATCATCGCCAGCTCCGCCGCGTCCTTCTCGCTTTCGAGCAGATCCGCGACCATCCCCGCCGCCGGCGCCCCGCCCGACACGGGGCGCGTCCCCTTGATCGGACGCGTGACCACCCGCCCCGTGCGCCCATCCACCGCGAGAAACAGCTCGGGGCTCATGCTCACGATGGCCCGGGCCGGATCCTCCGGATCCTCGATCAGGGCGCCGAACCACGGCTTCGCCGCGAGCAGCGCCGCGAGCAGCGCGCGCGTTGAGCCTGCGAAACGCGCCGTGAGACGATGGGCCAGGTTGACCTGATACACATCCCCGGCGCGAATGTCCTCCAGGACGCGCGCCGCGCCGCGCAGGAAGCCGGCGCGCCCCGTCCGGCTCAGCGGCTCGCCCACGATCGGCGCGTGCGCCGGCGGCGCGTCGAAGTTCAGCTCGGGAATCGATGAAGGATCGCCGATGCGCCGCCACGAGCCCGTCCACGCGTCATGCGCCAGCAGCCCCTCGACGCGCCGCCAGCGCATCGCGGGCCAGCTTCGATCATCCCGCGCCGACGCGTGAAACCGGGCCGAGGGCTCCAGCAGCCGCCCCGCCTCGTAGGAGCAGTATCCGATCCAGCCCGTGGTGAAGGGGCACTGATCCGGAGCGGGGGCCGCCGTCGGCTCAGCCGGCAGTTCGGCGAAATGGTCGATCGATCGCGACGACGAAGGCGACGCGAAGATCGACCATCGCGCCCATTCGCCGCCCGACGCGCCTCGGCTCACCAGCGCCGCCAGCGGCGCCGAGCGCGGCCAGGCGCGCAGCGCGTCCGATGGATTGACGGACCAGTCGAGTCGTTCGATGGGGGCTGGTCGCACGAGGTGATGATACGGGCGATCGCGCGGGGCGTTCTCGTTCTCCTTTCCGATCCGGGCGAGCGCCCCCATTGGTCACGCGCCGCCCGCCCGATACACTCGCGCTCCGCCTCGACGTCGAGGCGGGCCCCATCCGGACCCCTTTCTCGCGAGCACCAATGGCGAAGCGCACCACCAAGAAGAAGAAAAAGACCGCCGGCAAGATGACGCGCAAGCAGGCCAGCGCCGCGCGCGGGAAGGCGAAGAAGAAAAAGGGGGCCGCCAAGGCCTCTAGCGCCCGGCGCGCCGCGCGCCACAAGAAAACGACTCGCCGGCGCGGCGGCGGGCGCACGAAGAAAGCCATCTGCTACTTCGGTGAGACTCGAACCGACGGCGGCGGAGACATGAAGGAGCTTCTGGGAGGCAAGGGCGCGAACCTCGCCGAGATGACCGCCATCGGGCTGCCCGTCCCGCCCGGATTCACCATCACCACATCCGTCTGCGCACGCTTCTATGAGGCCGGCGAGACGCTCTGGAGCGAGCTGCGCGAGGACATCCGCAAGAACGTGCGCACGCTCGAGAAGGAGACGGGAAAGAAGTTCGGCGACGCCGAAGATCCCCTGCTCGTCTCCGTGCGCTCCGGCGCCGCCGTCTCCATGCCCGGCATGATGGACACCGTTCTCAACCTGGGCCTCACCGACCAGGCCGTCGAGGGGCTCGCCAAGAGGACGGGCGCCATACGCTTTGCCTACGACGCGTATCGCCGCCTGATCCACATGTTCGGCGACGTCGTCATGGGTGTCGAGCACAAGGCGTTCGAGGAGGCCTTCGAGGCTTTGCGCAAACGCTTCAACGCCGAGAACGACGCTCAGGTCCCCGAGGAGGGCGTCGTCGAGCTGTGCGAGCGCTACAAGGAGGTCTATCGCGAGCATGTCGGAGAACCCTTCCCCCAGGATCCGCACGACCAGCTCGAACGCGCCATCGTCGCCGTCTTCAAGTCGTGGAACACGCCCCGCGCCGTCCGCTATCGGCGCCTGAACGAGATCACGGGCCTCATCGGCACCGCCGTCAACGTGCAGGCCATGGCCTACGGCAACATGGGCGACGACTCCGGCACGGGCGTCGCCTTCACGCGCAATCCCTCCACCGGCGAAGATACGTTCTACGGCGAGTTCCTCATCAACGCCCAGGGGGAGGACGTCGTCGCCGGCATCCGCACGCCGCGGCCCATCGAGGAGCTGAAGGCGTGGAATAAGAATGTCTACAACCAGCTTCTCGACATCAAGAAAAAGCTCGAGCGTCACTACCGCGACATGCAGGACATCGAGTTCACGGTGGAGCGCGGCAAGCTCTACATGCTCCAGACGCGCACCGGGAAGCGCGCCGGCCCCGCCGCGGTGACCATCGCCTGCGAGATGGTCAAGCAGAAGCTCATCGATCAGGAGGAAGCGCTGCGGCGCGTCCCCGCCGGCGACATCATCCAGCTCCTCCTGCCCTCCTTCGACGCCAAGGCGAAGGAGAGCGCCGAAGTCCTCGCCAAGGGCCTCCCCGCCTCCCCGGGCGTCGCCGTCGGCAAGCCGGCCTTCACCGCGCAGGAGGCTGTCGAGCGCGCGCACGCGGGCGAGCGCGTCATCCTCGTCCGCAAGGAGACGAGCCCCGAGGACATCGACGGCATGCACTCCGCCCGCGGTATTCTGACCTCCACCGGCGGCATGACCTCCCACGCGGCCGTGGTCGCGCGCGGCTGGGGCAAGTGCTGTGTCGCCGGCGCCGGCGCCATCACCATTGACTCGAAGGCCGGCGAGTTCACCGTCAATGGGCGAGCCTTCTCGCGCGAGGACGTCATCAGCCTTGACGGCGCCACCGGCGAGGTCATGGCCGGCGAGGTCGAGACCACCGATCCGGAGATGGGCCCGGATTTCATCAAACTTATGAAATGGGCCGACAAGCGCCGCACGCTCAAGGTGCGCACCAACGCCGACACCCCCGCCGACGCGCGGCGCGCCCGCGAGTTCGGCGCGCAGGGCATCGGTCTTTGCCGCACCGAGCACATGTTCTTCGAGGGCGAGCGCATCCTCGCCATGCGCGAGATGATCCTCGCCGAATCAACCGAGGCCCGTGAGAAGGCCCTCGCCAAGCTCCTCCCCTTCCAGCGCGACGACTTCACCGGCATCTTCGAGGCGATGGACGGGCTTCCCGTCACGGTCCGTCTGCTCGACCCGCCACTGCACGAGTTCCTCCCCCATGAGGACGACGCCGTGCGCAAGGTCGCAAACAACCTCGGCTACAGCGAAGAGCGCGTCCGCCAGCGCGTGCAGTACCTCCAGGAGGCGAACCCCATGCTGGGCCATCGCGGCTGCCGCCTCGCCGTCACCTACCCCGAGATCCTGCGGATGCAGGTCCGCGCCATCGTCGAGGCCGCGATCGATTGCCTCGAAAAGGGCGTCAAGGCCAAGCCAGAGATCATGATCCCCCTCGTCGGAACCAGGACGGAGCTCACTACGCTGCGCGCTGAGACATTGGATGTCATCGCAGCGGTGCGCAAGGAGCGCGGCTTCACCCGCAAGCTCAACATCCTCGTCGGCGTCATGATCGAGGTCCCTCGCGCCGCCGTCACCGCCGGCGAGATCGCAGAGGAGGCCGACTTCTTCTCCTTCGGCACCAACGACCTCACGCAACTCACGTTCGGCTTTTCCCGCGACGACGTGAACACCTTCCTCCCCGACTACCTCGACAAGGAAATCCTCGAGCGCGACCCGTTCCAATCCCTCGACGTCGCCGGCGTCGGCAAGCTCGTCGAAGTCGCCGTCGCCCACGGCCGCAAGGGCAACCCCGATCTCAAGATCGGCATCTGCGGCGAGCACGGCGGCGATCCGATGTCCGTCGGCTTCTGCCACGACGTCGGCATGGAATACGTCTCCTGCTCGCCCTTCCGAGTCCCCATCGCCCGCCTCGCCGCGGCCCAAGCGGCGATTCGAGGGTAGTCCGAACAAGTCGCAATCCGGACGACCCGGGCCGTTCACCCTGCATCCCCCTTGAATAGCCGACGAATCCCCTCCGTCACACGCACGGAAGGGTTCGCCATGCGCCTATTCGAAACGCTCGCGTCCGTATTTGCCGTCCTGTCGCTTGCCGCCGGGTTATGCCGCGCCGACTCCGCCATCGACCCGGGCGAGGCCTCCGTCGAAACGCTGGTCGAGCGGCTCATGCAGGCCGCGAACGAAGGCGAGGATCTCGCAGACTCGTTCCTGACCGAAGCGAAACAGCGCCTCGAGCGCGCCCTCGACAAGGACTCCCGGAACGGCGCCGCCCACATGGGCCTCGCCTTCATCGCGCGCGAGCGCGGCGAGGAGGGCGAAGCGCGCCGGCGCGCCAAGAAGGCCACCAGGCACGCATCGGACAACGCCGAGTTCTGGCACTGGCGCGGCAACATGATCTTCGAGAACATCGACGACGTGACGATCTTCTCCAAGGGCACGATGGCTTCCGCCGGCAGGAACGCCTACCAGACCGCGATCGAGCTCGATCCCGATCACATCGACGCCCACCGCGCGCTGTGCGTCTTCTACTTCCGCGCGCCAGGCATCATCGGCGGCTCCAAGGAGAAGTCGAAGAAGATCGCCGAGAAGATGCTCACGCTCGGCCCCGCCGGCCGCTATCACGGCCAGCTCATGCTGGGCTACCACGCCGCGGGCGTCGGCGAGTGGGAGCGCATGGAACGGGCCTTCGCGAAGGCGTTCGAAGCCGCGCGGACGCAGGACGAGCGCGTCAAGGCGTTGCGCGAGCACGCGTCCATGCTGCTGGAATACAAGGAGGCAGCGGAGGAGGCGCTGGCGGTTGCGGAGCGCATCCGCGAAGTCGCCCCTGAGGGCAGCCGTGTCGCCGATCTGATGAGCGGGCTCGCTCATCAGCAGGCCGGGAACGAGGAGCAGGCGATCGAGTCCTTCAAGGTCGCCGTCGAGAAGTCCTCGGGCGGCGCGACGGCGCTCTACGAGCTCGCCGAGTCCTATCGCCGCGCGGGGCGCACCGACGCCGCCATCGAGACGTACAAGCGCTTCCTGCGCGAGGCGCCGGGCGATCACGAGAAACGCAACGAAGCCGTCAACGCCGTGCAGCGTCTCGACGATTGATTTGCCGCGTGCGCACGCCGCGAGGATGTTTCGCTCATCGATGGCGTGGGATCGAAGGGGCTCCGGTCGAGGGCGATTGGAAGGCGATCGCGCCTGATCGGGTGAGGCTCCGGGCGGCGCATGGAAAGGGGGCGGGCGCCTTTCGGCGAGTCCGCCCCCTTCGAAGCGTGATCCGGGGGCTTACGTCAGAGCGGGCGCTTCGGGCAGGTCGACGGGGGACTCGTGGACGTGGTTGAAGTAGTTGCTGAAGGTCGCCTGGGCGTAGTTGGCGACGGTCTCGACGATGGCGGCGTCGTCCCATCCGGCGTCGCGGAAGCGCTTGAGGTCGTCGTCGGAGACAAAGCCTTTCTTTTCGTGCAGCGCCTTGGCGAACTTCGCGAGCGCGTCGAGCTTGGGATCGTCCTGGATCGATCCCTTGCGCGCGCCCAGGGTCTGCTGCTCGGAGAGGCCCGCGTTCGTTCCAAGCATCGTGTGGGCGGCGAGGCAGTAGTTGCACCCATTCTCCTGACTGACGGCGAGCTGGACGATCTCACGCTCCCGGGCGCCCAGCGCGCCGTTCGAGAGGGCTTCGCCCATCTTCAGATACGCCTGCGTGGCTGCGGGCGAGTTGAGCATCGCCTTGAAGATGTTGAGCTGCTTTTCCTTGAGGGGGCCATCGAGGAGCTCCTTGGCCTTTCCGCTCGCCTGCTCGGGCTCGATCACGTTGAGTCGCGGCATCACTTTCCTCCGGTCTTGCGGTTCATCCGTTCCATGAGACGACACCACGAGTCTAGGTGCGCGGCGGGAGCGCCCCTACTGGAGATCTGACCCGATTTCGACAACGCCCAACAGCGCCAGCAGCCCCATCACAGCGCAGAGCGCCACGCGATACCAGCCGAAGAGGGAGAGTCCGTGGCGCGTGAGGAAGGCGACGAGCCATTTCACGGCCAGCGCTGCGGAGACGGTGGCCGCCGCCAGCCCGATGAGCATGACGCCGAGTCCAAGCGACTGGAACATGTCGGGCTCGCCTGTCTCCTTGGCCTCGAGAAGATCCTTGGCGAGAATGAACACCGTCGCGCCGCCGAGTGTGGGGAGGCCAAGCAGGAAGGAGAACTCGGCGGCGTCCTTCGGGCGCAGGCCGAGGAGCGTGCCGCCGGCGATGGTCATCATGGAGCGGGACGTGCCGGGCCACATGGCGAGGACCTGGAAGAGACCGACGCCGAGGGCGGTGCGCCAGGTCATTTCATCGATCTCGATCTGGCGACGCCCGTTGGCGCGTTCAACCTCCGTCTCGATGGAGATGTGCTTCGTCCCCGTCCCGCGCCCGAGCCAGATCATCCAGATCCCGCCGAGCAGCAGCGCCGCGAGGACGGGTCCGGTGTGGAAGAGGCGGGCCTCGATCCAGCCGTGGAGCGGGACGCCGATGACTGCGGCGGGGAGGAAGGCGACGACAAGGTTGATGAGCAGGCGCCGCCCGGCGCCGTCCCTGCCGATGAGGCCGCGGAGCATTTGGAGGACGCGAGGCCAGTAGAGGCCGAGGACGGCGAGGATGGCGCCGCCCTGGATGACGATGTTGAAGGCGTCGACCGCGCCCTTGCGATCGGGATCATCGAGCCCCAGCAGGGCCGAGGTGATGATCAGATGGCCGGTCGAGGAGATGGGGAGATACTCGGTGATCCCCTCGACGAGGCCCAGGATGAGCGCCTGCCACCACTCCATGCGTGGAGCCTATCGGCGATCGGGGCTTGGGCCCGAACCACGGTTTGTGAGGATCGCGTAGGGATGTTGGGGGGATCGGGGCGAGGGACCGTCAGCTGTAGCGGATCCACTTGAGCAGGCCCATGAACGTCGGGGGCTTGCCGTACATGAGGATGCCGACGCGGAAGATCTTGGCCGCGATCCAGACCGTGAAGATCACCATCGCCAGGCAGAGCAGCATCGTCACGGCGACCTCCCAGGCGGGGACCTGGGCGCCGGGCTGGCTGAGGCGGACGGGCATGACGAAGGGCGTCGCGGGAGGGAAGTAGCTGGCGCCGCGCATGAAGGCGGAGTTGGGGTTGTCGATGTTGAAGAAGACCATGTAGATGGGCACGATGATCACAAGCCACAGCGGGCCGAGGAGGCTGTTGGCCTCGCGCATTTCGGTCACGGCGGACCCCGCGGCGGCGAAGAGCGAGGCGATCATGAAGTACGCCAGAAGGAAGTAGATCACCAGAAGGGGGAGCAGATCGACGGGGATGATTCCGAGATGGCCGAACTGGACGGCGGCGACGAGCCCCAGCCCGCCGTAAATGACAAGCACCGTCAGTCCGACGAAGCCCTGCCCGATGATCTTGCCCGTCATGAGCTGCATGGGCGTGACGGCGGAGAGGATGACCTCCATCACGCGGCTTGACTTCTCCTCGATGGTGCTCATGAGCAGGTATTGCCCGCCCGTGAAGACGGCGGTCATCAGCAGCCCGATGAAGACGAGGGGGACGACGATCTGCGTCCACTCCTGCGAGGCGCGGGCGCCCTCGGCGGTGACGGTCCTGGTCGCGGCGGTCGGTCGATTGACGAGGGCGAAGACGCGGCCCGGCTCCAGACCCTCCGCCTCGATGCGCTCCTGCACGACGGCGCTTTCGGTGGCGTCGCGGATCCGCTCGGAGAGCTTGCGGTCCATGTCCTCGCCGACGAAGAGCTCATATTGCCCGCCGTCCTCGGCGGTCATGATGTCCGGAGGAATGTCAAGGAAGGCGGCGAGCTCGCCGTCGCGCACGCGCTGCTGGAGCGCTTCGGAATCGACGGACTCCGGCTCGAGAACCTCGAACTCGAGGTTGGCGACGGGTCCGACGAGCACCCGCTCGGCCATCTTCTGCGCCGCCTCGCGCTGCGTCTCGGGGATCGCGTCGGCGCCGGGGGATTGCTCCATCGCCTCCTGAATCTGCTCCGCCTGCGCCTCGGCGCGCTTCTGCTGCTCCTCGGGGCTGAGGCGGCGCACAATCTCCTCCGCCACGACCTGGCTGGTCGTGCCGTCGGCGATGGCGATCGTCCCTTCGAGGGCGCGCTCCTTCTCCGCGAAGAGATTGAGCGCGACGACGACCCAGATGATGACGCCCACCACGGCGGGAAAGACGACGACGCCGAAGATGAACGCCTTCGTCATCGCCGTCGCCTTGTACTCGCGAATCGCGGTCAGAACGACGTTACGCATTGGCGCCGACCTCCATCGCCGCGCCCTCAGAGGAGAGCGCCGCGCGAACCGTGTCCTCCGAGTCGCCTGGATCCACCAGCGACACGAAGATGTCTTCGAGCGTGGCCTGGCGGAGCTCGATGCGCCGGATCGGAATCGAATCCATCGCGGCGCGCATGGTCTGGCGCGGGTCGGCGCCCTCTGACAGGTGCAGCTCCATCGAGCCGCCGATGCGACCGCCCAGCCCGCCGGCGAGTCGGCTCACCGACTCGACGCCCGGCAAGGATTCGAGCGTCGCGACCTCGATCTCGCCCTCCGGCTCGACCACGACGGTGCGCGGATCGAACTTGGCCCGGACGCCCTCCATGGGCCCATCGAGGACCTTCTTGCCCCCGTTGATCATGAAGACGCGATTGCACACCTGCTCCGCGGAGGCGAGGACGTGGGTTGAGAAGATGATCGTCCTGCCCGAGGCGTGGAGCTCATCGATGAGGCCGCGCAGCAGGCGGGCGTTGACGGGGTCGAGCCCTGAGAAGGGCTCGTCGAGGATGATCAGTTCGGGGTCGTGAATGATGGCCGCGAGGAACTGCACCTTCTGCTGCATGCCTTTGGAGAGCTCCTCGCAGCGCTTTTTTCGCACACCCGGCAGGTCCACGCGTTCGAGCCAGTCGTCGATGCGCTTCGAGAGATCGGGGCCATCGACGCGGCGAAGCTTGGCCATGTGGGCCAGGAACTCGCCCACGCGCATGGTGCGGTAGACGCCGCGCTCTTCGGGCAGGTATCCGACTCGCACGCGCGACTGCGAAGCGTCGCGCCTCCCAAGGACGTGCACCTCTCCCGAGTCGGGATAGAAGATGCCCATGATCATACGGATGGCGGTCGTCTTGCCGGCGCCGTTGGGCCCGAGAAAGCCGCAGACGGATCCCGTTGGGACCACGAGATCGAGATGGTCCACGGCCACCTTCGTTCCGAACGACTTGGTGACGCCTTCCAGGCGGATCGCTGGATCGCTCATCGGGCGTCGTCCTCGCTGATGGCCCGTCCAGGCTTAACCGCCTCGGACTGAGCGCTCTGCGCCGCGCGAGTGACCGCGCGCTTCGCCAGGAGCCAGCGGACGCCATGGACACCGGAGACGGTCCAGATGGCCACCAGGATGAAGCCGAGCGGCATGAGAGCTTCGGCATCCATCTCCTTGCCGAGCAACGCGCGCCCCCCCGCGGCGGCGCCAAGAGCCAGCGTTCCGACGACCGCCATGAAGAGCGCTGCCTTGCCGCTACGGGCCCCCCCGCAGCACGATCCACACAGAAAGCCCATCTTCATCCTCCATCGAGAGAATCTTCTTCGTCGGGACGGCGGAGCGCCCCGCCCCCTTCTTCGGCGGCGGCACAACTCGCCCGCTCGCGTCTTTCGGAACTTTGGGAGTGAACTTGCAGGGCGGACTGGTCCTGGGCGCCCCGGGTCGCGGAGGGCGCCGCCGCCAGCCCGCTTCCGGGGCGATGGTACCGGCGGAGGTGGGAGCGGATTCAGGATCGTTCGATCGCCACCGAAATGGATGGCTCGGGATCTCGCGCTGATTCATCCGTCCATCCGGATGAATGCACGGATCTGCGTTGCGAGCGGCGGGCTCGGCGGCTACTATGCGGGGAACCTGAGTGACGAAGCGGCCGCGTCGATGGGGTGAACGCCCCATCCTTTCGTAGGTGGGATCGCGGCTCATTCCCGATATGAGGACCATCGTTCATGTCCAGCCCTCTGCTCGACAGGCTCGCCCAGCGCGTTCTTTTCATCGACGGCGCGATGGGGACATCCATCCACAACTGGGATCTCGACCTCGAGAAGGACTATCTGGGGCTCGAGAACTGCACTGAGATCCTCGTCGACACCCGACCCGATGTTATCCAGGAGATCCACGAGTCCTTTTTGGAAGTGGGCGCCGACTGTGTTGAGACGGACACCTTCGGAGCCAACAAGCTCGTCTTCGCGGAGTTCGACCTCGTCGAGCGCACGCGGGAGCTGAACAAGAAGGCGGTGGAGGTCGCCCGGGCCGCGTGCGAGAACCACTCCACAAAGGACAAGCCGCGTTTCGTGCTGGGCTCGATGGGGCCGGGGACGAAGCTGGTCACGCTCGGGCACACGACGTGGGATGAGATGCTGGAGTCCTACGCGGAACAGGCTCGCGGTCTGCTGGATGGCGGGACCGATGCCTTCGTCATCGAGACCTGCCAAGACATCCTTCAGGTCAAGTGCGCGACGAACGCCATCCTGAAGGCGATGGAGGAGCAGGGGGTCAGCCCCGAGGACATTCCGATTCTCGTCTCGGTCACGATCGAAACGACGGGCGCGATGCTCCTGGGCACGGAGATCTCCGCCGCCGCCCAGGCGCTCGAGCGCTTTCCGATCGCTTCGCTCGGCCTCAACTGCGCAACCGGGCCCACGGAGATGGCCGAGCATGTGCGCTGGCTCTCGCGTCATTGGCCGCGCCACATCTCCGTCGTTCCGAACGCGGGTCTTCCGGCGCTGGTGGACGGCAAGACGGAGTATCCGCTGAAGCCGGAGCCCTTCGCGCAGGCGCAGAAGAAGTTCGTCGAGGAGTCGGGCGTGTCGCTGGTGGGCGGCTGCTGCGGCACGACTCCCGAGCACATCCGCTGCCTCGTCGAGGCGGTGGGGGATCGGTCGCCGCAGAAGGTCGAGGATTTCCGCGGGATGCCGAAGGGCTGCTCGAGCCTCTATTCGGCTGTCGACTATCGGCAGGAGAACTCGTTCCTGATTGTCGGCGAGCGCACGAACACCAACGGCTCCCGCAAGTTCAAGCGGCTGCTGGATGAGGACGATTTCGACGGCCTCGTCTCGATGGGGCGCGAGCTGCTGCGGGAGGGCTCGCACGTGCTTGACCTCTGCGTCGACTATGTCGGGCGCGACGGCGTGAAGGACATGGAGGAGGTCGTCAGCCGCTTCGTGCAGCACGTGGCAGGGCCGCTGATGATCGACTCGACGCAGACGGACGTCATGGAGGCGGGCCTGAAGCGCGCCGGCGGCAAGTGCATCCTCAACTCGATGAACCTGGAGGACGGGGAGGAGAAGTTCGGCGAGATCTGCAAGCTCGCGAAGCAGTATGGCGCCGCCGTCGTCGCGGGCACGATCGATGAGGATCCCGAAGAGGCGATGGGCAAGACAGCCGATCGCAAGTTCGAGATCGCGGCGCGTGAGTACGACCTGGCGGTGAACAAGCACGGCCTCGCCCCGGAGGATCTGATGTTCGATCCGCTGGTGCTGCCCGTCACGACGGGCGTCGAGGCGGATCGGCGGTTGGCGCTGGAGACGGTCGAGGGCATCCGGCGCATCTCGGAGAAGTTTCCCGAGTGCCAGATCACGATCGGGCTGAGCAACGTCTCCTTCGGCCTGAAGCCGGCGGCGCGCGTGGTGCTGAACTCCGTCTTCCTGCACGAGTGCCGCCAGGCGGGTCTCACCAGCGCGATCGTTCACTTCTCGAAGATCCTGCCGAGGAACAAGATCAATGATGAGAAGTGGCAGGCCGCGCTGGATCTGATCTATGACAAGCGCACGGAGGACTTCGATCCGCTCCATGCCTTCATCAAGCTCTTTCCCGAGGACGGCGCCGACGACGGCGTCGAGAAGGAGAAGCTTGAGGACCTGCCCGTCGAGGAGCGCCTCCAGCGCCACATCATCGATGGCGAGCGTCAGGGGCTCAACGAGACGCTTGACGAGGCCATGAAGAAGTATGGTCCTCTCGACATCGTGAACGACCATCTGCTCGCCGGCATGAAGGTCGTCGGCGATCTTTTCGGCAAGGGTGAGATGCAGTTGCCCTTCGTGCTCCAGTCGGCGGAGGTGATGAAGCGCGCCGTGGCGCATCTGGAGCCGCACATGCCGAAGGTGGAGGGCAAGGGCAAGGGGCGGATGATCCTTGCGACGGTGCAGGGGGACGTGCACGACATTGGCAAGAACCTGGTCGACATCATTTTGTCGAACAACGGGTACGAGGTCGTCAACCTCGGCATCAAGCAGCCCGTCGCCAACATCCTGAATGCGCAGGAGGAGCACGACGGCGACGCCATCGGCATGTCCGGCCTGCTCGTCAAGAGCGTCGGCGTGATGCAGGACAATCTGAAGGAGATGGCCGAGCGCGGCATCGACGTGCCTGTGATCCTGGGCGGCGCGGCGCTCAACCGGCATTACTGCGAGACGACGCTGCGCGAGACGTACACCTCCGGCAAGGTCTATTTCGGCAAGGACGCCTTCGAGGGTCTGCGTCTGATGGACTGCATCACGCAGGACCGCTTCGACGAGTTGGATTCGGAGATCGAGGAGCGGCTCGTCAAGCGCGCCAAGGCGGATGAGAAGATCGACGCCGCCCGCAAGAAGAAGAAAGACGACGCCAAGAAGGCGGAGGAGAAGGAGACGGCTGTCGAGGCCAAGCCGGCCAGGGCGGCGGAGCGATCGGAGCCGGCGCCGACGACGAACGGCAAGCCCGGCGCGCCGGCGAAGGAAAAGCCGGCGCGCGAGCCGGCTGTCGCTGTGGCGGAGTCAAACGGCGCCGCCACGGCCGTCCGTTCCGAAGTGGCCCGCGACCTCGAGATTCCCGAGGCGCCCTTCTGGGGCGACCGCATCGTCGACAAGATCAACATCGACGACGTCTATCCCTTCGTCAACACCATCGCCCTTTTCCGCGGGCAGTGGCAGTTCAAGCGCGGGCGCAAGAGCGAGGAGGAGTTCGACGCTCAGATCAAGCACGACGTCGAGCCGCTCTTCGAGCGCCTCAAAAAGCAGTGCAAGGAGGAGAACATCCTCCATCCGCGCGTCGTCTATGGCTACTACCCCGTCGCCTCCGACGGCGACGATCTGATCGTCTACGACCCGGAGGACCACGATCGGGAGGTCGAGCGATTTACTTTTCCGCGCCAGGAGAAGCGCAAGCGGCTGTGCATCTCCGACTTCTTCCGCTCGCTCGATGAGCTCGGTCCGGACGAGCGCGATGTGCTGGGGCTCTCGTGCGTGACGATGGGCGAGGAGGTCTCGGAGCGCGCCAAGCAACTCTTCGAGGGCAATGATTACAGCGAGTATCTCTACCTGCACGGCATGGGCGTTGAGTGCGCCGAGGCGCTCGCGGAGATGTGGCACAAGCGCATGCGGATGGAAATCGGCATCGGCGGTGAGGACGCCCCGCGCATCCGCGATCTGTTCACGCAGAAGTACCGCGGCTCGCGCTACTCCTTCGGGTATCCGGCGTGCCCCGAGATGTCCGATCAGGAGAAGCTTTTCCGCCTCCTGAAGCCCGAGCGGATCGGCTGCGTGCTGACGGACAACTGGCAGATCGTGCCCGAACAAAGCACGAGCGCGATCGTGGTCCACCATCCCGAGGCCAAGTACTTCAACGTCTGAGTTTCCGGACCAGGCGGTCTGGGCGGGTTCGTGCGGATATTTCCGGACGCTGGGGCCTGGTCCGCGTGAAAGGCCCGCGAACTTTCGCCCTGGGCCTTGCGTTCCGGGCCACGTCCGCGTTACTCTTGGCGCTGGCGAGACTTGCGTCTGTTTGGACGGGTCTGGCCGGGAGGAAGGCGACGGCGCAACGAGGCGCCGTCGATGTGGAGAGAGAAAGATGCGCTCTATCGTTTCCATCGCGCTCGCAATCGCCGCCTCGGGCGGCGCCGCTCTGGCGGATTTCACCGTGGACGGCGAGGTGAGCCGCATCGTCAACGACGCTGCGGATCGATCGGCGGACTATTCCTCCGTCGAACTCATCCCCTTCCGCGTCACGGAGTCGTCGGCGGTCGCCATCGACGTGCTCTCGTGGGAGGTGGAGAACTGGGACGCCGCGAGCCGCACGGGGCTGAAATCCTCGCGACCCGCGGGCGTGGACGTGAACAACGACGGTTCGATCGCGTTCATCGACGCGGCCATCCGGCTGTTCCGCAACGACGGCGCGCTGGACGCCTCTGACTTCATCGACGCGTCCTTCGGCGCTGAGATGTTCGATGACGGCTCGATCAGCACGCGCGATCCGGGCCTGTCGCTCGAGCTCGACGCGGGTGAGTATCTGCTCGCCGTCGGGGCGGGCGAGTTCTCGCTGGAGGACGCGCTGGGCGGCATGAACACCTCCTCGGGCCTCTTTGGGCCGCTGTCGTTCGACGGGTCTGATCTGGTTCCGGCGGAGCAGGGGGCGTTTCGCGTCTCGATCAGCGGCCCCGTCGCGACGGGCGGGGTTGTGATTCCACTGCCGACGCCGGCTGCGATGACCGCTTTCGGGCTCGTCGCCCTGATCGGCGCCAACGCCGCGCGCCGCCGCCGCTGAACGCGACTGACTGCTGACGCCATGACACGACGATTCGTTCCCATTGCGGCGCTGGTGCTTCTTGGGACGCCGGCTGTCCGAGCGGATTTCGTGGTGGATCGCCGCATCGAGCGCCTGCAGGGGAGCGCCTCGACGGTGGCGCAGATCCCCTTCACGGCCAACTCCGACGGCGTGGTGACGATCGATGTGCTCTCGTGGGAGGCGGATGCGCTGGGGCGCGACAAGGATGCGCGCCGGTCCATTCACACCAGCCGATCGCCCGCTGGACGCGGCGGCGGCGTGAACGGGATCGATCTCAACGGCGATGGGGAGATCGCCTTCATCGACCCGGTTCTTTTTCTCTTCGACTCGACGAACAGCCTGCTCGCGATGGCGGATGACGATGATTTCTCGAGTCCACAGGGCGGGGGCGATGGGTCCATCTCGCCCCTGGATCCGTTCCTCGAGATCGACCTGCCCGCGGGCGACTATCTGCTGGCGATCGGGGCCTTTCCGCTGTCGGAGATGGATGCGCTCGACGGCGTGAATAACCAGGGCGAGGGTCCGCTCACGGTCGAGGGCGGGGAGATCACGCCGAATGACTTCGGCGCCGTCCGCGCGACTGTCACGGGAGATGTCTCGGTGTCGGTTATCCCGCTGCCGACGCCCGCGGCGATGGCGGGGGCGGGACTACTGATCGTGGGCGCGCGTCGGCGGCGGCGCTGAGGACTCGAAGGGCTCGACCGCGCTTACGCGACGCATGGGATCGCACTGACGGAGCGCGGGGCGTTGCGGCGCGCTGCCCGGCGTACGATCGCACTTTTCCGGAATCTGCCGGCGGGGCAGAGCGGAGAGGCGAGGACAACCCATGCGAGCGATGCTGACGGTCGGGCTGCTGATCTGCTCCAGCGTCTTCATGACGTGGGCCTGGTACGGGCATCTGAAAAAGACGGGATGGACGTTTCCGGTGGCGATCGCGATGTCGTGGCTGATCGCGCTGATCTTCAGCGGGGTTGCGGTGGCGATGCTGGGGCGCGCGGAGCCTCCGGCGGGGGGACCCGTAGCGGATGTGCCGGCGGAGTTTGCGGTTCCGGGGGCGGAGGGGTTGAAGGGCGGCGCGGAGCAGGGATCTTCAGAATCATGAAGACCTCGACCGAATCGGCTCTTCGCTGATCAGGCGGCGTGGCGGCGAGCGCAGCCGGCGGTGGTGCTCTTGTTCCTGCACGTTCCTCCGCAGCCGGTCTGCGGGTTGGCGCAGGAGAGGGAGCCGCCGCCCGGGAGTTCGCCGCCGGCGAGGGCGTCCTTGTAGATGCAGAGGAAGTTTTCGACGTCGTCGGCGGAGAGGCGGCGCAGGGGGGCGGGGACGTCGTCCATGGAGAGCGGGCCGCTGGTCGTGTCGAGGTTGAGCGCGCGGGCGCCGACGGTGACGCCGGCGTGGAGGTGGACACGCTCGGGGCACAGGCCCAGGTGGGCGCCGATGCGCACGGCGGTGTCGTAGATGGTGAGGGGGCCGACGCCGTCGATGCGCTGGCTTTCGATGAGATCGAAGAGCGTCTCGAAATCCTTCGCGCTCTTGAGCTTCGTGCGCAGGCCCTGGAGGGACTTCTCGAACTCGGACAGCGCTTCCACAGGGATGCGGCGCTGGTGGGACTCGCGCTTGTCATCGGCTGTGCGCGCGAGGGCGGCGCTGCGGATGGCGGTCTCGAGATCGGGCATGTCCTGGTAGCGCGCCCGGTCGGCGTCGTGGGCTTCGCCGAACGTGCGCACGTAGTGATCGACCAGCCGGCTCAGACGCTGTTCATCGTGGATGCTCATGTCGGGGTTGTCGGCGTGATGGCGGGGGGACTTCAGGGTTCCCCGCGAGGGGCGAACGCCCCGTTTCGTGTTTTTCCCTTCAACCGATGGATGAAAGGCCCATATCATCATGTTGATATACCTGTCGGCGGGTGGTCCGATCCGGTTCCCGGTGGCGGATGGGGTCCATGGAGGTCCGATCCGGGTCGCCAGAAGGAGTTCCAGACATGAAGACCAGGCCTGTCCAGATCGTTCGCCTCGCTCTTGCGGGACTCCTCGCCTTCTCCCTCGCCGCCGCCCTCGCCCCGCCCGCGGAGGCGGGGCCCAGCGTGAAGGGGGACAACTTCTTCAACCCGAAGGCGGGTTCGCAGCGAGCGCGATCGACGCCGAACGCGCATCGGGGGAACAAAGCCGATTACGGGCATCGGCGCTCCGCGGGGCAGAAGGCTTCGCATCGGGGCTCACGCGGGCACGCCCGCCAGGGCCATCGGAGCGCGTCTCACAAGCGGTCCCACGCCCGCGGGCATCGCGGGCACTCGAAGCATGCATCCGGCGGCCACAAGCGCGGGCACTCGAAGCATCATGGCTTCAAGCGCCATGGGTCGAAGCATCACGGCGCCAAGCGCCACGGCTCGAGACATCATGGGCTGTCGCATCACGCGAAGAAGCGTCATCACGGGTCGGGTCTGAGTTTCAGCGTGCGTCTGGGCTCCGGACACCGAAGCGGCGCGTATGTCGGCTATGGAACGGGCGTGTATTACGGCTCCAGGAGCCCGCATCATCGCTCCGGGCATCGCGGCGATCACGGACACAGTGTTATCGATCGGAGCCACTCGACCTCGAACACCTACAAGCGCTGGCGCCACTACAACGACATTGAGCACGGGCGCATCCCGCATCGCAAGGGCTACGACTACCACAGCTCGAGCCCTTATGACGGGCATGTCCGGTCATATAGGAGAAGCGTCCAGTTTCGCCGAGATTACAAGCTTGTGTATCCCGACAATGTCGTCGTGGTCGATCGGGGGCAGCGCTCCGGCGGCGCTTTGGCTCAGCACGGGATCGAGCGCGGCTTCGAGCTCCTGGAGCATGGACGCGCCGGAGCGGCGCTGACGCAGTTCGCCGCGATCGCTGAGGATGAGCGCCATGCGACGCTTCCGAAGGTGGGCTACGGGCTCGCCGCCGCGATGCGCGGAGATCATCGGAAGGCGGCGTGGGCGCTTCGGCGCGCGATCGTCATCGATCCCGAGTCGCTGCTGTACATTCCCGTCACCGCGTCGCTTCGGGAGCGGCTCGAGGCGGTGGCGTTCCACTATCAAGCGCAGGTCGAGGAGAGGGGCGGGCGCGTGGACGACTGGTTCCTCTACAGCGCGATGCGCTTCATTCTGGGCGATGTCGAGGCCGCGGCGTACGCGGCGGAGAACGCGATCAGCAGGGGCGATTCGACGGTCGCCGCGTCGGCGCTGCTGCGGACGGCGCGCGAGCAGCTTCCGCGCGGGTCAGAGCCCTCTTCCAAGTGATGTTCCCGGGCGCTCGGCGATCCGGGTGAGAGGGATCCCTCTCCGCCTGCCTCTTTCCCAGTGGGAGAGGGGCAGTTTCTCACGCGCTTCCCCTCACCCCTGCCTTCTCCCGAGAGCGGGGGTGTGCAAGTCTGCGCGGCGCACTCAGGGCGAGCCGCTCTCCTCACGGAGCGCACAAGAGGGCGGAGTACGATCTCGACGCCCGCGGCGAACCTACTGCGCCGGTCCTGGCGGATCGACGATGTCGGGCTCGGGCGTCGGGTCGCGCCTCTGGGGGGGCGCGGGACGGCGCAGCATCGCCGCGCCGACGCCCAGCGGCAGGGTGAGCGCTATGCACAGGAGATAGACGGGCGTGAAGTCTTCGCCCGCGAGGTCGCGTGCGAGGGCGATGGTGTAGGGCCCGGCGCCCGTGCCCAGCACGGTCGCCGTGGCGATCACGCCGCGGATGGAGCCGTGATGCGTCCGTCCGTAGAAGCGTGCAATCGTGGGGTTGACCACGCTGGTAATGACGGCCTGGCTCGCGCCGTAGACGCCCATCCCCGCGGCCATGAGTGGGACGATGAGGGAGGGCGCCACCATCGCGCGCGCGGACGCGACGCATAACGCGATGGCGAGGGCCATCAGAAGCAGGCCCAGGGGGAGCAGGCGAGCCGGCGGCAGGCGATCGACCAGCCAGCCGATGGCGAGCGTGGTGGCGCCGAAGGCGAAGGGCCATGGTTGGATGGCCAGCGCCGCCTGGGTTGGCGAGCCCTCCAATCCCGCCTGCTGAAGCATCGCGGGCATGTGGAAGATGAGGGCCGTGCCGATGAACCCGGTCGCGACCATGTTGGCCATGAGGATCCAATAGGCGGCGGTGCGCATCGCCTGTCGCGCGGTGAAGGCAGGATCGGCGGGCGGGGGCGCGCCGCCGTGGAGAACGTCGTGCGGCGCATGCTCGATGGGATCTCCATCGAGGCGCTGGCCGATGTCCTCTGGTTTGTTGCGGAAGAGGAAGAGGATGGCGGGGAGAACGAGCAGGGCGCTCATCGCGGCGAGCGCGAGGAGGGTTGTTCGCCACCCGGCCTCTGCGAGCAGCCAGGCGGTTGGCAGGGGCATGATGGCGCTTCCCGCCGCGAAGCCGAAGACGGTCAGCATTGCGTGGACGCGCCCCAGACGGCGCTCGAACCACATGGCGATCGTGTGCCCGCTCAGCATCCCGAGCGAGCCTTGCCCCAGGAAGCGCACGAGAAAGAAGCCGACGGCGAGGGTGATGAGGCCCGAGACCTCGCGCAGGAGGAGGAGCGAGAGCGCGAAGGCGATCGTCACGAGGGCGACGGTCACGCGAAGACCGAAGCGATCGGCGAGGCGCCCGACCCATGGCAGCGGAAACGCCGCGACGATTGTGCCGATGGAGTAGGCCGCGCTGACGCTCGCGAGCGAGAGGCCCAGCGACTCGCGGATCGGCTCTTTCCAGAGCGAGACGAGGACGGTCTGTCCGGGCATGGTCGCCAGCGCCATGGCGATCGCGACGGCGAGCATGATCCAGCCGTGAAAGAACGGGGATCTGTTTTGAGCGATCGGATCCGGCGGGCTCATGCGGGGCCATCGTAGAGGCGGTGGCGGGTCGGATCTCGGCGCGACGCGCCGTGGCGCACGGGGTACCATCGGGGCCATGGGCGCACTGGTCATCTTCGACGACGGTCGGGCGCCGCTGAGCCCGGCGACCGATCTCCGCGCCGTCTTCGAGCTGCGCACGGGCGCGCAGACGACGCTTCAGCGTCTGGGGCGGCATGTGGGCGATCCGGCGGCGCTGCTGGTTCCGGCGGAGCTGGAGGCGCTGGTTCGTGAGCGCGCGGGCGAGCTGCTCGTAAATGAGCTGCCCGGCGATGCGGAGATCCTTCTGCTCTCGGGGCGCTGCGTTCTGCCACCGCCCGGGCTGGAGGAGCTTTCCGTGGGGGAGGCGCTGGTCGATCCTGAAACGGGGGAAATACTCGGCGCGCGGCTGACGCGGGCTGATGCGGAGCGCTGCGCCGCCGACTGGTCGGTTCCCGCCTCCGTGCGCGCCATCGAGCGTCATCACGAGCCGGTTCTGCGGCACGTGTGGGATCTCGTTCGCCATCGAGACGCGGCGATCGCCGACGATTTGCGCGCGCTGGCGCCGCGCGACTTCGGTCCGATCCCGGAGGGCGCGATGCGCATCGGATCTCATCCGGTCTGCGTCGACTCGAGCGCGACGGTGCTGCCCGCATGCGCGCTCGATTCGACGGGCGGACCGATCTCCATCGGGGCGGGGGCGACCATTCGTCCCGGCGCGATTCTGTGCGGTCCGTGCGCGATCGGGCGCGGGGCGACGGTCGTCGATCGGGCGCACATCAAGGCGAACACGGCGATCGGGCCTTTCTGCAAGGTTGGCGGGGAGGTCGGCGGCACAATCTTCCAGTCGTTCAGCAACAAGAGCCACGACGGGCATTTGGGCGATTCATGGATCGGGGAGTGGGTGAATGTCGGGGCGGGGACGACGAATTCGAACCTGCTGAACACCTATGGCGAGGTGGCGATGAAGCCCGCTCCCGCTTCGCCGCGTCGGCGGACGGGGATGACATTCCTCGGCGCGATCGTGGGCGATCATGTCAAGTTCGCGATTCTGGCGCGGATCATGACGGGCTCCGTTTTCGGCACGGGCGCGATGGTGGCGCGCTCGTCGCCGCCCACCACCGTCGCGCCCTTCGGATGGATGACCGACGGCGCCGAGGAGGCGCAGTGGTTCCGCTGGGAGAAGTTCATCGAGTCCGCGACGCGGATGATGGCCCGGCGGGACGTTGCGCCCTCGGACGTCTATCTCGATCGGCTGCGCGAGCTGCACCGCGCCGCCGCCCCCGGAGCCTGATGAAGACGCTGTACATCATCGATGGCCATGCGCAGTTCTTCCGGGCGTTTCACGCGATCCGGACACCGATGACGTCGCCGGTCACGCAGGAGCCGACGAACGCGACGTTCGGCTTCTCGGGGATGCTGCTCAAGCTGTTCAAGGAGCGGGCGCCTGACTATCTCGTCGTGGCGATCGATGTCTCGGGCGATCGAGAGACCTTCCGAAGCCGGATACTGCCGGAATACAAGGCGACGCGCGAGCCGCCGCCGCAGACGCTCGGGCCGCAGGTGGAGCGTTGTGTGACGCTGCTCGAGGAGATTGGCGTTCCCGTCGTCGGCGTCGAGGGAGTGGAGGCGGACGACGTGATCGCCTCGATCGCGGAGCGGCTGAAGGGCGTCAATGATCTGCGGATCCGCATCGTCTCGAAGGACAAGGATCTCATGCAGCTCATCGACGATGAGCGCATCGAGCTCTACGACGTCCACACCGATGAGCTGATCGACGAGGCGGCGCTGGAGGAGAAGTTCGGCGTCACGCCCGGGCAAGTGGTGGACATGCTCGCGCTGATGGGCGACACGGTTGATAACGTCCCAGGTGTCGAGGGTGTGGGCCAGAAGACGGCTGCGAAGCTCATCGCTGAATGGGGAACGCTCGAGAATCTGCTGGCCAACACGAATGAGATCAAGGGCAAGCGCGGCGAGAAGCTGCGCGAGGCGTCGGAGCGCCTGCCCGTGTCCAAGGAGCTGGTCACGCTGAAGCGGGACGTGGAGACCGGCTTCGAGCTGAGCGCGGGGGAGGCGGCGCAGTTCCGGCTCGAAAAGCTGGACGCGATCTTTCAGGAGCTGGGGTTCAATCGCCGGCGCGAGGAGCTGCGCGAGTTGCTGGAGGGCGATGTGGGTGAGCTCGCTCAAGATGAGGAGGGGTTTCCCGACGGGCTCTTCGGGGGCGGTGTGGAGGCGCGGATGCAGCCTTCGGGGGAGTACGAGATCGTGCGCACGGCGGAGGAGCTGCGCGCGCTCGTGGGGAGGCTGCGCGAGGCGGAGATCGTTGCGATCGACGCGGAGACGACGGGGTTGGATCCGATTCGCGCGGAGTTGTGCGGACTCTCCTTCTCGACGGAGGCGGGCACGGGGTGGTATGTGCCAATGCGCTCGCCGGAGGCGAAGAAGCATCTCGATGAGACTTCGGCGCTGGAGTTGCTGCGGCCGGCGCTGGAGGATGAGTCGGTCCGCAAGTGCGGGCACAATCTGAAGTTCGATCTGCTGGTGCTGTGGAAGGCGGGGGTGTCGCTGCGCGGGATCGAGTTCGACTCGATGATCGCCTCATACGTCGTCGACGCGGCGCGCTCGGCGCATGGGCTTGACGCGCTCGCGCAAGGCCTCCTGGGTGTGCGCACGCAGCCGATCTCGGAGCTCATCGGGACGGGGCGGAAGCAGAAGTCGTTTGATCAGGTTCCGCTGGATCGGGCGGGGCCGTACGCGGCGGAGGACGCGGACGTCGCGCTGCGTCTGCGCGAGCGGCTGCTGCCGCAGATGAAGGCGATGAGGCTGGAGGGTCTATTCCGCGACGTGGAGCTGCCGCTTGTGGATGCGCTGGCGGAGTTGCAATGGAACGGCGTGCGGGTCGATGCGGCGGAGCTGGATCGGCAGGCGGAGCGATTGCGCGCGCGGATTGAGGAGATCAAGAAGAAGATCTCGGATGCGGCGCCGCGTCCCTTCAACCCCGACTCTCCGAAGCAGCTCTCCACTGTTCTTTTCAACAAGGCTGAGGACGATGAGCCGGGGCTGGGGTTGACGCCGATCAAGCGCACGAAAACGGGCTATTCGACGGATGTCGAGGTGCTGGAGAAGCTCGCGACGAAGTACGAGCGGGAGACGGGCGTTCCCGCGCTCATCGTCGAGTATCGACAGCTCACGAAGCTGGTAAGCACCTATCTCGTCGCGCTCAAGGAGGCGATCAACCCCGACACCGGGCGGATCCACGCCTCTTTCAACCAGACTGTCGCCGCCACGGGGCGCCTCTCCTCCTCCGAGCCCAACCTTCAGAACATTCCGATCCGCACCGACATGGGGCGCGAGATCCGGCGCGCGTTCCTCGCCGGGGAGGGGTGCAAGCTGGTCACCGCCGACTACTCCCAGATCGAGCTGCGCGTCCTGGCGCATCTGTCGCAGGACGCGGCGCTGATCGAGGCGTTCCGGGGCGGGGCGGATATTCACCGCTCGGTGGCCGCGGAGATCCATAGCGTCGCGCCGGAGGATGTGACCAGCGAGCAGCGGGGGGCTGCGAAGATGGTCAACTTCGGCATTGTCTACGGCATCACGCCTTACGGGCTTGCGCGCCGCCTCGGCATCGACGACAAAGAGGCGGCGCGGATCATCGAGGAGTACAAGGCGCGATTCCCGGGGATCACGACGTTTCTGGAGGAGTGCATCGAGCAGGCGGAGCGGACGGGCTACGTCGAGACGATCCTCAAGCGCCGCCGCCCCGTCCCGCAGGTGCATTCGCGCCGCCCGAACGAGCGCGCGCTGGGCGAGCGGATGGCGATCAACTCGGTGGTGCAGGGCTCGGCGGCGGATCTGATCAAGGTGGCGATGCTGGATTTGCATCGGCTGCTTTCGGAGCATGCGGGGCACTGGCGGAAGGCGGCGGGGCTGGACGGGGCGCCGACGATTCCTGGCGCGCGGATGCTGCTCCAGATCCACGACGAACTGCTCCTCGAGGCGGAGGAGTCGTCGGCGGAGCGGCTGAGGGCGCTGGTCGTCGAGCGGATGGAGTCGGCGATGGAGCTGCGCGTGCCGCTGGTGGTGGAGACGGCGGTGTCGGAGACGTGGTTCGAGGGCAAGGGGTGAGAGGGGCGCGGCCGGCCGGAGGGTCTAGCGGGAGCGGCCCGCTTTTTGCCGCCAGCCTTCGGGACGGCGCTCCGACGAGGGGCGACGCTGGGGTTGGAGCGAGGGGGCGTGAGGCGATCGATTCGGGTTGACAGTGGGGGTGGAGGGGCTACATTTCCTGACCCGGACAGGTGGGTCCGGCGAGCCATCTCGGGGCGGTAGCTCAATTGGTTAGAGTACCGGACTGTCGATCCGGTGGTTGCGGGTTCGAGTCCCGTCCGCCTCGCTTCGCTAAACCTTGCTGAATCCGTAGGTTACGGATATCTGCCGACGGTCGGGGGGCGCAGCTCGAAACAAAATCCGCGCGGTGCGCGCACCGCGCTGGAGTTTCGGGGGGCTGCCCCGATGCCGAAGACTCCGGGATATCGCAAGCGCCACGACCGCAACCAGGCCATCGTCACCCTGACCGATGCCGTCACCAAGAAGCGGCGCGACTACTGGCTCGGGGAGCCCGATTCGCCCGAGAGGCGCGAGCTGTACCACCGCGTGATCGCCGAGTGGGAGGCCAACGGCCGCCGCCTGTTCGACCCCGACTTCGAGAAGCCCGCGGCTGACGGCGCGGACGGCGACGGCGGGATCACCATCTCCGAACTCTGCGCGCGCTTTCAGCGCGCGGGTGCAGCGCCTGAACGAGAACGAGTGCGGGCACTGCAAGGCGCTGATCCGCCTGCTGCGCCGCGCGTTCGACTCCACGCCCGCGGCGAGGACAACGAGACGCGGGAGCAGTGGCGGAAGCGGCTGGCGTCAACGGGGCTGAAGGCGGACCACGACGCCTGGCGGAAGGAGCACAGCTGGTTCCCGCACCAGCTCCGCCATACGGCGGCGACGCTCTACCGCCGCGAGCACGGGCTGGAGGCCTCGGCGTTGGTCCTCGGGCACGCCAGCGCCCGGGTGACGGACGCGGTGTACGCCGAGCGTGATCAGACGAAGGTGTCGGAGATCATGCGGTTGGTGGGGTGAGGGACAGATCAGGCGCAGTCTGCGCACCGGCCCCACAACGAAAGCTCGTGCCCGGCGAGCCTGAAGCCAGCGGGGAGCATGCGGCTGAGCCCACCCGGACACGCGTCAACATCGAAGACCCGGTCGCACTGCTCGCAGTGGAAATGGTGATGGTGCTGGGCGGCGACAGACGCCAGCTCGTAGCGGTCGGGTTGTCCGGGGACAACGACAGGCGCGATCGCGCCGTCGTCGAGCAGTCGATTCACAACGCGGTACACCGTGCGAAGGCCGAGGCTCGGAGAATCCTCTGCCGCGAGTTCGTGGATCTCCTGCACGGAAAGCGGTCGCCCAACGGACTCGATCGTCGCCCGGATCGCACGCTGCTGGGATGTGTCGCGTCGAGCTATCGGTCAGGTCCTCCATGAGACCCTATACACATCGCCGCCCCTGGCCAGCGGCCGCTCGTCCCAGTCAAGCTCGTATGACCGCGCCTCTCGCCTGAAATAGGTAAACACATCCGAGAGCTTGCAGCCATCGGGCCCCGCTTCGATGTGATGGATGTTGTCGCGGTCGCGCGAGAGCGTGGAGAGCTGGCCGCGTTCGAGCGTCGCGTCCTTGTTCTGGCGGATCAGGAAGTCCTCGCCTTTCGGGACCTCGCCGGCGGCGATGTCGAGCCGTTGGCCATCGGGTTGGACGATGTCGAAGTTGCGGCAGCGAACGGAGCCCTTGCTGCAGAGCAACACACCGTTGTAGTGGCGGTGGTCGTGCAGGTGGATCTTTGAGCCGGGCTTCATGTGGATATCGAACACGACGACCGGCGGCATCCACGCCGCGGTGTCTATGCTCCAGCCGGACTCGCCGACATCACGCATCGCCCATGGCTGCTCTGGTGTGTAGCGAGCAAGCAAAGCAGACACCGCCGCGAGGTAGGCAGCCTCGTCGGGCTGGTCAGCCGCGATCATCCGTTTCGCTTCTGGACGGAGTTGCGCTACGAGTTGATCGATCGTCAACGGCCGAGGAACCATGCCTTCCGCATCGTTGACCCTCCGCGCTGGAGCTGCGCAGCCTGCCGCCATGAGCCCGACCGCACCCGCCAAGCCGAGCTGGAGGATGCGCCGGCGCGTGATCGTCACGCCCGGCGAGATCTCCTCGCCGACCTCGTGATCCGCCATCGCGTGCTGTTCGATCTCATCGAGCGTCCAGAACTGCACCCGCCCCTCCTTCATCTGCGCGGTGTGCGTCACCCACCCGAGCGGCCGCCGACGAAGCGGCGATGGCAGAGGTGCACCATCCACGCCGGCGAGTTGCCTGTTGTTCCATCGCGGTGCGACCAGTGCGTCGCGTTTCTGCGTGGGAGATGACGAGGCGCGTTACGCCTGGGCCGGCCGCTTTGCCTGGATCCACACGCCGGTTCGCCGGCGGAGCATCCGGAAGACGATCACGGCGATGCCGGCCGCGAACGCGCCCGCTATCACCATCGGAAGACTGAACGAAGCGCCCGCGACGCCCGCGGTGGCGCACTCGGTGCAGACAAACCCGGCATCGGCGCCAAGGGCGCCAGCGGAGCAGTTGGGGCAGCAAGTTTGCATGAAAGTCTCCTTGTTGACACTGTGTTGTCGTTAAAGTATCCTCATCACTGGCTCAAGTCAAACCCTGCGGAGGAATGTGTGCCGCTCTACGACTACCGATGTCCTTCCGACGGCCGTACCATGGAAGTGCTGCACTCCATGAGCGAGTCGATCTCATCGTGGGGCGAACTCTGTCGCCTGGCCGAGGTGGATCCGGGAGAAACCCCAAAGCACAGCCCGGTCGAGCGGTTCGTTGCCGTTCCCGCAGAAGCACGGCGTGTCGTGCTCCCGGAGATTTCTGGCATACCAAGCGTCTGTGTTCGTCTACCGGCCCTGTTGACACTCGGCTTGGCGATCGTGAGCAGTGTGTCAATCGCCGGCGGCCGGGACGGAGCACACACGCCGCACGCCGGGATGCTTCGACAGCCTGATGTCGGACGTAGGCAGATCGTCTTTCGCTACGCCGACGACCTCTGGCGTGTCGACAAGGATGGCGGAATTGCAACACAGGTCGCTGGGCCGCGCGGTGTTGAGACCTCTCCGAAATTCAACCCAGACGGCTCTGAGATCGCGTTCGTCGGCAACTACGACGGCAACGAAGATATTTACGTCATTCCTGCCGCGGGCGGGCAAGCGACACGCATGACCTACCACCCAGCCGCTGAGGCGCTCACCGATTGGGGGCCAGATGGCCGGCTTGTCTACCAGTCGATGAGCCACTCGCCATCGTGGCGGATGTCGAGACTCTTCACGCTGAAGAAGGACAGCGGACCTCCGGTCGTGCTCCCGGTGCCGTACGGCCACAATGGAACGATCAGCGAGAACGGCGAGTGGCTGGCGTACACACCGCACGCACGCGACGGCAGGACATGGAAGCGATACAAAGGCGGATGGGCGTCCGACATCTGGCTCTTCAAACTCAAGGACAACACTTCGAGGCGCATCACTGACTGGGACGGCACCGATTCCATCCCGATGTGGCGCGGGGACACGGTCTACTACTTGTCGGATCAGGGCGACGAGCACCGGCTGAACATCTGGGCGTATGACCTCGCATCCGAGACCCGGCGCCAGATCACTTCGTTCACAGACTTCGATGTCAAGTGGCCCTCGATCGGGCCGGGAGGCGAAGCCGGCGAGATCGTGTTTCAACTCGGGTCGGAACTCCGGCTGCTCGATCTGGCAACCAAAGAATCACGCGTGGTCAATGTGCAGATCCCGGGCGATCGCCCAACCATCCGCACGAAGTTCGTCGGCGTCAGCGATAAAATCATGTCGTCGGACATCTCTCCTACGGGGTTGCGGGCGGTGTTCTCAGCGCGGGGTGACATCTGGACCGTGCCCGCCAAGAACGGGTCGCCGCGGAATCTGACCGAGACATCGGGTGTCGCCGAGCGCGACGGCTCCTGGAGCCCTGACGGGCGATGGGTCGCCTATCTGAGCGATGCGACGGGCGAGTACGAGCTCTACATCACGCAGTCGGATGGCAAGACCGTTGCGCGGCAACTCACCAACGACGGCTCAACCTTCCGCCACAAGCCGGTCTGGTCGCCTGATTCTGAGCACATCACGTTCACTGACAAGACCGGCAGGATGTTCCTCCATGACATCGATGCGGGTGCAACGCGATTGGTCGACCGTGATCCTACTGGACGTCTGATGACGCCAAGCTGGGCGCCGGACTCGAGGTGGATCGCGTACGACAAACGCGCAGACGGCGTACGCAACCGCTCAATCTGGATCTACAGCGTCGAGTCCGGGCAGGCCAGGCAGGTCACATCGGGCATGTTCAACGACTTTGAGCCGGTGTTCGATCGTGAAGGTTCCTACCTCTATTACGGCAGTGCGCGGGATTTCGGCTCATACGTCGATGCGGACCTCGACAGCAACTACCTCTACGCCGACACCGATGTGCTGCTCGTCTGCCCGCTCCGAGACGATGTCAAGTCACCCTGGGCGCCGAAGAGCGACGAGGAATCCTGGGATAGCAACGAGGAGACCGGAGACGACGCGGCCGAGGACAGCATCCCAACAGAAGAGGATTCCGATGCGGCCGATGACGACGATGCCACGGTCGAGCCAATCAAGATCGACTTCGAAGGGTTCGAGCGGCGGGCGATGCGACTTCCAGTTGGGCGTGGGTGGTTCTACAGCCTCGCTGTAAATGACCGGGGCCAACTGCTGTATGTTCGCGACCCTCGCAGCGGCCCGACACGATCGCCGTCAATCAAGTTGTTTGACATCACGGACGACGAAGAGCAAGAGAAGACGGTGCTCTCGGGTGCGGGCGCATACTCCATGTCGGCGGACGGGAAGAAGATTCTCGTCAGTAAGGACGGCAACTACCACATCATCGACGCTGTTGCAGACGCGGACGCCGACAAGACGCAACTCTCACTCACACCCATGCAGGCTGATGTCAACCCCCGCGAGGAGTGGGCCCAGGTCTTCCACGAATCGTGGCGGATCATGCGCGACTACTTCTACGACCCCGGAATGCACGGCATGGATTGGAAGGCTGTTCGAGAGGCCTACGAGCCGATGCTGATCGATTGTGTCTCAGTCCGCGATGTTCGCTACGTCATCGGCGAGATGTACGGGGAGCTCAATGTTGGGCACGCGTACGTCGGGTGGGGATACGACACGGAGTCCGTCCCACGCCGGAGTGTGGGCATGCTCGGTGCGGACTTCGAGCTCAAAAACGGCGCGTTCCAAATCGTCAACATCGTGGAGGGCGCCGCTTGGGACGACGACGCCCGAGGGCCGCTGAGCCAGCCGGGACTCGATATCAACGAGGGCGATTACCTGCTTGAGGTCAACGGCGAACCGCTGGATGTATCGAAGTCTCCATACGCGGCGTTCCTCGGCCTCGGCTATCAGCGCCCGACAGTCACGCTGACCGTCAGCAACAAGCCGTTCAAAGACGAGGACGCCCACGAGATCGTTGTCCAGCCGCTCGGATGGGAGACCCCAATCCGGTATCGCGAGTGGATCGAAGGCAACCGTGCCCGCGTCGAGCGTCTCTCTGACGGCAAGGTCGGCTACATCTATGTCCCTGACACCTCCACTGCCGGGCGCGGAGATCTCTACCGCCAGCTCATCGGGCAGCGCCACAAGGACGCGCTGATCATCGACCTGCGGTGGAACGCCGGTGGCAGCATTCCGCAGCCCATGCTTGAACTTCTGAACCGACCCCTATTGCACTTCTGGGCCCGGCGCGACGGCGACCCGACGCCCTACCCGAACGATGCGCACCACGGTCCCAAATGCATGCTCATCAACAGCCAATCTGGATCCAGCGGCGACTTGCTGCCTTACTACTTCCGCAAGGCCGGTCTCGGGCCGCTGATCGGTACGAGGACATGGGGCGGGGTCATCGGTATCGGCGGATACCCACGTCTGATCGACGGGGGCGAGGTGTCCGCGCCCAGGAGTGCCTTCTACGAGATCGACGGCACCTGGGGCATCGAGGGACACGGCGTGGCGCCGGATATCGAGGTTGTTGATGATCCGGCGAAGATGGTCGACGGTGGCGACCCGCAGCTTGACGAAGCCATCCGGCAGATGCTTCTCGCGATCGAACGAAATCCGTTCACGCCGGTTCCGCGACCAGCCCCCCGCGACCGGCGCGGTATGGACTTCCCAGATTCCGAGAAGTAAATGCTGGAGACCATGCTCGCCGGCCTGCTCAATATCTCAGCGGTAGGAGACCCACAAATGTCCGACGCCATCACCAAACTCATCGGCAAGCGCGAGCGGCTCCCCGTCACCGTCCTCTCCGGCTTCCTCGGCTCCGGCAAAACCACACTGCTCAACCACGTCCTGAGCAACCGCGAGGGCCTCCGCGTCGCGGTCATCGTCAACGACATGAGCGAGATCAACATCGATGCCGAGTTGGTCGAGCAGGGCGACGCGAGACTCGACCGCGTCGAGGAAGAGCTCGTCGAGATGTCCAACGGCTGCATCTGCTGCACGCTTCGCGATGACCTCCTCAAGGCAGTCTCGCGGCTGGCGCGCGAGGGCAAGTTCGACTACCTGCTCATCGAATCCACCGGGATCTCGGAGCCGCTGCCGGTCGCCCAGACCTTCACCTTCGAAGACGAGGAAGGTCGATCGCTCTCCAAGCTTTCGCGTCTTGACACCATGGTCACCGTGGTCGATGCGTCCACGTTTCGCTCCGAGTTCCACACATACGACGATCTGACCGACCGGCAAATGGGACTGTCGGACGAGGACGAGCGATCGATCGCGGACCTGCTCACCGACCAGGTCGAGTTCGCCGATGTGATCCTCGTCAACAAATGCGACCTCATCAACGAAGAGGAGCTGCATCACGTCGAGGCGATGATCCGGTCGCTCAACGCCGACGCCAAGATCATCCGAACGACCAACGCCGAGGCTGATCTCCACGAGATCATCGGAACTGGCCGGTTCGACATGGAGCGGTCAATGGCCTCCCCGCAGTGGATCAAGGAGCTCAACAGCGAGCACACGCCGGAGACCGAAGAGTACGGCATTTCCAGCTTCGTCTACCGCGCCCGCCGCCCGTTTTACCCGCAGCGGCTCTACGACATGGTCACCGCCGGCCTCCTGAAGACGACCCGCTCGAAAGGCTTCTGCTGGCTCGCGACGAAGCACGACTTCGCGGGGATGTGGTCGCAGGCCGGTGGCTCGTTCCGCATCGAGCCGGCGGGGCGCTGGTGGGCGGTCGCGCCGCGCGAGCACTGGCCTGAGGATGCGGAATCGCGGTCCTGGATCGAGTCCAAGTGGGACGAGCCGTTCGGCGACCGGCGACAGGAAGTCGTCATGATCGGCGTCAAACTGGACGAGGTCTACACTCGGTCCCTGCTGGACAGCTGCCTGGTCACAGACGAGGAGCTCGCGATGGGGCCTGATGCATGGGCCGCGTGGCTGGACCCATTCCCGGAGTGGGTGTTCCAGGCGGCGGCCGTCGATTGAGTCCGCGAGTGCCACCGCAAGGAACGCTCGACCCCGTTTGATTTGCCCTCCACAACGAGAACAAGGAAATCTGCATCGTTCCAACGCCCTTCCCAGCACGGGAGGACCGCTGTCGTTGCTGACCCGCGCAGCAACTCAAGTCACCCAATTACCTCCCTGCAAAACAGCCCGAATTCTTCCCCCGTCGCAAGCCGCCGGAGCCCAGGAAGGGCCGGACTTGAGCCGAGGAGTCCGACGTGCAGCAGCAAGATTCAACAGGAACCGCAAGCCTGCCAGGCACAAGCAAGCCGCCGCCGCCTGCATCGCCCTCGACACTCCCGTCCTCCTTCCATGTGGAAGCGGCGGTGACAAGATCAACGCCTGGCGCGATGTGGGCTCGTCCGAGAACTGGCGCGTTCGCGCAGCCTGTTGGAGCGATGTCAAGGCCCGCGTCGGTTTTCGGGCGTCGTCCAAAGGGCTCATTGGCAAGTTGGCCCACGCGGCACGGGTCGGCGAAAGGAACCTGAAGGCACATGGAGGATCGACCATTGACCGATGACGACGCGCGGGTATACTTGCGTAATGGCGTCACTAATCCAACAATCAGCGACTCCGAGGCAGGCCGCCCGTCGTCGGGCGCGGCTCGATGGGCTGCTGGAGCCGAAGCGGCTCAGGGCCTTGGGCGAGCCCACGCGCGCCCGCCTGCTGTCGTGCCTGCTCAAGTGTGGTCGGCCTTGCTCAGTGACGGAGGTCGCCGAGTGCTGTTCGATCGACTTCTCGATGGTCGCGCGCCATCTGGCGATGCTGGCGCGCGTTGGTCTGCTCGATGTCGAGAAGCGGGGTCGGACGGTGTGGTACTCGGCCAACGCCGATGCGCTGGCGGCGTGGTTCCACGATCTGGCGGAGTCGGTTGAGGCGCTGCGACCGGAAGATGGCTGCTGCGAGCGCGATGACTGCGGGTGCGTCCCGAAGCGGCGAGGTCGGTCATGACGAACCAGGAGCGCCAGCGGGTGCTGTTCCTATGCACCGGGAATTCCTGCCGAAGCCAGATGGCCGAGGGCTGGGCGCGCGCGCTCAAGGGCGATGTGGTCGATCCGCACTCCGCCGGCGTCGAAGCGCAGGGGTTGAATCCGCACGCCGTGCGGGTCATGAGCGAGGTCGGCGTGGACATCAGCGGCCAGCGGAGCAAGACGCTTGCCGAGTTGCGGGATCTTGAGTTCGACGCCGTGGTGACGGTGTGTGACCACGCCCGAGAGTCGTGCCCGGTGTTCCCCGGCGACGCCACGGTGGTGCACGCCGCCTTCGACGATCCGCCGCAGCTCGCGGCGGAGGAAACGGATTCGGAGCGAGCGCTCGAGCACTATCGGCGCGTGCGGGATGAGATCCGCGCATTCGTCGAGACCTTGCCGGAATCGTTCGCCCAGCCTCACGGACGCGACGCCACACACCAGGGACCAACTTCCGAAAGGGCCTCGTCATGAAGAGCATTGAGATCTACGACCCCCCGATGTGCTGCTCGACCGGCGTTTGCGGCGTTGATCCGGATGATCAACTTGCGCGCTTCGCCTCGGACATCGACTGGCTGCGCCGGCAGGGCGTCGCGGTTCGACGGTACAACCTCGGTCAGGAGCCGATGGCGTTCATGACCAACGCGGAGGTGCACCGGATCGTGGCCGAATCTCAGGGGCGGGATCTGCCGATCGTGATGGTCGATGGGCGGGTCGCGAGCAAGGGGATGTATCTCACGCGCGAGCAGTTGGCGTCGCTGGCGGAGGTTTCACCGTCGCCGGCGAGCGCGCCCTCGAAGGGCGACAGCGGATGCTGCGGCGGCAGCGGATGCTGCTGACCAGTCTTCACGCGACACCCGGAAGGACACAGACATGACCTGGCACGACGAGGCCACACAGTTTCTCTTCTTCACCGGCAAGGGCGGCGTCGGCAAGACCTCGCTCGCCTGCGCGACGGCGGTGCGTCTGGCCGACGCCGGGCGGCGCGTGCTGCTGGTCAGCACTGACCCGGCGTCGAACCTCGGACATGTGTTCGAGACTGACATCGATCCCGCCAAGCCCACGCCGATCGCCGGTGTCGCCAACCTCGATGCGCTGAACATCGATCCGGGCGAGGCGGCGGAGGCGTATCGCGATCGCGTGGTCGGACCGGTGCGCGGGTCGCTTCCCGATGAGGTCGTCCGCCGGATGGAGGAGGAGCTCTCGGGCGCGTGCACGACGGAGATCGCCGCGTTTGATGAGTTCACGGCGTTGCTGACCGACGACGCGATGACGAGCCGGTATGACCACATCATCTTCGACACCGCGCCGACGGGGCATACGCTGCGGCTGCTCACGCTTCCCGGCGCGTGGAGCGAGTTCCTGGCGACGAACCAGAGCGGCGCGTCGTGCCTCGGCCCGCTGTCGGGGCTCGAAAAGCAGCGTCAGCAGTATGAAACCGCTGTGGGATCACTGACCGACGGACGGCGCACCACGATCCTGCTCGTCAGCCGGCCGCAGGAGGCTGCGCTCGCGGAGGCGGCGCGGACGAGCGGCGAGCTTCGCGCCATCGGCGTGCAGAACCAGCGTCTCATCATCAACGGCGTGATGCCCGACACCGGAAGCGGCGACGCGCTCGCTGCATCGATGCGCCGGCGCGACGCCGATGCGCTGGAGGCCATGCCGGACTCGCTGCGCACGTTGCCGATGGATGAGGTCGCGCTGCGCCCAACGAATCTTGTCGGCGTCGACGCGCTGCGCGCCCTGCTCGATCCATTCGAACCGACCGATGCGTTCGACACGCAGCCCTCGCCCGCGGACGCCATCGAAGCCCGAACGCTCAGCGACCTCGTGAGCGAAGTCGAGGCCGACGGCCAAGGCCTCGTCATGGTGATGGGCAAGGGGGGCGTCGGCAAGACGACGATCGCCGCGGCGGTCGCCGCCGAACTCGCCCGGCGCGGGCACGATGTGCACCTGACGACGACGGACCCGGCCGCGCACATCGCGGACGCGGTCAACGGCGAGGTCGAGCGGCTCGAGGTGAGCCGGATCGATCCGAAGGCCGAGACCGAGCGCTACCGACGCCACGTGCTCGAGACCAAGGGAAAGGACCTTGACGCTCAGGGCAAGGCGCTGCTGGAGGAGGACCTGCGTTCGCCGTGTACGGAGGAGATCGCCGTCTTTCAGGCGTTCTCCAAGGTGATCAGAGAGGCCCAGCGGCGCTTCGTCGTCATGGACACGGCCCCGACCGGGCACACGCTCCTGCTGCTGGATGCGACCGGCTCCTACCACCGGGAGATCGCGCGGCACGCCAAGAAAGGCGCCAGGTTCACCACCCCCATGATGCGCCTGCAAGACCCGCAGCAGACGAAGATGTTGATCGTGACGCTTCCTGAAACGACGCCGGTGCTCGAAGCGGCGACGCTCCAAGAGGACCTGCGGCGCGCTGGCGTTGAGCCGTACGCGTGGATCATCAACGCCAGTCTGTCCGCCGCCGACACGACCGACCCGCTCCTGCGCGCGCGGGCAGCGGGGGAATCATCGCTGATCGAAGCAGTGCGCTCCGAGCACGCGGAACGGACATACATCGTGCCGTGGCAGGCGGAGGCGCCGGTCGGTGTCGAGTCGCTGCTCCGCCTGGTCGGCGCCGCACTCGAAGCCGTTCAACGTCAGCCCGCGGGTTCGGCGGACTCGTCATCCGCCTGAGGCGACAATCGGCGCGAACTGCATCCATATTCTCGAGCATCGGCGCACACCATGACCACCTCCAACGCTTCCACTCCAGACGCCGCCCCCTGCGACGCTTCGCCGCCTCGCCGCCTGTCCTTGCTGGACCGCTTCCTGACGGTCTGGATCTTCCTGGCGATGGCCTTCGGCGTGCTCATCGGACGGCTGGTTCCAGGAGTTTCGGGGGCGCTCGATCGCGTCTCGATCGGGACTACCAACATCCCGATCGCGGTCGGGTTGATCCTGATGATGTATCCGCCGCTTGCGAAGGTGCGCTACGAGAAGCTGCCGGAAGTGTTCAAGGACTGGAAGATCCTGACGCTCTCGCTCGTCCAGAACTGGATCGTCGGGCCGATCCTGATGTTCGCGCTGGCCGTGCTGTTCCTCCAGGATCATCCCGAGTACATGATCGGCCTGATCATGGTCGGGCTGGCGCGGTGCATCGCGATGGTTCTGGTCTGGAACGATCTGGCGCGGGGCAGCAGCGACTACGCGGCGGGGCTGGTCGCGTTCAACAGCATCTTCCAGGTGCTTTTCTTCGGGCTCTACGCGTGGATTTTCATCACCTGGCTGCCGCCGGTGCTCGGGCTGAAGGGCGCGGTGGTGGACATCTCGATCGGCGAGGTCTTCCAGAGCGTGATGATTTATCTGGGCATCCCCTTCTTCGCGGGGATGCTCACGCGCTTCATCCTCCGCCCGATGAAGGGCGAAGCGTGGTACTCCCAGCGCTTCATCCCGACCATCGCGCCGGTGACGCTGATCGCGCTGCTCTTCACGATCGTCGTGATGTTCAGCCTCAAGGGTGACAAGATCGTTGAGCTCCCGCTCGACATTCTCCGCATCGCCATGCCGCTGGCGATCTACTTCGTCCTGATGTTCCTTGTCAGCTTCCTGATGGCCAAGCGGGTCGGCGCCGACTACGAGCGCGCCGCCACGCTGGCGTTCACCGCCTCGGGGAACAACTTCGAACTGGCGATCGCGGTGGCGATCGCTGTCTTCGGCATCGGGTCCGGCGTGGCGTTCGCGACGGTGGTCGGGCCGCTCGTCGAGGTGCCGGTGCTCATCGGTTTGGTGAGCGTGTCGCTTTGGCTCGGGCGGCGGCTCTATGGCGTTGACGGAGCCGCTGACGCGCCTCGCTGAGCGCCCCGGGCGTGTTGCAGTCGGTCGCCTCGAAGGACCCGCCGGCGTCGATCGCTCGTCCGTGTCGAGCGAGGAGCGACCGCAGGGATCGATCCTCGCCGGCAAGCCGAGAGAGAACGATCGGCAGCAATCTCGGATGGCAGAGCGCCGGGAATGGGCGCCATCCGTCCGGTCCGCGCATGGCGATCGCATCATCAGCCGGCGTCGCTGCGGCGAGGAGATGTCGCACCGGGTCGGCGCTCGACAGCATGAGGTCGCACGCGGTGACGAGCACCAGCTCGGCTTTCGGCGCATCGGCCAGGGCTGCGGCCAACCCGCCCAGCGGACCAAGGTGCGGCGTCTCATCGGCGATGGTGCGCAGTCCGAGCGTCTGGAACCTGCCGGGCGCTTCGGCGACAGCGGTGACGCTTTGCGCAAATGGATCCAAAGCGTCGCGCGCGTGAAGAATCAGCGACTTGCCGTCGAGCAGAGCCCACGCCTTGTCGGCGCCGAACCGGCTGCTTCGTCCGCCCGCAAGGATGTAGGCATGCGGACGGATCACGACTCGGCGGCGCCTTTCGTACAAAAGAGGGCGAGCGCTCCGGCGAGGCCGCAGCCCACGAGAAACCACTCGAGCGTCCCCATGAGCACGATCCCGCCGGCGGTCGCGAGCATGACGGCGGCGGAGCGCGAGGCCCCCAAACTCTCCCGCGCCGGCTTCATGAGCGTGACGCCCGCGAAGAAGATCATGACCGCCAGCAGCGAGCGCGGATACGCCTGCACGAGCGGCAGCAACGCGCCGCCCAGCGCGAGCGCGAAGAGAATCTTCGCAGCGCCGAGCATGACGACGCTTCCCCCGGTGCGCGCGCCGAAGCGGTGCTGGGCCGCAAGCCCGCCGGCGCCATGGCACATGGGCATGCCGCCGAAGGGGACGCACGCCAGGTTCATCAGCCCGACCGACAGGGCCATACGCTGAGGCGGAATCCCGCGATTCGGAAACAGATCGCCGCTGAGCGCGCACACCGCGAGGACGGAGTTCAGCAGAGTGAGCGGAAGCTGTGGCAGAGCGCCTCGCGTCAGACCGACGATCCATTCATGCGCGCTCGGGATGATGGGCGTCAACTCCGGAAGTGCCCACGCCGCCGACGAGAGGCCCTCCTGAACGCGCCACGCCGCCAGAGCGACGCCGAGGAGAAACACGATCAGGACGATCGGCACGCGCCGACTCACGAGCATCGCGACAACGCCCGCCGCCACGACCGCGAGCATCGCGCTGTCCGCGCCGACGAGCGGCAGCCCGATCGTCCACGAGACAGCTGTGAGCGCGAGCTTGGCCCCCACTCCCGCCTGGATGCCTCGGATCACCGCTCGGGGCACGACGCGATCGATCCAGCGCACGGCGCCGACAAGCGCAAGCGTGGTCACGATGACGCCCATGGCCATCCCCGATGCGGCGATCGCGCCGGGGGAGAGCCCCTCGGCGATGGCGACGGCGGCGACGGCCTTCATTGGCTGCACGGGCACGGGCTGGCGGAAGAGCAGGCCCGTCGCGATGTTCATGGCGCCGGCGAAGAGGAAAATCGCGCCAAGGTCCATGCGGTTGACGGCCGCCATTCCTGCGGCGAGCGGCAGGAATGTGCCGAGATCGCCCAAGGCGCCGGACATTTCCGCCAGATTGAAGCGCAGGCGATCGGTCGTGTCGCGCGCTGGAAGCGGGGCGGGCAGACCGGCCGATGAATCGGCGACGGAGGTCATGACGACGCTTCGCCTGGGCGCCGTGGCGCGCCGCAATCACGATCCCGGCCCGTGAGCAAGCCGAGCGCGTGTGGGAGAAGATCTGCGACGGCGTCGAACGACTCGACCGCGCCCCGCTCGGAGCCGGGCAGGTTGATCACCAGCGTGCGTCCGATCGTTCCCGCCTCGGCGCGGGACAGATACGCCCGCTGGTTGTCCGCCCCGCAGCGAGCGCGCATCAGTTCGACGAGCCCCGCATGCCGACGGTCAAGAACACCGAGCGTCGCCTCGGGGGTGATGTCCCGCGGCGCGAGGCCAGTGCCGCCGGTCGTGAGGATGAGATCGGGCGGCGGCGTCTCGTCCGCCCACGCGCGGAGCGCCGCGGCGATCTCATCGCGCTCGTCGGGGACGCACGCCGTGGCGACAAGCTCGGCGCCGAGCGCTTCGCACGCGCGGACGCCCAGCGCGGGACCGGCGGTGTCGGTTGCAGCACCACGCGCGCAGCGGTCGCTGACGGTCAAGATGGCCACGCGGAACGTCACGACGCTCCCGGCGGCGCGTCTTTCTCGGCGCGGTAGTCGCCTCGTTGACCGCCCGTCTTCTCGAGGAGGTTCACGCGCTCGATCGTCATGGCGCGGTCGATCGCCTTGCCCATGTCAATGACGGTGAGGGCGGCGACGCTTGCGGCGGTGAGGGCTTC
The DNA here is from genome assembly GCA_964451515.1 of uncultured Phycisphaeraceae bacterium. Taxonomy (GTDB): domain Bacteria; phylum Planctomycetota; class Phycisphaerae; order Phycisphaerales; family UBA1924; genus CAYVIJ01. The sequence goes on along the minus strand of CAYVIJ010000004.1, from coordinate 96,615 downwards.
CATCTCGACGCCCGTCTTCGCTGTGGTCGCGACGAAGGCGAGCAGCCGGACGCCGCCCTCTTCCAGCGTCGCGTCGACCGTCGCCTGCTCGATGGGCAAGGTGTGGCACAACGGAATGAGCGAATCGACTCGCTTAGCGGCCATGACGCCGGCGAGGCGCGCGACGCCGAGGAGGTCGCCCTTCGCGAGCGTGTTGGCGCGGATCGCGCTCAGGAGCTCATCGCTGCATCTAACGAGCGCCTCAGCCGTCGCCGTGCGCCGTGTGGCGGCCTTCTCGCCGACATCGACCATTCGCGCCCGCCCGCGCTCGTCGGAATGGCTCAGCCGGTCGCTCATCGTCCGCCCCAGGAATAAAAGGCTACGTCGCCGTCGCCCATGCTGTCCGGTGGGATTTCGACGAAGCCGTCACTGCGGGCCGAGGCGGGCAGATCGCCCGAGCCTTTGCTCGGCACGAGCCGAACGCGATCCACGCCGGTCCGCTCGACGATCGGAAATTGCGTGAGTGGCGCCGGGCGCGTGAGCGGCGTCTCGAGCGCGACGCGCGCCTCGGGACCAACCGAAGCGACCGGCGCTCCGCCCAGAGCGGCCAGGGCCGGCAGCCCGATCCGGCGAGCCGTCACCAGCACGGAGACCGGGTTTCCCGGCAGGCCGAGGACCAGCGCGCCTCCGGGCAAAATCGCCGCGAACACGGGCTTGCCCGGCTTGATCGCGAGCCGATGAAAGACGACCCGGGCGCCGAGCGACTGGACGACAGCCGGCACATGGTCGTGGTCTCCCATTGAGACGCCGCCTGTGGTGAGAACGCAATCCGCGGTCTGCGCGGCGTCAGCGATCAAGCCGCGCAGCGACTCCGCGTTGTCCCGCGCCCGATCGACCGACACGACTTCGATCCATTCGCGCCCGCCCAGCATCGACTCCAGAGCTGGCCCGTTCGTGTCGCGCAGCCCGGTCCGAGCGGGCGTGGAGGCGGGATCAACGAGCTCATCGCCGGTGACAAGCACCGCGATGCGCACGCGCCGGCGCACAAGCGGCTTCGCGGCGCCCACGCTCGCCATCGCTCCAAGGAGCGCCGGCGTGATGATGCGTCCGGCGTCGGCGATCCGATCCCCAGCGCGCGCGTTCTCACCCGCGCGGCGGATGTGCGCGCCGGAGGCGATGTCGTCCGCTGCGACGCTCGCTTGAAGCCGCACGGTGTCTTCCGACTCAATCAGCCATTCCCGCTTCACGACCGCGTCGGCGCCGGAGGGGAGCGGGCCGCCGGTGAAGATCCACATCGCGCGGCCCTCGGGGAGCCGCAGAATGTCGCCGCCGATGACGCTCTCGCCCGCGATGGGGAACCCGCCGCCAGCCAGGCGGGCGGCGTCGGCGGCGCGGATTGCGACTCCGTCCATGGCGCTCACGTCGACGGGCGGGCTGTCGCGATCAGCGAGGATCGTCTCAGCGAGGACACGGCCCGCGGCGTCGGCCAGGCCCACTCGCTCACACGCCACCGCCGCCGCGGCGCGGCGGAGCAAAGGCAGGGCGCGATCCAGCGGCATCGGCTGCGCTTCGATGGATCGACCGATCATCTCCCGTGCGCTCCCGTCTGGGCTGCCCGAGGCGCGGCGACGGGCCGTTTCCAGATCGGTGCGGTCCGCTTCATCTCCTCGATGAACCAGTCCATCGCGTCGAGCGTTTCGCGCCGATGCGCGCCCGCGACGCGCAATTGAAATGAACACTTCCCGACATCGACGCGCCCTCGACTGTGGCGCACATCAACCCTCCGGACGCCGAAGCGCTCGACGGCTTCTTCAGCCAGCGCTCGCAGCACGCGCTCCGCCATCGGGTCGTAGGTGGTGTATTCGAGGGCGTCGAGCTGCTCGCCCTGCTCATCGCGCCGGACGACGCCGTTGAAGACGATGACGGCTCCGCTGTCGAGATCGACGCCCGTCTCTGGATCGATGCGATTGATCGGGCCATCCAGGATGCGCACGTCCACGCTCGCCATCGCTCATCCTCCGGAAAACAGGCCGATGATCGCCACCTCATCGTCGGGCTCGATCGGGGTCTCATCGTTCGCCAGCGCGTGATTCACCGCAACCCGGCAGACGCTGAGCGTCTGGCGAAGCCGCGGCTGATCTTGCGCAAGCGTGTCGAGCACCTCACGCGCCGTCGGTCGCGCGCCGTGCGCGTCAACAGAGACGCGATTTTGACCGGCGAGGTCGGCGAGCGGACCGAAGAGGAGGACTTCGACGCGCACGACTCAGCCCTCCTCCGCGTCGCGTTCGAACTGCTGATGCGCCCACTGCCACGCCGCGACCGTGCGAGGGAAGCCGACGGTGTTCATCGCGAGAACAACCGCCTGCTCGATCTCGCCGGGCGACGCGCCGAGATGGAGAGCGCGCCGAACATGGCTGCGGAACGCAGACTCGAGGCCTGCGCCCATGCAGATGCCGATCTTGATGAGGGCGCACGTCTTGGCGTCGAGCGGGCCCGCCGAATCGGTGGCGTGGCCGACGGCCTCATGGGCCTCGCCGAGCTCGGGGAAACGCTCGATGAACGCCTTGAATGTTCTGGGCGGCTTCGGCCCGGAGTCGCTCGGCATAATCAGCCTCCGATGATGGTCATGGTCACGAACCCGTGCGACGGATGCTCGGGCGCCTTCTCGGCGAGCCCGGCGCGAAGCAGATCATCGAACGCGTCGGGATCAAAGTGCGGTCGAACCGCCTCCAGGATCGACGCCGTGGGCCGATCCATCAGACACGGGTACAGCGACCCGTCGGACGCGATCCGGATCCGGTTGCACGCCGAGCAGAAGTTGCAGGACATCGGCGTGATGAACCCGATGTCGACCGGCGCTCCGTTGCGAAGCTGAGCCCGGTACACCTTGGCGGAGTCCGAGCCTTGCGGCGTCGGCGTCCAGTCGGCGACGACCTCGTCGAGGCTCGCCCGCATGTCCTCGGCGGGGATATAGCGCTCGGCCCACTGCGCCCCGAGCGGCCCCATGGGCATGAGCTCGATGAACCGGATCGCGGCGCCCTTGTACGCGGCGTAGCGGACCAGCGCGGGGAGTTGCGATTCGTTCTGATCGCGGATGACAACAGTGTTGATCTTCAGCGGCGTGAGTCCCGCCTTGAGCGCCGCGTCTATTCCCCGCAAGACGCGATCCAGCCCGTCGACGCCCGTCATCGAAGCGAACTGCGCCGGATCGAGCGAGTCGAGACTGATGTTCACGCGGTCGAGCCCCGCGTCCCGGTAGGCCTGCGCGCGGGACGCCAGCGACAGCCCGTTGGTCGTCATGGCGAGGTCGTCGACGCCCGGAAGGCGCGCGAGCCGGCGGATGATCTCAAGCAGGTCGGCGCGGGCGGTGGGGTCGCCGCCGGTCAGGCGGACCTTGCGCACGCCGTGGCGTGTCACGAGATGCTGCACGACGGCCTCGATCTCGTTCGGCGTGAGCATGTCCGGCGCGTGATTGGTGTGGAAGTCTGGCCGGCAGTAGACGCAGCGCATGTGACAGGCCGGCGTCAGCGACAGCCTGAGATAGCGCACGTCTCGCCCAATGGCATCCTGCACGGGGGATCTCCGGATCGGGGGGGGTCAGCCCTTGGCGCGAGCCTGATCGGCGACGACGTGAACGATATCCAGACTGGTGACGACACCGAGAGGAAGGCTCTCAGCGTCGACGACAATGACGCGGTGAACGCGCGAATCGAGCATCAATGCCGCGAGCTCCGTCAGCGGCGCGCCGGGCGACACCGTGAGAGGATCCTCGGTCATGAAGTTCTCGACGTGAAGCTCGGGCTCGGGGAACGAGGAGGCCGGGCCGACATCCTCCTCCTCATCCCCGCGGATCAACTCGTAGAGATAGGCGGGCTCATAATCCTCGGCGCGCTCGAGGCAGGCGTGCAGCAGATCGGATTTGGACACGACGCCGATCACCGCGCCCTGTTGATCCACCACCGGCGCGCCGGAGACTCCTGCGCCCTCGAGAAGCTCAACGAGCGCGCGGATGGACATCTGCGGCTCGGCGCAGACCGGCTCAGGCGTCATGATGTCGCCGGCGGTCAGATTCGTCAGTTGAAGCTGTGCGTTCACGATGACACATCTCCTCTCATTGTCCCCCCGCCCCCGCAAACTCAGGCATCCTGGCTGCGGAACCGGGGAAGCGACGCGATGACGCACGCAGCCCACGCATCATAGAAGGGATGGGCCGATGCGCGGGTGATCGCGGCGCAGAAGTCGGGCATCCATCGCGACAGATGGTCGGCGACGAAGCGCGCTCGCCGATGGCGCCATGCATCGTCATCCGTGACAAGGCTCTGATGGGCGAGAAAGTAGACGAACTCCCACTCGAGCGCCGCGTGGTCAGGGGCTTCACGGGGCCCCGGCCCGGGCTTGAGCCCGGCCTCGGCGTAGATCTCCGCCACCATGTTGGACACCTGCCCCATGATCCGCTGATCGGGCTCGAGATAAAACGAGGCATACGGCGGCGCCAGGATCTCGAAGGGGCCGAGGAACAACTTCGCGAAGGCGATTGACAGCGCCGTGCGATCGGCCAGCGCCGCCTCCCACGCGTCGGCGAGGGCGGCGACGGACGCTTGCGCCGGGCCGAGCGTCTCGGCTGGAATAGCGCGGAGCGCCTCCGGCTCTTCACCCGTCATCTCCCTCGGCGTCCACAGGGCGCGAGAAAACGCCTCGCTCAGCGCCGCCAGCGCAGCGTCGGCCTTCTGTCGTCGCTCGAGGTGGGGATCGGACTCAATACTCCCGGATGTAGAGGACATTTGGCTCCGTTCCTTTCTCAGGCTGAAGCACGCGAGCCTGGTGTTCGGCGAGAGCCTGGCTCGGCGGGCTGTTCGGATCGTTGCGGTCGCCGAAGATTCGCGCCCCTGCGGGGCACGCCTCGACGCACGCCGGCAGCAGGCCCTCCGAGATCCGATGATCGCAGAACGTGCACTTCTCCACGATGCCTTGCGGGCGGACGCCGGGCAGCGTCTTCTCGCGATGCGGGTTGTACTGCGGGAGCGGCACATCCAAATTCTCGCGAACCTCGTTCGGCGTCGAAGTGCATCCCGGGATGATCGCTTCATCGCCATCTTCGGGCTGATGCGGCTTGTGCTTGTTGAAGTAGATCACGTCGTAGGGGCACGCCACCATGCAGGCGCCGCAACCGATGCACTTGTCGGCGTCGTGCATCGTGATGCCGTTCGCGGTCTTGTGCATCGCGGTCGTAGGGCAGACCTGCACGCACGGCGCATTGGAGCAGTGATTACACAGCGTTGGCGTGTAGCGATACTTGACTTTGGGGAACACGCCCTCGGTTTCGATGATGTGATTCGACCACGCGAAGCTATCGGGAAGGTTGTTTTCGTTTTTGCATGCGATATCGCACGCCGAGCAGCCGACGCAGGCATTGAGATCGATCACCATGCAGTATTGTTTGTCAGCCATTGAGGACTCCTCTCGTGCGTGTCAGATCTTCTCGATGCGGACGCGGGCGGGCCCGCCGTGCCTGGCCGTCGAGCCGCTCAAACGGTCGTAGTCGGCGGGGAGAATGACGTTGTTGTTTCCGCCGCGGGGCGCGCGGTTCTGGAAGTCGAGCGCGGCGACGCGTCCGTACGCCCAGTGTCCCTGCCCGTAGCACTTGGCGACGGTGCCGGGACGGACGCCCTCCCACAGCTTGAGATCCACCTCGATGGATCCGATGGGCGAGGTGACGCGGACCCGGTCGCGATTCTTGAGCTTGAGCCTCGCCGCGTCCACGGGATTCATCTTGAGAACATCGCTCCAGTTCTCGTCGCCGGGGTCGGCGTTCTTGTGCGCCTGGTACCAGGTGCAGTTGGCCGAGCGGCCCTCGCGGTTGAGGCGGCTGCGGTGCTCGAAGAAGATGAAGGGATACTCGTCCTCGCCGCCCCAGCGAAGCGCGGGCTCAAAGTGCGGCACGAATGCGACTTCGCCCCGCGCGACGTAGTTGGTCTGCTCAAGCACCTGGTCGATCGTGACGCCGTGCTTCTCCGCGTGCCCCGCGAGGGCCTTCTTGAGCGTTTCGCTGTAGAACTCGAACCTGCCGGTCTCGGTCTTGAAGTTCTGGCGGACCTTGCCGGGCTCGAAGCGGTGGGAGTTCCACACGCCCTTGTCGACGAAGTCGCTCCAGCCGTTGAGGGCGTCGCCGAGCGCGCCGTGCCGCTCGTCGGTGGGATCCCAGCAGCCGCGCGTCAGCTTCTTGACGGCGGTCAGGGCGAACTCATCGCCTGTCTCGGGGGCCTTGCCCGTCTCGGGGTCGGTGAACTGCTCTTTGAAATAGCGGAGCATGTTGTCGAAGCCGCGTTCGGCGAGCTTCTCCGCGAGCATCCAGGGGATCTCGGTCTCGTCCTGGCGGACATCCCACATCGGCTCGATGACGCGCTCGGTGAGCGTGGCGTAGCCGTAGAGGTTCTGCTTGTTCTTGAGGAAGCTCCACTTCTCGAAGAGTTGGTGCGCCGCCGGGAGGACCAGATCGGCGAAGTGCGTCATCTCCGACGCGTTGGTTGTGATATGCACGAAGAAGGGAAGCTTCGAGAGGGCCCGCTCCCAGCGATCCGAGCCCGAGCAGGAGAAGGCGAAGTTCGCCCAATACGCGACGGCGACCTTCACGTCGTAGGGATCCTCGGCCAGCATCGCGTCGGCGGCGTTGTTGGTGACGACGCCTCCACCGCTCTTGCCCTTGTTGAGCGAGGGAAATGCGAGCGTCCCGCGCTGATCGATCTTGGGATACTTGGAGTGCTTCCTGGAGATCTCGTCCTGATAGGCGCTGAAGTCTGGGGCGCCGTCGGTCGGAATCTTGGTCTTCTGAACCACGCCGCCGATGTGGTCGGTGGATCCGACGAGCCCGTTGAGGGCGTGCGTCGCCATGGCGGCGTATCCGCCTCGGGGCTGCATGCAGGCGCCGGGCGAGAGCCAACTGATGGCTCGCGGCGCCGCCTTGGCGAAGCCGATGGCCACGCGCCGGATCTGATCCGCCGGCACGCCAGTGCGCTCGGCGGCCCATTCCGGGGTGCGGTCCTTCAGCTCGAGGTTCCACCACTTGACCACGCCGTTGGTGCGGTTCTCGGTGAACGTCGTGTCGTCGACTGTTTGGCCGGGCGTGAAGCGGTTGACGCCGTCGGTGAAGTCGCCGACGAACTCCTTGCTCCACAGCCCTTCCGCGAGAATGACATGCGCCATTGCGACGGCGAGGGCGGCGTCTTCGCCCGGGATGACGGGCAGCCACTCGTTGGCTTTGGCCGCTGTGGCCGAGAGACGCGGATCGACGACGGCGATGGTCGCCTGGTCGCGGACCTTCTTCCAGATGCTGATCGCGTGTGGGACCTGGCGGTTGGAGGCCAGAGGGTCGGCGCCCCAGCAGAGCACATAGCGCGTGTTCTCGAGGTCGTAGTCGCGGTAGTCCCAGTAGCCCTCGGTGTAGTACGCGCCGAACTTCTCCGCCTCGGCGCAGATCGCCGAGTGGCTGATGCCGTTGGGGGAGCCGAAGATCTTCGGAACCGCCGAGTAGATGATGTCGCGCAGGTAGCTGTAGCGCCCGCGGAAGAGAACGAACTTGTGCGATTCGTCGGTCGCGCGCAAAGCCATCATGCGATCGGCGAGCATGTCCAGCGCTTCATCCCAGGAGATGGGCACGAAGCCGGGATCCTCGTTCCGACCCTTGCGCGGATTCGTGCGCTTCATCGGGGTCTTGATGCGGTCGGGGTCGTAGACCTGCTGGAGAGCGAGGTGCGGGCGAGGGCAGATCTGGCCGTGATTGGCTTTGCTCTGGGGATTGCCGCGCAGGGCGATGGCGCGCCCGTCGAGGACGCGGACCTGCACCGGGCACCAACTGGTGCAGCCCTGACAGGTGGAGGCGACCCATTTGCCGTACCGATCGCGCACCGACTCGCCGGGCTGCGCCATCGCAAAGAACTTCAGGAATGGCGCACCGGGCATGAGGGCCACGGCGCCGGCGCCCAGCGCGGACTGCATGAAGAGACGTCGCGAGACGCCGCGGGAGCCGCCCGACGTTTGTGTTTTATTTGTTCGCGTGATCATGGCAGCCTCGATTCGGATCAGGACAGTGTGCGAACGGGAAGATCGACCTGACCGCCGAGCACGACGGCGAGGCGGAAGAAGAACCCACCGACAAGTATGAAGGCGCTGGTGGTCAGGATTGCGGCGACCTGGAGCCTGCGATGCGCCGACTCGCCCCGAATCACGACGTAGGCGCCGATGGCGAGCGGCAGGATCAGCCCGAGGCCGATTCCCAGCCACCAGAACATGGGTCCGTACGCCTCGTTGGCGGCGGCCAGCGCCTGCTGATCCCCGAGCGCGCCGAACTTCAGGCTGAGCCACCAGAGCATGCATGTGCCGAGTTGGAGCACAAGCACCGTGACGAGCAGATTGCGGATGACGCGCATATTGTCGAGGAAGTTCGCGACATGCTCGAGATCATCAAGACGGCCTGCGATCTTCATGCGGATCAGATGGACGAGCATGACCGCGGCGATCCCGGTCGAAGCGAACGCCAGCATGGCGGCGACGACCGCAGGGCCGGTGTTCCACAGCGGTCGCGACACATTCACGCCGAGCACCAGCCCGTGGTACGTCCCGACGATGACGGCGAGCGGCGTGAACGCGCGCCCGAGCCAGCGACGCGCTGCTCCATCATCGCCTTCATGCTCTCGATGCCACATCCACGCATAGAGAACGGCGCCGCCGACGAGCAACGGCTGGAAGATGCTGCCCCACCACAGCGGAGAGGCGAGGTTGACGTTGAGCAGCGACTGGTAGGTGCGGAAGGGCCGTCCGAGCTTCAACATGAGCAGCACAAGCCCCACGGCGATGAGCAGCGGAGCGAGCAGCGCCGCCGTCCGGCAGATGCGCCGATACTTGCCCTTGAACCACTCGTCGACGCCCACGGCGAAGAGAAACGCCCCGACGCCCGCCCCGCCAAAGAACAGGTCGGCCGCGACGCGCCAGTCCCATCTCGGCCCGGGGAATGTCTCGTAGATGATCTCCACGCTCATGGCATGTCCTTTCCTCGCGCTCCGGCGATGCGCTCTCAGAATCGGAACCCGAAGTCTACTTTCAATGTGAACGTGGTGTCGCCATGCTCGAAGGGCAGCGACGCCCACGCCTCAACGGCGATGTGCTGTGTCAACTCCCAGATGAATCCCGCGCTGCCGAGCCATTGATCCTGATCGTCGATCTGCGTGATGTCGAAGCGCGGCGTGAAGCGCGTCTGGCCGATGTCAAAGCCGCGATCGACGCCGAAGAAGGCTGCCTGGTTGTCCGAGGCGACGCCGTATCCCGCGTGCGCGCGAAAGATTTTGAAATCCTGGGAGATCACAGCGTAGGGGAACGGCTGGCCGGCGTCATCGCGCTCGGAGTCGCTGAAACCGATGTTGGCGGCGCCGACGCCCAGTGACGGCAAGCCCTCGCCAAAGTCGCCCGCGAGTTTGAACTGCGCCACGGTCGGCCCGGTGTCCGAGTCGGCGACTCGACTGTCGAGGCCGTACTCGAACCGCAATGTGACTGGCTCATCCAGATCGAAGTGCAGTCCGCCCTTGAAACCGACCCAGAGATCGTCCTGGCGCTCACCATCGGTCGTGTAGAACAGTTGCAGGACGATCTGTCGATTGGCGGGCGTGTCCGCTGTGATGATGTTGTTCAGCCCCGTCGGGGTGGCGAACAGCGCGGGAGACGCAACCGCTCCAAGACCGACCGCCAGGACAGCGCGAAGCGATAATCTTGTCATGACGCCTCTCCCTTCCCCTTGGTGGAAGGCTTCTTGAGCGACCGGCCGTTGATCGTCGGGGCGAGTTTCGCAGCGCGACGCTCTTCAAACGTCCGGATGTGATCGATGGTGGTCTTGCGCAGGAACGCCACTTCGCGCTCGCGGTGCGCTTTCCAGAAAGCGTGCGCGGGGCAGGCGCGCTCGTCGGAGCAATCCTCAACGCCGAGCATGCACTTGGGCGTCAGAATCGGGTCGTCGAGCGCCTCGGCCAGATCGAAGAGCGTGAGGCGCTTTGGATCGCGGTCAAGCAGCACTCCGCCGCCCACGCCGCGGCGAGTCATGACGACGCCCTTGCGCGCGAGCTGGTGGATGATCTTTCCGAGGTAGGCGGCGGGCACCCGCGCGCCCTCGGCGATGTCGCGCACCTGCGCCGGCCCGTCCTTGTGCGAAGCGAGCCAGGCGAGAGCCGTCGCGGCGTATCCGGTCATTGGGCTGAGCATCGCGGGGTCCTCGGGCCGCCGGCTGCCCGCCGGTCGGCTACTCACGAATATATGATCGGCTGGTCAGGTGGTCAAGTAGACAGAAAGGGCCGCGTTCCCTCCGCGAAATCCGGATCGATTGCTCCGGAAAAATGCTGCGGTCGCCGCTGCCGCGCCCCTCCTCGAGGTCACGCTCGAATTGAGGTCCCTCGGATGGTCGCGCTTCGAGCCTGCCAGCAGCGCACGCGGCGGGCGCCGACCGCGCTCGCGAGAGCCGCGAGCTGTACCGCCGCGTCATCGCCAAGTGGGAGATGGGCGGCCGGAGACCGCCGGACCTCCAGTTCAACGCGCCCCACGCCCCCGCCAACGCCACGCTGGCGATCAGTCTCGCGGCGGGGGCGCCGAGCGGATGGCGCCGGCTTGGATCGCGGGCGCGAGAAGTCTCGAGGGCTCGCCGGCGCAGGTGAGGGTGAGCCGGTGCATCGCGCGTGTGCACGCGACGTAGAGCATGTGCCGGTCGATCTCGGCGGCGTAAGTGTCGCGGTCGACAGCGGGCACGATCACGCGGTCGAACTCGAGCCCCTTGGCGAGGTAGGCGGTCGCGATCATGACGCCGCCGCTGAAGGTCGCGCTGCGGGAGTCGAGCAGATGAATCCCGGGGCAGCGATCGGAGAGGCGCTCGAAGAGCGCGGCGGCCTGCCCGTTCGTCTTGCACACGACGCCGAGCGTGTTGTGTTCGGAGCGATCGAACTCCTCGATCTCCCCGACCATCGCCTCGAGCTCATCGTCGAACGATTCGCCTTGGATCAATCGCGGGCGCTCGCCGTGGCGCTCGATCGGCTCAAGATCCGGGTTGTGCTGGATGGCCTGGGCGACCTCCGTGATCTCGATCGACGAGCGGTAGCTCTTGTGCATGGAGACGCACTCGGCCTGGCGGAGCACGCTCCCGATGATCTCCGCGGTGGATGATCCGTGCGGGTTCACCGACTGGTTGCGATCGCCGAGAATCGTCTTCTTGCACGCGAAGAGATGGTCGATCACGCGGTACTGGACGGGCGAGTAGTCCTGCATCTCATCGATCACGACGTGCTTGACGCGCCCGAGCGACGGAAGGCGCTCGACGAGCCGGGCGAGATAGATCAGGGGGAAGACGTCGGCGTATTCGTAGCGGCCGCCCCGGGCCTTCTTCAGCATGCCGGGTTCGGCGAGCCATTTGTAGAAATCCGCATAGACCGCCTTGAGCGTCGTGAGGCGGAACATGGCCGTGATTTCGCTTCGGAGGCGGGTCCGCGCCTTCCCGACGATCTTCTTCTGGTGTGTCACGCTCATGTGCTCGACGATGTCCTCGATCGTCTTGGTGATCTGGTCGCGGATTGGTAGGGCGACGTAGCGCCTGACGCGTTCGGCGATGTCGTCCGCCTCGATCGTGTAGGGCGGGAGCGAGATCGGCGCCGGCGTGAAGTTGGTCGCGCGCAGATGGGCGGCGTACTCGTCGAGCCTCTCCAGAAACGCGGCGGACGACTTGAATCGGACGCGCTCCGCGTATTTCTGATCTCGTCCCTCGAGCAGAATCGCCACCTGCTCGGCGAAGGTCTGGAACTTGAACCCCGCGCCGAGGAGCACGCCCGCGATGGACTCCATGGTGGTCTCGCGGATCATCTCCTCGCCGAGCTCGGGGAGCACGGTCGAGATGTAGTCCGCGAACACTCTGTTGGGCGAGACGACCAGAACTTCGTTCGAACGGAGATCATCGCGGTGGCGATAGAGCAGATACGCGATCCGGTGCAGCGCGATGGAAGTCTTGCCGGAGCCGGCGGCGCCTTGGATGATCAGCGCGTGCGTGCGGTCGTCGCGGATGATCGCGTTCTGCTCGCGCTGGATTGTCGCGACGATGTTCTTCATCTTGTCGTCGGACGTGCGGCTCAGGGCCTCCTTGAGGATGTCGTCCTGGATGCTCAGCGAGGTGTCGAGCATGAACCGAAGCCGGCGCTTTTCGATCTGATACTGCCGCTTCCGCACGATCTCGCGCTCTTGCCGTCCGGAGGGCGCTTCGAAGTGCGCGGGGCCGAGCTCGAAGTCGTAGAACATGCTCGAGACGGGCGCGCGCCAGTCGTGCACGAGCTGGTCGCCGGTGTCGGGGTCGGCGAAGGAGTGCAGGCCGATGTAGACCGGGCGGGGCGGGGCCGCGCCGCCGGCGTCGAGGTCGATGCGGCCGAAGTACGGCGAATCGACGAGGCGCGTGAGCCTCCGGTGCTGCTCCATGCCGTGCTCGTTGACGCGCGACAGCGCGTTGACGCTCTGGCGCATCACGGCCTTCTCGGCGTGATCCATGTCGCGCTTCCGCTCCTGAATCGCCACAACCATCTCGCGCGACTCGCCGAGGCGGTGGTTAAGCCGCTCGCCGAAGGCGCCGAGCTCGGCTTCGATTCGCTCGATGACATGCGCGAGATGCGCGCGCTCCTCAGCCTCACTGGCGTTGAGGCATCCGGCGTGATTGGTCGTCTCGGCTCGATTCGTCATGGTCGATTATCGCTCGAAATCGGTAGTCCGGCTCGCCGACGGGCGGCGCGGCCGCCTGTGCGCCTGCCACGACTCGCTCCAGATGCCCTCCGCCCACGAAGCTGGTGCGCGGGTCCGCTCCCGACGCGCCGCCCGCGAGCGCCGGCTTCGGGCCTCCCGGAGCTCTTCCTCGCGGGAAGTCGCGCCGTCGCGAGTGGACGGCTCACGGAGCGGCTTCATCGGTCGAACAGATCTTCGGCATTGCTCCGGGGAACCTTCGGCGGTTTGCGGGCGTCGGCGGGAACATCGGGGAAGTCCTCGGCGGTGAACAACTTGCCCGCGAGCACGCGGTTGAACAGGGCTTCCTGTTCGGGATAGCCGGCGATGGTCGCTTCGAGCACCCAGAGCAGTTCGAGCAGTTCGGTGGTGAACTGGCGCGTCCACGACTTGGGGCGGATGTCGTCGAGCGGGCTCGACTTGCGGCCCTTGCGGACCTTCATGCGGTAGCCGAGCCAGGATTGCACCACCTTGAGGCCGGAGACCTCGAACTCGTAGACCTCGGGCGCGACGGGCTCAAACACGCCGCCGCCCACGCTGAGACGTTGATGCTCGGCGTCGTATTCAAAGGTCTCGGGATAGGCGTTCTCGCTGTCGGGGACGGCCTTGGTGTTGCGGGCCTCGCCGCGCGGGACGATGCCGCGTCGCGACTGCTCGCAACCGGACGCGACACCATGCATGTTGGGTCGCCAAACTAAGACGGCGCTCTTCCAGGCGACCTCCGGCGGCCCACACTATCCTGAGTCGGCATGCTGATCGGATTCAACGAGATACAGAGACGGGCGATCAAGTTCGCCAAGGACTGGGAGGACGCCGAGGATGAGCGGGGTGAGGCCCAGCTTTTCTGGCGCGACCTCCTCAAGGTCTTCGGCGTCAACGTCCGGGCCGTCGGACGGTTCGAGGAACGTGTCCGCAACGTGCGCGGGACCTATTCCCGCATCGACCTCTTTTGGCCCTCCGTGCTCCTTGCCGAACACAAGAGTCGCGGCGAGAACCTCAGCCGCGCACACGCCCAGGCCTCTCAGTACATCATGGATCTCCAGAAGGAGGGCCGCGGCGAGGAGATCCCGCGCCACCTGCTCGTCTCAGACTTCGAGCACATCGTCGTCCACGACCTCGACAACGACCGGCGGGTCAACATCAAGGTCTCCAAACTCCACCAACACATCCGCGACCTCGAGTTCATCGCCGGGATCGACCGCAAGCCCGCCGAACCCGACGACCCGGTCAACATCGAGGCCGCCGAACGCCTCGCCAAGCTCAAGGACGCCCTCGAAGCTGGCGGCTACCCCGCCCACGATCTCGAACGCTTCATGGTCCGCGTCCTGTTCTGCCTCTACGCCGAGGACACCGGCCTCCTGGGCGAGCCCGACGCCTTCCGTTTTTACATCGAGAACACGACCAACCCCGACGGCTCCGACCTCGGCCTTCACATCGCCCAGTGGTTCGAGGTTCTCGATCAGCCCGCCGACAAGCGCTCGGGGAACCTCGACGAGCAGCTTCGCACGCTTCGCTACGTCAACGGCGAGCTGTTCGCGGACCGCCTGCCCTTCGCCAGCTTGAACCGCGACATGCGCAACCGCCTGCTCGCGTGCTGCCGCTTCGACTGGTCGAAGATCTCCCCGGCCGTCTTCGGCTCGCTTTTCCAGAGCATTATGACCGCGAAGGAGCGCCGCCAGATCGGCGCTCACTACACGACCGAGCGCGACATCCTGAAGGTCATCCGCAGCCTCTTCCTCGATGAGCTCTATGAGCGGTTCGAGAAGATCAGGAACAACAAGGCCGAGCTCAAGAAGTTCCACGCCGAACTCGGGCGAATCAAGATCCTCGACCCCGCCTGCGGCTGCGGGAACTTCCTCGTCATCGCCTACCGCGAGCTTCGCCGGCTGGAGATCGAAGTGCTCAAGATGCTGCACCCCAGTAGGAGCAAAGAAGGCCCACTGTTCAACATTCCGAGCGAGATGCGCATCGACGTGGACCAGATGCACGGCATCGAGATCGAGGAATGGCCCGCCCAGATCGCCAAGGTCGCCCTCTGGCTCGTCGACCACCAGATGAACGTGGAGCTCTCGGAGGCCTTCGGCGACGCCGTGGTGCGGTTGCCGCTGACGCACTCGGCGAGGATCGCCAACGCCAACGCGCTGCGGATGGATTGGAATGAGGTGCTGCCTGCGGATCAGTGCATCTATGTCCTTGGCAACCCTCCGTTTGTTGGGAAGAAGGAGAAGAGTCAGGCGCAGAAGTCGGACATGATGCATGTGTGGGGCGGCGTGATGCGAGCGGGCACGCTGGACTACGTGACGGGGTGGTACCTGAAGGCCGCGAACTACATGGGGGATCGGCCAATCCGCGCCGCGTTCGTTTCAACCAACTCCATCACACAGGGCGAACAGGTCGGCATCCTGTGGGAACAGCTCTACAAGGTGCATGGCATTGAGATCGACTTCGGCTACCGCACATTCCCGTGGGAGAGTGAGGCTCGTGGAAAGGCCCATGTGCATGTCGTGATCATCGGGTTCTCGAAGGTTGGTGCATCCGCTCGGATCATCCACGAAACGACTGCTGCGGGCGAGCCGCCGATGCAACGACGCGTGTCGCGGATCTCGCCGTATTTGACTGAGGGGGATCCCGTCGCCGTCAAGAACAGATCGAAGCCGCTGAATGCGCCGACGGTGATGCACTACGGGAGCTTCGCGCTCGACGATGGTCACTACACGCTCAGACGAGAGGACCGCGATGCGATCTTGGCTGAATGTCCCAGTGCCGAGCCGTACATCAGGGCGTTCATTGGTGCTCGGGAACTACTCCACAATGAGGAGCGTTTCTGTATCTGGCTCCAAGAGCTCGCCCCGGGTGAGTTGAAGATGCTTGGGCCTATCGAAGACCGAGTGAACGCCGTTCGGAAGTGGAGAGCGAGTCGAGATCGGGAGCGAACAGTCGCGCTTGCTGCGACACCGCACATTTTTGCGGAGGTCCGTCAGCCTGCCACCGACTATCTCGCGGTTCCGACCGTCTGTTCTGAGACTCGCCACTACATCCCCATCCGATTCCTGCCCGCAAGCATCATCGCCTCGAACCAGATCTACGTGGTTCCCTCGGCGACACGCTTCCACTTCGGTGTGCTGCACTCCGAGATGCACATGGCGTGGGTCCGCCAGGTCTGCGGCCGGCTCGAGTCTCGATACCGCTACTCTGCCCGTCTCGTCTACAACAACTTCCCGTGGCCAGCGGAGGTTACGGACAAGCAGCGTGAGACTGTCGAGACCGCGGCCCAGGCGGTGCTCGATGCGAGGGCGCAGTTTCCGAAGGCGTCGCTCGCCGACCTGTACGACCCGCTCTCGATGCCCAAGCCGCTGCGACAGGCCCACACCGCCCTCGACCGGGCCGTGGACCGCTGCTATCGCCCGCAGCCGTTCCCGGACGAGCGCCGGCGTTTCGAGTACCTCTTCGAAATGTGGGAGACGCTCGAACGCCCGCTGGCCCAGCCGACGAAGAAGAGGCGAATGTCGAAGCGGAAGAAAGCTCAGGCCTGAGGGGCGGGCAGTTTATGGCGATGCGGTTCGGTGGGTGGCTTCGAGGCGGAACCGTCCACCACGAACCGCAGTGGGCCGGCCGCCCTTCGCCCCCCCCGCGGACGAGCACATCACGCTCTCCCATGCCGCGATACTGCCCCCGGCCGGCCCTCTTCCAACGGCGTCTGACGCCGGCGTCGGGGGCGGGGGATGTGCGGACGCTCGTCGATCGTGTCGAACAGCCCTGTCCGGAAGTGAAGAATCCTCGAGCGGCGGGGAATAGGCGGCCCCTCGGCGGGCACTGCATGAGTGGAGCGCACGCGATGGGCATGTTCTCGGCCCTCGGGCCGCGACAATCGGGGCGGCAGGAGATGGACTCCGCCATCTTCGACGGCTGGGTCGCGGCGCATGCGCCGGAGTTGTATCGGTTCGCATACCGCTTGTGCGGCGACGCGGCGGCCGCGGAGGATCTTGTGCAGGAAACGTACTACGAAGCCTGGAAGCATCGCGCGCCGTTGCGCGGCATCCGCGAGCCTCGCGCCTGGCTGTTTCGGATCCTGCGTCGGCGCTACGGAAAGCTGCGGCGGCTCGAGCAGCGGCGGCCGTGGATCGTCTCGCTCGCCGCCATTCGAGGTCAGACGCAGGATGCGGGTCGCCCGGGTGATCGGCTGGAAGCCTCCGACTCGCTCCAGTCCGCGCTGGATGAGATGAGCGATCTGTTCAAGCTGCCGCTGCTGATGGTCTTTGTGCAGGGGATGACGTGCGCTCAGGCGGCGGAGCAGTTGGACGTGCCGCTTGGGACGGTTTTATCGCGGATTCACAGGGCGAAGAAGCAGTTGCGGGAGTCGATTCGGCGGGATGAACAGGAGTGGCCCGGTCATTCCGCTGACTCGCGGGAGAGCGGCGAGGATGAACCACCTCGCCTTCGGATTGGAGGCGCATGATGTCGCATCAGCATGACGACAAGCGCCGAGCGCTCGAGGAAGCCGCGCTCCTGCCCGAGGATGATCCGCGCCGCCGCGAGTTGGCCGAAAGACTCGAAGAGACGGGCGCGGGCCGCGAGGCGTGGTGCGCGATCCTCGCCGAGAACGAAGACCTGCGGCTCCGCCTGCGGGATGTCGAGATCCCGGAACAGTTGATCGAGCGGGTGGGATCGGTGCGGGAGGGGATCGGATTGGCGAAGGGTCCCCGCTTCTCTCGGGCTCGCGGCGCCCTCTTGGCTGCGACTCTTGTGCTCGTGGCGGCGCTGGGGATGCTTTTCATCCAGTCGGAGCGGAGTGCGGAGCGCGCTATCTATGAACTCGCCACGCTCGCCGCGATGGATCACACGGCCCGTCCGGAGTTGACCGTCGAAACGACGAAACTGAGCACACTGAGCGCTCGTTTGCGCAGCAGCGCGCCGTTCCGCGTGAATATCGAGGCGCCCGAGCCCGGAGCGACTCTCGTGGGCGGGCGGGTGTGCAGCTTTGGCGATCGTCCGCTGGTCTACACGCGCTGGCGCGACGGCGATAAGGACATCGCCGTCTATCAAGTTGATCGCAGAGCGTTCGATCTCCGAGCCGGGCTCTCGGCGACCGACGTCGATGTCCCGGAAGAAGGATCCATCGCCTCGCGTTGCCGTGTGCGCGTCTGGTCTGACGCAGCGTTCGGCTATGTCGTTGTCCATCATTCACACTCGCGCGGAGGATGACGCCTCGCTCGTTCTCCGTCGCGCCGCTCAACCCTGTTTCACACTCGGTCCAACCAACTGTTCAAAGGAGTTTCCAATGAAGACGCTGACCGTCTCTCTCTCCGCCGCCGCCATCGCAGTCATGCTCGCCGTGTTCGCCTTTGTGAGCCCGAGCACGCTCGCCCAGACCGGTTCGAGCCGGTCCGACGCCGGGGCGCCGCGCGCCGAGGTGATCGCCGTGAAGTTCCACGCCGACTGGTGCGGCTACTGCAAGGCGATGGGGCCCGTGTTCGAGGAGCTCCAGGCGAAGTACGATAAGGAGCCAGCGCTCTACATCACATTCGATCAGACGCGCGAGTTCGGTCGCACGCAGTCCGCCTACCATGCGCGCGCGCTCGGGCTGGCGGACGTGTGGGGCGAGTATGGCGGCAAGACCGGCTTCGTCTTGCTCATCGACGCCGAGAGCGGGCGCGTGATGGAGCGGCTCTCCCACGAGCAGGGCCTGAAGCAGATGGGCGCCGCGCTCCAGGAGGCCGTTCGCTCCGCTTCGTGATGGCGCGCCGGTCGGCGCATCTCTTCGATCCTCGTCTTTGATCCTTCCATCCAAAGGCTCAAACCAACTCTGTGAAACGGTCATCTATGCTCATCTTCAGCGTCCTCGCCGCGGGGGTCGTCGGCTTCGCTGCTCTCCAGCTTGCCCAGCCGGAGCCCGAGCCCGCGGACCACTCTTCCGCGCTACGCAATCCGGACGGGTCGTGGAAGCACACGAACCGGCTCGCGGACTCGACCAGCCCCTACCTCCTCCAGCATGCCCACAATCCGGTCGACTGGTATCCGTGGGGCGAGGAGGCCTTCGAAGCCGCGCGCGAGCAGAACAAGCCGATCTTCCTGAGCATCGGCTACTCCACCTGCTACTGGTGCCATGTGATGGAGCGGGAGGTCTTCGAGAACCCCGAGATCGCCGAGCGGATGAACGAGATGTTCATCAACATCAAGGTCGATCGTGAGCAGCGGCCGGACGTGGATGAGGTCTACATGACCGTCACGCAGCTCATGACCCGGGGCGGCGGATGGCCCATGAGCGTGTTCCTGACGCCGGACCTCAAAGCCTTCTTCGCAGGCACATATTTCGGGCCCGAGGACCGCGCCGGGCGCCCGGGATTCCCGACCGTCATGCGCACCATGCACGAGGCGTGGAACAATCGGCGCGACGAAGTGGTCGCGACGGCCCAGCGGGCGACGACCGCTGTGCGGGCCCATCTCTCCGAGCGGCTCGAGCGCGCCGGACGCCGCCCGCTCACACACGCGATCCCGGACGCAGCCATCGCGCAGCTCACCCAGTCCTTCGACGACCGCTGGGGCGGCTTCGGTGTTGAGCCGAAGTTTCCGCAGGGCTTCACCTACCCCTTCCTCTTCGCGGCCCATGAGCGGACAGGCGACGCGACGCTGATCGACATGTCGGTTCTCTCCCTGCGCCAGATGGCCGCGGGAGGGATGTACGACCACGTCGGCGGCGGCTTCCATCGGTACTCAACCGACGGGCAGTGGAAGGTGCCGCATTTCGAGAAGATGCTCTACAACCAGGCGCAGCTCACGCGCGCCTATGTGCAGGCGTACGAGCAGACGGGCGAGGAAGCCTTCGCCGATGTCGCGCGCGGCGTCCTCGGGTACGTCGAAGAGCTGATGACCGGCCCGGACGGACAGTTCTACTCAGCTCTTGACGCGGAGACCGATGCGACGGAGGGCGCGTATTACGCGTGGAATCGCGGGCAGATCACCGAGATCCTCGATGGAGAGGAACTGGCGCTCTTCGACAAGGTGTTTGCGATCTCCGATATCCCCGCGTATCCGGGCCATAAACACCCCGACGGCGGCGCTCTCCACATGCGCAAGCCCATCACCGAGCTCGCGGAAGAGCTGGACATGCCCTATGCCGAGCTGCGCGAGCGGCTTGACGGGCTGCTTGCGTCGCTCAAGCAAGAGCGCGACACGCGCGAGCTGCCGCATCTGGATGACAAGGTCATCGCGGGATGGAACGGCATGATGATCGGCGCCTCCGCCGAGGCGGGGCGTGTCCTCGGGGAGCCCTCGTACACGGAGGCGGCTCGACGGGCGGCGGTCTTTCTGCTCGATCGCCTGCGCGATGAAGAGGGGAATCTCCTGCGGCTCTGGCGCGCCGGCGTCAGCGAGCAGCCCGCATTCCACGAGGACTACGCATTCGTCGTGAAGGGACTGGTGTCTCTGCACCGCGCGAGCGGCGAGCAGGCGTGGCTCGACGCCGCCGTCGATCTCGCCCAGCGAGCTGATCGAACGTTCTGGGATGACGAGGGCGGGGGCTATTACTTCGCCGTGGAGTCGTCCGACCTCATCGCGCGAAGCAAGAGCGCTTCCGACGGCGCGATCCCGTCCGGGAACTCGGCGATGGCCCACGCTCTCATCGATCTCGCGGAGCTGACGGTAGAGGAGCGATGGCGGACGCGCGCCGAGGAACTGCTCACGGCGTTCTCCGGCGTCGTGGCAAGCCAGCCGCCCGGCTATCTGAGCATGGTTCACGCCATCGAGCGACTCCTCGCCGAGCCGGACTCGCAGCGTCGAAGCGAACTCGATGTCGACCTGCCGAACTTCGACCGGTTGAACGCGGAGGAGGACGCGGCCGACTCCTCGGACCACGTCGCGGTCTCCGCTTCGATCGACTCCGACGCGGTGCGAGCGAATGACCCGTTCGTCGTCCGCATCCGCTTTGAGATCGCGGACGGCTGGCACGTCAACGCCCATCCCGCATCGGCGCCGAATCTGATCGCGACCACCGTCGATGTGCGCTCCGACCTGCCCATCGACGTCGAGCGGATCGAATACCCCGATCCCACTCGACTCTCCACCGCCTACAGTGACGTCCCGCTCGAGGTGTACGAGGGCGCGGTTGAGGTCGTCGCGAGATGCCGCCTCAGGGAGGAATTCGATGACAAGCGAGGCAAGGCGACGATCCGCGTTGCCACGGTCTTCCAGTCGTGTGACGAGAGCCGCTGTCTGCCCCCCACGCAGAGAATCGTCGAGGCTCCGATGGTGATCACCCGATGAGCGCGAAGCGCCGCTCCAAGTCAAAGCGTTCGTCGCGCCCCAGAAGGGGCGCTCGCCCATCGGCGCGAAAGAGTCGGCGCGGGCCCGACCGCCGCCCCGCGCCCGCTGAACAGAGGCGAGAGACGGAGCGGCCCGCTCGGGGAAGGTGGCGGTCGATTCTTTCCTTCGTCGTCCCGGCCGTGGGCGTGCTCCTGAGCCTGGTGGCCCTCTCGCTCGTCGCCGGTCCGGGGGAGGAGCCGCCTCGACCTCTCACGCGCTCCGTGGGCCCGACGCCCGATCCGTGGCAGTACGACGCCGCCAACGACCGTCACTGGCATCCGGGACACGCCCACTGGCACGATGGCCCGCCGCCGCCCAACCCCGACTCCGCCCCGCGCTAAGCAATCGGCGGGGCTGACGCTCTCATCTGAGCCCGTCTCACTCAAGGACGACTATCGGGAGCGCGCGCCGCGTTCCTCGGGCATGAACCTGCCCTCCGCTTGCCAGGCCTTGTCGATCTCGGCGATGTACGTGGCCGGATCGGCATTCACCTTTGGCTGACAGCTCGCGCAGCAGAAGCGCGTGAGGCGCCCCGCCACGACCATCTCCGTGGGCTCGCCCATCGATCCGAGTGCGCTGCCGGCGACGACACAGGTCTTGAGCGGATAGTCCTTTCGCTGCGCATCCGCGGCGGCCTTGTCGAGCGTGGCGATGTGCGTTTCGGGATCCGCCTTGAACTCGGCGAGCGCGTCGGCGTCGGCCAATCGCACCAGTCGGTTGTTATGGACGTGGTCCACCGCGTCGGCGCCGAGCTTCTCGCCCGACACCACGCAGGTGTCGAGCGGGTAGTAGCGGAGTTGGTCCTTCACGATGACGTCGTCGATCTTCTTCCACGACGCATCGAGGTCGGCCTCGAATGTGGCGATGCACGGCGGACAGCAGAAGCGAACCTCGCGCCCGCCGTACGTCTTCACGATCGGATCGCCCATTGACCCGAGCTTCTCGCCGGAGATCGGGCAGGTGTCCAGCGGATACGGATCGGTCCACGCCGGCGCGCCATCGTGCTCCGCGGCCGCGTCCGTGGGCTTTCGATTGGCCGCGCGCTCCATGCCCGGCTCGCGACCCGCCACTGCGAGCGTGACGAACTCATCCTTGCGGGCCTCGTTCCACGCCAGGAACTGCTTGCCGCAGCCCGGGCAGCAGATCCCGATGGTCTTGCCCTTGTATTCCACCGTGCCGGCCGAGGGCATGATCGGCTCCTTGCCGATGGGGCACATGTCGTTGACGAGCTCGACGGCGCGCTGGGTGCTGGAGCCTTGGGTATCACCACCGTGTTGCGCGAGGGTGGCCGGAGCGGCGAGGCAGAGGCAGGCGATCAAGGTTGCGGGCTTCATGCGGAATCTCCTTGTGGCGTGGGCGCATCTGATGTGGACGCCGACGGCGTCTCGGGGCTCGGCGCCGGGCGGGAGAGTCGGAACTTCCACTCCTGCGCCCAGCAGTACAGGATTGGAACGACGAACCAGGTGATGGACGCGACGGCCATGCCCCCGAACGATGGGATGGCCATCGGAACCATGATGTCCGAGCCGCGACCCGTGCTGGTGAGCACCGGCAGCAGCGCGAGGATGGTGGTGGCGCTGGTCATGACGGCCGCACGGATGCGGAGCCTTCCGCCCTCGACGACGGCGCTGCGGATCGCTTCGATCGAGTCCGGCTTGTTTTGCGCCATCGACTGCTCGATGCGTGTGGCCATGATGACGCCGTCGTCGGTGGCGATGCCGAAGAGCGCGAGAAATCCGACCCAGACGGCGACGCTGAGGTTGAACGGTCGAATCTGGAAGAGATCGCGGAGGTTCGCGCCGAGCAGCGCCGTGTCGAGGAACCACGGCTGGGCGTAGAGCCACAGCATGAGGAAGCCGCCGCCCCATGCGACGAAGACGCCGGTGAAGATCATCAGCGTCACGCCCGCCTTGCGGAACTGAAAGTAGATCAGCAGGAAGATGATCGCGAGCGACAGCGGCAGGACGATGCTCATGCGCTTGGCGGCGCGGACCTGGTTCTTGTAGGAGCCAGAGAACTCGTAGCTCACGCCGGCGGGCACGGTCAGATCGCCCGCGTCGATCTTGCTCTGGATGAAATCACGAGCGTCTTCGACGACCGAAACCTCCGCCTCACCGGGCTCTTTGTCGAAGAGCACATAGGCGACGAGGAATGTGTCCTCGCTCTTGATCATCTGCGGGCCGCGGCGGTAGTCGATCGTCGCGAGCTCGCGCAGCGGAACCTGAGCGCCGCCCGGCGTGGGCACGAGGATGTCGCCGAGGGGTTCGGGCTGGTCTCGGAGCTCGCGAAGGTAGCGCACGCGGATGGGGTAGCGCTCGCGCCCCTCGACGGTCATGGTCAGCGGCGTGCCGCCGATGGCGACTTCGATGACCTCCTGCACATCCGCGATGCGCAGGCCGTAACGGGCGATTTTGTCTCGGGCGATATCGATTTCCAGATACGGCTTGCCGACAACGCGGTCGGCGAAGACTGCGGCGGGCTGGACACTCGGAACCTGCTTGAGCAGGCGTTCGAGTTCGAGCCCGAACGACTCGATGGTCTCGAGCTCTGGGCCGTAGACCTTGATCCCCATCGGGGCGCGGAAGCCCGACTGGAGCATGACGATGCGCGTCTCGATTGGCTGGAGTTTCGGGGCGCTGGTGACGCCGGGCATTTCGGCCGCAGCGACGATGGCGTCCCAAATGTCCTGGGGCGACTCGATCTCGTCGCGCCACTGGCGGTATGGGCGGCCGTCCTCATCCGGGATGAGTTCGCCCTGTTCGTCCCGAACGAACGCGCCCGCCTCGTCGTCGTAGCGGAAGTTGATCCGCCGCCCTTGATCATCGGCGCGGTATTCGCTCTTGTACTGGACGACGGTCTCGACCATCGAGATCGGCGCGGGATCGAGGGGACTCTCGACGCGTCCGATCTTGCCGACAGCGATCTCCACCTCAGGCACGCTCATGATGCGGCGGTCGAGCTCCTTCAGGATGTCGGTCGCCTCTCCGATCGAGGCGTGCGTCATGGTCGTGGGCATGTAGAGGAACGCGCCCTCGTCGAGGGAGGGCATGAACTCGCTTCCCAAGCCCGGGAAGGCGTGGGCGATCTCGACGACGGTCTGATTCCTGCGGATCGAGTCGGGCAGCCAGCCGAAGACGCGATCAAAGCTGAGCCAGACAGTTGCGCCGAGCAGCACAACGAGCAATGCGGGAGAGAGTCCGATGGCCTTGTGGCGCAGCGTCCACGCGAGGACAGCGGGGAACGCGAGTCGGACGAGCCAGAAGGCGAGCAGGATTCCGCCGACGATCGCCGCGATGAACAGAGCGTTGCCCAGCGTGCCCGGCGTGGGTCCGAGCGGCTCCCATGCATCGGCGAGGATGGTGAGCACGAGGAGCACGACGATCAGATTGACGATCCGGCTCGTCGCACGAACCACTCTGCGGCGGGACCATCGCCGAACGATGGCGAACAGACTGCGGGCGGGCCATCGCCAGCCGAGCAACACATGCGTAACGGCCGGGAGGATCGTCAAGGCGATGATGATCGAGGCGATGAGCGCGAACGTCTTGGTGTAGGCGAGCGGCTTGAAGAGCTTGCCCTCGGCGGCCTCCATCGTGAAGACGGGCAGGAAGCCAACGACAGTCGTCGCGACGGCGGTCAGAACCGCCCCGCCGACTTCCGTGCTGGCGCGATAGACGACTTCCAGGCGGCTCTCACCTTCGCCCGCTTCTTCGAGTCGTCGCAGGATGTTTTCGGTGAGCACGATGCCCATGTCCACGATCGTTCCGATGGCGATGGCGATGCCCGAGAGCGCGACGATGTTCGCATCGACCCGGAAGAGCTTCATTCCGATGAAGGTCATCAGCACCGTGATGGGGAGCATCGCCCCGATCAGCAGGCTGCTCCGCAGATGCATGACCATGAGCACAACAACGATGATCGTCACCAGGACCTGCTGTGAGATCGCCGAGTTGAGCGTCTGGAGCGTCTCCTTGATGAGCCCGGTGCGGTCGTAGAACGGCACGATCGTGACGCGGCTCTTCCTGCCGTCGGCCAGGATCTTGGTCGGCAGCCCCGATGCGATGTCGGCGATGGTCTCCTTGATCCGCTGGATGGTCGCCATCGGGTTCTCGCCGTAGCGCACGACGACGACGCCGCCGACGGCCTCCTCGCCGGCCTTGGTGAGCACGCCGCGGCGTGGGGCCGGGCCGAGCGAGACCCTGGCGATGTCGCCGACGAGGATGGGCTGGCCGTTCCGCGCCGTGATCGCCGCCTGTTCGAGGTCTTCGACCGATTCGATGAACCCGAGCCCGCGCACGATGTACTCGGCTCGGTTCGCCTCGATGGTCTGCGCACCCACGTCGAGATTGCTTTGCCGGACCGCGCCGATGACCTGGCCGAGCGACACGCCCGCCGCCCGCATGGCGTCAGGGTTGACGTCGACCTGGTACTCCTGCACCAAGCCGCCGATGGAGGCGACCTCGGCGACGCCCTGGACCCCGGCGAGCTTGTATTTGACGATGAAGTCCTGGATCGAGCGGAGCTCGTGAGGGTCCCAGCCGCCGGTGGGGTTCCCCTCGGCGTCTCGCCCTTCGAGCGTGTACCAGAAGACCTGGCCCAGCGCCGTCGCATCCGGCCCGAGCGCGGGCGACACACCCTGCGGGAGTGTGCCGGCCGGGAGCGAGTTGAGCTTCTCGAGCACGCGCGAGCGCGACCAGTAGAACTCCACATCGTCCTCGAACACAACATAGATCGTGGAGAACCCGAGGATGGAAAGGCTTCGGATGTCCTTCACACCCGGAATGCCCATCAAGGCGACGGTGAGCGGGTAGCTGATCTGGTCGTCGATGTCCTCCGGGCTGCGTCCCGGCCACTCGGTGAAGACGATCTGCTGGTTCTCGCCGATGTCGGGGATCGCGTCGACAGGGACCGGATCGCGCGGGAGGCCGCCGAGATCCCAGTCGAAGGGCGCGACCAGCGCGCCCCAGAGGACGATGATGGCGAGGCCGATCGCGACGACGAGCTTCTGTTCGAGGCAGAAGCGGATGAGGCCGTTGAGGGGGCCGCGCGACGTCGTGTGATTGGGAGCGTCAGTCATGATCGTGCCCCTCGTGTGCGCCGCGCTTTGCGCCGCCGTTCAGCGGCTCGAAGGACTCGCGGATGCTGCCGCACCGCAGCATGCTCGCTCCGAAGTAGGGGTTGTTGATCTGCTCGCCGCGCTGGAGCCAGTCCGCCCCCTGGTTGTCGAAGGCCATCGGGCAGTTCGCGATATACCACTGCTCGCTCCCGCGATGACCGAACCGACGCTGGAGGGTGATAACCGCTTCGCTCATGTCCTCGAAAAGGACGCGGGCTTGCTCGATGTCGGCGACACGCTCCTCGATGCGCAGCTTCCCCGCAGCCCGCCGCCAGACGCCGAGCGGCTCGCCGACGAGCCCGGCTTCCTCGACGAATCCGATCGCCGTTCTCAGATCGCCGGCAGCCCGAAGGAAACCGCCCAGGTCATCCGCGGCGAGGGCCTCCTGAGCGTCGAGATAGGCTGCGTAAACCGGCTTGAGCGCGAAGATGAAGGACTCGGGCACTTCGATCCGCTCGTGTCCGGTTTGCGCGCCGGCGCCGCGCGGCGTCATCATGCTGGGCTTGGCGGCGATCTGCATGGCGCTGTCGATGCGGAACGCGCCGTTGGTCGCCACGCGCTCGCTCTCGCGGAGCCCTTCCCGGACAATGTAGAAATCGCCCGCCCGCGGCCCGAGGACGACCTCGCGGCCCTCATACGTCGGCTGCTCCGCCTCGGGAACCTCGACGTACACAACCGAGCGCGTGCCGGTGAACAGGACGGCCGAGCGAGGAATCACCAGCGGCTCCTCGACCGAACTCGGATCCCCGACCACTCCGAGCGACTCGGCGGACACGAGATCCATGCCGCAGATGTCGCACTGGCCGGGGGCGTCCTTCACGATCGTCGGGTGCATCGGGCTGACCCAGCGCCCGGCGAGCTCGTCGTTGACGACGGCTCCGTCATCCGCGACGCGGGTGCGGACGACGCCCGAGGCGAACATGCCGGGCTTGAGCTTGCGATCCGTATTGTCGACCGCGATCCGCACCGCGGCCGTCCGCGTGCGCTCATCGACCATTGGCTCGATGAATGCGACGCGCCCTTCGAAGACCTCGCCCGGATGCGCCTCGACCGTGAATGAGACGCGTTGTCCCCATCGGAGCAGCGGGAGCTGCGATTCGTACGCCTCCATGTCGAGCCAGAGACGCGAAAGATCGGCGACGGTGGCGATCGCATCGCCCGTCTGCACATAGTCCCCCTCGCGCACTGCGAGATGGGTCACGACGCCTCCGATCGGGGAGTAGATCGTGAGACGATCGGAGTCGAAGCGGCCCTGCTCGACGGCGTCGATCTGCTCCGCCGTCAGACCGAACAAACGCAGCTTTTCGCGCGCGGCGGTCAGTGTGTCGAGCGTGGCGGATCGGACCAACTCGCTCTGTGCGCTGGATTCCCCCGCCGCCCTGGCGGTCTGGCGGAGCTCTTCGAACGCCGCGAGCAGCTCCGGACTGTACACCTCGGCGATGTGATCCCCGTCCGAGACGGGCACGCCGACGTAGTTGACGAACAGCCGCTCGATCCGCCCCGGAAAATACGCCGTCAGCCGTGCCACCGATGTCTCGTCGTAGGCGACCTTGCCGTAGAGACGGACCTCGGCCGTGGGGAAGAAGCGGGCGACGGGCGCCGTTTCGATGCGGCTTCGCGCCGCCGCAGCCTGATTGATCG
The DNA here is from genome assembly GCA_964451515.1 of uncultured Phycisphaeraceae bacterium. Classification (GTDB taxonomy): domain Bacteria; phylum Planctomycetota; class Phycisphaerae; order Phycisphaerales; family UBA1924; genus CAYVIJ01. The sequence goes on along the minus strand of CAYVIJ010000004.1, from coordinate 68,804 downwards.
TGATGCGAAGCTCGTTTCCGGCGCCCCCGTCGTCCGAGACAGGGATCAGGTCCATAAAGCAGATCGGGCACTTCGCGTCGGGGTCGGGCAGCCGAACCGACGGATGCATCGAGCAGGTGTACATCTGCGGCTCGTCCGTCGAGTGCTCGGCGTGATCGTGACCATCGGCCGCCGGGTCGATCGCGGGCGCCGGCGCGGGACGGCCGATTTGGTATCCGATGAACAGCGCCGCCACGATGAGCGCCAGCGCGACGCCCGCGCTGGTGTGTTTCCAGATCCAGCGGAGCGTTGGACGGATGCGTTGAAGGAGGTTGCTCATCGCTGTATCTCCTCGTTGGGTTGATCCTGCGCAGGCGGGCTCGCCGGCTGCGTTGGGACGGGCTCGCCGACCAGCGTGTTGAGCCGAGCGAGCGCCTTGCCGCGATCCGCGCGGGCGCGCTCAGCGGCGATGGCGAACTCCAGCAGCGTGCGCTCGGTGTCCAGCAGATCGAGGAAGGTCGTCTCTCCGGCGCGGAAGGCCGCCAGCGACGCCCGAAGCGACTCCTCCGCCTTGGGAATCAGCGTCCTCTCGAACAGCCGCACGCGCCGATCCGCGTCAGTGTGCTCGAACCACGCCCGATGAATGCCGGCGGCGATGCGGTTGGCCTGATCGGCGCGTTCGCCGGCGACCGCCAGCCGCCGGGCAAGGGCTTCGCGGACCCCGGCGTCGTACTTCTCACGCCAGAGCGGCACGTTGAACCCGAAGCTCAGCAAGATCGGATCGTCCCCGCTCTCTGAGATCGAACGGTCCGCCGCCTCGTCCGTGATGATGTAATCCAGCCCGATCGTGAGATCCGGCAGGCCCTCTTTTCGAGCCACCTCCGCCAGAAGCCGTTGCTCTTCGATCTGCTCGTCGAGCGCCAGTAGCGCCGGGTTCGATTGGCGGGCGAGCTCCGCGAGGTCCTGAGCGTCGACCGCCGCGACCCGCCCCGGCAGCCGGCTGAACGTTGGGACCTCCTGACGCGATGCGCGGTTCAGCGCCGCGTTCAGCTCGGCGACGAACGCCGGGCGCATCGCCCGGAGTTGAGCGATTCGATCCTCAAGCTGTCCGAGCTCGACCTGCGCCCGGATGAGCTCCGGATGCGACCCCGCGCCGACCCGGTAGCGCGCGCGCAGCGCTTCCTCGAAGGAGCGCAGCAGCTCCAGATTCTCTTCGGTGATCGAGATCGCGCTGTCCAGGTAGGCGAGGTCATGCAACGTTGACACAACGCGCTCTGTGACCGAAAGCCGCGCCGCCTCGAACTCCCGCCACGCCGCCAGCGCCGCCCGGGACGCCGCATCCTCGCGGTTCCGGAGCCGACCGGGCCAGGGGAAAGTCTGGCTGACGCCCACCCGCGCCTGCTGCGGACCGGTCCGCGTCTCGACCTCGTCGAGGAAGAAGCCGAAGTTGACGCGCGGGTCGGGCAGCGCCCTGACCTGCGGCAGCCGCTCGGCGGCCGCGCGCCATCGCTGATACGCCGCCTCGACCTCGGGGCTGTGGCGCAGCGCGTGCCGAACGTATTCGTCGGGCGACGCACCGGGCGTCAGCGTCGGCGCCGCCGCTTCCACGTCGTCATCGGGGCGATCACGGTAGGCGGAGGCGGGAAGGCGCTCAACGCTCTTCGGAAGCGTCTTCTCAAGCGATGGTGTGATGTCCTCGGGCTGATCGAACGGGGACGAGCACCCCGCGATCAAACCCGCCGCGGCGGCGCCAATCGCGCACGCGGCAGTTCGCGATGCCATAGCAGGCTCCTGGGTTTCTGGTCGTCGAAGAGCGGTCGCACAACGTGGGGAAGCGGCCTGCTGGGCGCACACCGTCCCCGTTGAACGTGGGCTCTACGCTCGCCAGACGCCCAGAAGGGCCTGGATCTCGTTGTGCGTGAAGCCTGCGAGGAGGCTCACCGACGCAGCCGGACCGCCAGCCGGCTCGACCTCGCAATCGACGAACCTGGGAACGTCGATCGAAAGGAGCGGCGCCGCCGTAAGCGAATCACGATCGGATCGCGGGAGCGGCGCGTGGGGCGCCGGTTGCCGCTCCGACACAGGCGAGACCGCGCACATGCACGCGCCGCCGCTCATCGGGCAGAAGTCGTCGGCGGGAGCGGGGTCACCGCAACAACTGGTCTCTACCGCGGGCGCAGCGCACAAGGCACGCCCGCAGTCTTCATGCTGCGCCGACGTCGCCCCCGTCCCGATCCGGGCGAGCCCGCCGATGGCGAGAAGAAGGATGGCGAGGATCCGCAGCACGATAAAACCTTACTCCGCAGAGGATTCATCGACAAACCCGGACCCCGACATGCCTATTCCCGCAAAGGGAACACGCAGAACACGGACGCCCTCGCCGATCGCCAGGGGCGCCCGTCCGGAAATCCGGTCGCGGCGGGCGCTGCCGCGGGGCGCGACGGAAGAAAGCGGCTCTCGTCGTGATACGCTTCACACCCCCTCGTCGGGACAAGCCTTCGGGAAGCGTCGGCTGACGAGTCGTCGGGCGCGATGAGAAGGGGTCGTGGGATCTGGTGGGGACATTCAAGCGATTCGGCCGGATCGCTTGGATTTCAGCCCGAAGTCACCAAGGATCTTTGAATTCGCTGGATCCCCACCATAGGGCGCCAATGAAGCAGACGAACTACAAGATATTGAGATCTGCTGGCGTCGCCCTTTCCGATATCAAGCTCGCCCATTCCGTCTTCGCCGCGCCCTTCGCCATCATGGCGGCCTTCCTCGCGACGGAAGTGACACGGAGCGGCCCCCCCACCGAGCCCGGGGCCTGGCGGCGATTTGGCGGGCAACTCCTTCTCGTCGCCGGCTGCCTCTTCTTCGCGCGCACATGGGCGATGCTGATCAACCGGCTCGCCGACCAGCGCTTCGACGCGGCCAACCCGCGCACGGCGGGGCGGGCGCTGGCGTCGGGACGCTTGCGCATGGGAGAGGGGAGTTTCGTGGCGGCGCTGGCGGCGGCCGGGTTCGCCCTGTGTTGCGGCGGTTTCTGGGCGCTGTACGGCAATCCATGGCCGCTCTTCCTGAGCGCGCCGACGCTCGCGTGGGTGGCGTTCTACTCCTTCACGAAGCGGTTCACGCTCCTGTGCCACGTCTTCCTGGGAAGCGCCTTGGCGGTCAGCCCGTTGGCGGCGGCGATCGCGGTGCGACCCGAGGCCCTGTGGCACACTCCGGCGATCTGGCTCATCTCGGCAATGGTGCTCCTCTGGGTCGCAGGCTTCGACATCGCCTACGCCCTCCAGGATCTCGAGTTCGATCGGGAGACGGGCCTGCGGAGCATTCCCGCCGCGCTGGGCTGGCGGCGGGCGTTGTGGACGAGCCGGCTGGCCCACGCGGGGGCGTTCGGGTTTCTCGTCTGGGCGGGGCTGGTGGAGGAGCGCTTCGGAGCGATCTTCTGGGCCGCGACGGCGCTGGTGGGGGGGCTCCTCGCGTTCGAGCACTTGGTGCTGGCGCGCCGGGGGTTGGCGGGGCTGCCGATGGCCTTCTTCACGCTCAACGGGCTGGTGAGCCTCGCGCTCGGCGCCGCCGGCAGCGTCGACTCCGTGCTCTGAGCATCGCCCGCGGGGCCCCTCCGGAAGAGATACAGCCCCTCATTTCAAATATTTCTGAAAGTATGTGGCCCCCCCGCGCGAGGGGTCGTACCCTTTCCTTCAGGGCGATCGCTGAACTGGAGATCACGCATGACGCGCCGGGTGAACGGCTCGAAAACGCTGGCGGAGGCGCAGGATCGCTTCATCGCCACGTGGGGACAGATGGGAAGCGTCTGGGGCATCAGCCGGACGATGGCCGAGGTGCACGCGCTCCTCTATATCGGCAGCGCGGCGCTCAACACCGATGACGTAATGGAGCGGCTCCAAATCAGCCGCGGAAACGCGTCGATGAGTCTGCGCGCATTGGTCGAGTGGGGGCTGGTGTCGCGGGAGCACAAGCGTGGTGATCGGAAGGAGTACTTCCGAGCGGAGGCGGACGTGTGGACGATGTTCCGCACCATCGTGCGCGAGCGGATGAAGCGAGAGGTCGAGCCCGTGTTGGCGTCGCTTTACGAGATCCGGGACATGACGGCGACGTCACACGTCGAGGGCGAGGCGGACAAGAAGGCGGTGGCGATCCACAACGACCGGCTCGACGAGATGCTCAAGGCCTTCGAGACGATCGATTCCCTCTCCCGCCGCTTCGCGAGCCCGCAGGGCGTCGGTCTGGAGTTGGCGGCGCGCGCTCTTTCGAAGGTGGTGTGATGTGACGGCGCGTGTGAGCGGAGCCCAATCCGGCGGACTGGCGGCCGCCCCGCAGCGCGGGATCAGCGTCGAACGCATCTGCGCGACGTGGACGCTCCGCGGAGTGACGGTCGTGGGCGAGGAGGTCCGCGCGGACGCCGACGTGGCGAGGGAAGCGGCGTTGACGCTCGAAATTGATCGCGTGGGTGAGGATCGGATCGTGGCGGTGGCGCATGTCGAGGAAGGAAATGGTCGCGCGCGGATCGCCTGCGTCGAGGCGGCGCTGGGGGAGCGGGCGGCGTGGGTCCGCGACGAAGCGCACGGGATGACGCATGTGGACATCGCGGGCCTCGCGCACCTCTCAGCGGACGCCGACGGCGGAGTCGGCTACGCCTGGACGACGCTGTTCGAGCGGCTGGGCGTGAGTGGGGGACGCTCGCGCCTGCGGGGCGTCGCGCTCGATCCGGGCGAGTGACGGCTGGCGCGCGCCGCCTCGAGACCGCCGCTCCGGGGAATCCTGAAAAAGTCTGAGTGTGCGTTGATCGCCTGATCGCAGGGTGTTGCGGCGCGCTGAGCCGGCGCCGGCGCCATCGGCGCGCGCACCCGAATGGACGGGCCAGCCCTGGCGAGAGGCCGCGTGCGGGAGCGCGGCGGGATGTGAGGGCTCGATGGCGATGGGCGAATCGATCGGACTGGAGGCGTTCGCGGAGATCGGGCTGGACAGCGCGCGGCTGGAGGCGCTGATCGCCGATCACGAGCGACGACGGCTGCCCGGGCTCGAGCGGCTGTGGCGCTATTACCGCAACCCGCTGGAGGGCGAGGCGGGCGCGCCGGCGCGCCTGAGGCTTGCGCAGGAGGCGGGGCTTCCGGCGCGCTTCCGCAGGATGCGCGAAGGCGAGGATCAGAAAGAGGTCGTGATCGAGAACGACATCGCGTGGCGCATCCATGCGATGGTCGACTTCATGTTCGGGCGTCCGGTGCAGATCGTCTCGACGGCGGAGGATGAGACGAAGCGGCGCGAGATCGAGCGGATTCTCGATCGCGCTTTCGAGGCGTCGGGCGGCGTGGGGCTGCTTCAGGACATGGCGCTGCTCGGCGCGGTGTACGGACATGTCGATCTGCTCGTACGCGCTGAGGATGTCCGCGGCGCAGCGGGCGGACGCGGGGTCGAGGCGGCGCTGCGGGCGGCGCCGCGCGTGCGCATCGAGGCGATCGATCCGACGCGGGCGATCCCGCTGGTGAACCCCGATGACTTCCGCCGCCTGGATGCGATGATCATTCGCGTCACGAAGCGCGCGCGCGGCGAGGAACGACGGACGCCGGGGTTTCTCAGGCGTCGCTTCGGCGCCGCGTCGCGCCGGCGAGATCGGGTGGAGTCGATCGAGATCATCTCCGCTTCGCATCGCCTGCTCGCGCGCGATCGGAGGCTCATCGAGGAAAGCGTCAACCCCCTTGGCGAGACGCCCGTGGCGCACATTCAGAACGTGGCCCAGCCGCTGACCTACGAGGGTCTGAGCGAGGTCGAGCCGCTGATCCCCCTTCAGGATGAACTGAACACGCGCCTCTCCGACCGGGCGCATCGCGTCACGATGCAGTCGTTCAAGATGTTCCTGGCCAAGGGAATGGACCTCGGGCGCGAGGGAGGCGCGCCCGCGCGGATCGGCCCCGGGCAGGTGTGGAGCACGGAGAACCCCGACGCGAGCATCGAAGCCTTCGGCGGCGACGGCGCTTCGCCCAGCGAGGACCACCACATCGAGCAGATCCGTCAGGCGCTGGACAAGGCCAGCGGCGTGACGCCCGTAGCCGCGGGCGTGATCCGCGGACGCGTCGGACAGCTCTCGAGCGAGAACGCGCTGCGCATCACGCTGATGGGGCTGCTTGCGAAGACGGCGCGCAAGCAGGTGACGTACGGACGCGGGCTGGCTGAGGTGAGTCGCATGGTTCTCAAGGCGCTGGATGTCGCGGGCGTGTACCCGACGCGCTCCGAAGAGCGGAGCGTGCGCATCGAGTGGCCCGATCCCCTGCCCGGACAGGAGCGCTCGCGACTGGAGACCGCGCTGCTCAAGCGCGAGCTGGGAGTCGATCAGCGCCGCGTGCTGGCGGAGCTGGGCTATGCGCCGGCCGACCCGGGGGTGACGTGATGGAAATCGAGGCGGACGAGGTGAGGAAGGAGCAAGCGATGAGCGAGGAGCCGATGGAGACGGGCGGCGCGCCGGAGGGAGCGCGCGAGACGGCGGAGGCGCCCGCGCCGGAACACGCCGACGAGGTCGACGCGCTGCGAGCGTCGCTGGACGAGACCCGGCGCGAACTGAAGCGCACCGAGCGGCGGCGGGCGATCGAGCTGGCGCTCGTGGAGGCGGGCGCGATGGATCTCGAAGCGGGGCGCGTGCTGATCGAGCACGCGATGCGCGATCGGGAAGGGGGCGCCGAAGAGGCGGACGCGCCGGCGCTGGTGGAGGAGCTGCGCTCGAGACGGCCTTACCTGTTTCGGCGCCGCCCCGCCGGCGCGTCCGTGCTCGCGGCGCGCGACGAGCCCGAGCCTCCAGGCGGGATCGAAGAGGCGGCGGAGGAAGCGCTGCGCACCGGCGAGACGGGCGCGCTGCTGCGCTACCTGCGCCTGAGGCGAAACGGTTGAGCGGCGCGCGGGCGCCGCTCGGAACGGGACACGGAGATAGGAGGAACCCATGACGTTCACAGGCAAGGCGACATATTCGGCGGGCGCGGAGCTGCCCGAGCTGGCGGAGGACGTCAGCGACATCATCGGGATCGTCAGTCCGCATGAGACCCCGCTGCTCGATCATCTGGGCGATCCGCGCCGCGTGGCGCGGAGCACGATGCACGAGTGGCTGGAGGATGAGCTGCTGCCCAACACGGGGCGGATCAATCAGGCGTCCTTCAGCCCGAGCCCCTCAACCGCGACCTCCATCACGGTCGACGACGGCGGCGTCTTCCGCGTCGGCGATCAGGTGCGCCCCGACGAACTGCGGGAGATCCTTTTCGTCACGGAGGTGGACGGGAACACGCTGACGGTGATCCGAGGCTACGGCGGAACAACGCCGGACGACCTCGCCGACGACATGGAGCTGCACGTCATCGGCAACGCGGCGCTCGAGGGCGCCGACGCCGGGGAGGTGCGGTTCACCAATCGCGCCAGGCGGACAAACTGGACACAGATCTTCGCGGCGACGGTCGAGGTGAGCGGCTCGCAACTGGCGGCGGACTCGATCGGCATCGAGGACGAGCTGGACTACCAGAAGCAGGAGCGGATGCGCGAACTGCTCCGCGATCTCGAGAACTGCGTGATCAACGGCGTCGCGCCGACCTCGAATCCGCAGGGCTCCTCGACCGTGCGCCGGACGATGAAGGGCATCCTGGCGCAGATTCAGACGAATCAGATGACGCCCGGACAAGGCGCGATTCCGATCGGCGACGGCTTCAATGAGAACGGCCTCACCGAGCCGATCCTCAACACGGCGATGCGGCAGGTTTGGGAGTCCTCGAGCGGAACGATCGACACGATCGTCGTCAACGGCACACAGAAGCGGAAGATCAACGCCTTCATCGGAGAGAACCGCGCGTTCACTTCGGCGGAGACGAACTTCCGGAACCTGGTGAGCATGTACTCGAGCGACTTCGGCGTCGCCCGAGTGGTGCTGAGCCGCTGGATGCCGGCGGACGCGCTGCTGCTGCTCGACTCCTCGCGCCTGAGCGTGCTGCCGCTCTCGGGGCGCTCCTTCCACTTCAAGCGGCTCGCCTCGAGCGGGGACCGCGAGGCGGGGCAGGTCCTCGGTGAATACACGCTCGAGATGCGCAACGAGAACGCTCACGGCGTGCTGCGCGGGCTCGCGACGGGTCTCGAGTGATCTGTTCACTCTCCTGCGCCCGTCGTCGACGCGCGGCGTCGACGGCGGGTTTTCCGAGATGGTTTATCGACGGCGAAAGGAGCGGGGCGTATGGCCTTTGCGAAGGATCGGGATCTGCTGGCGCTGGAGCCGACGCTGTTTCGCGACATCGGCTGGTCGTCGCAGCGGATCGTGCGCGGCGCGACGGCGACGGTCGTCGCGACGACGCTGACAGCGGCGGGCGTTGATTTCGTCATCGCCGGCGTCGAGGCGGGGCACATCGCCCTGGTCGGCGGGCGGGCGATGGAGATCGTCGAGCGTCTCTCCACGACGCAACTGCGCGTCTCGACGCTCCGCGCCGACACGGAGGAGCCGGCGAGACCGCCCGGGGACACGGCGGGGGACGACCTGGTGGTCTCCACCTTCGCCCCGCAGCTCGCGCTCGTGCACTGGCAAATGCTCTCGAGTGTCGGGATCGGCGTCGGGCTGGAGGCGGCGAGCGAGGAGTCTGTCGTCAACGCGCCGGCGCTGGCGCGCGTCGAGGCGTTGGGGGCGCTGCACCTCGCCTACGTCGCGGCGTCAGCGATCTGCGGGCCCACGGCGGCCGCGTGGTCGAAGGCGGAGATCTACCGCGAGCGCTTCGCGCTGGCGCGCGAGCGAGCGGCCGTCGAGCTGGATCTGGACGGGGACGGCGTCGCCGACGAGACGCGGCGCTTCAACACAGCGCGGCTGATGAGGTGGTGAACACATGGCGTGGCTGGATCCGACAGTGGTGACGCTCGAGATCGAGGGGGCGGCGCATCGTCTCGACGGCGTGCGCGCCGTGGCGATTGATCGCGCCGCCGACCGCATGATCGTCGAGCGGTCCGACGAGGGGCCGCATGTGGTCTTCGCGGATGCCGCGGAGCGCCGAGAGGTCATTCGGATCGCTCGGACCGTCGAGCGCGGCGACGCGGCGCTGACGCGAGCGCTCGAGGCGGGCGCCCTCTGCGCGCTGGAGGCGCGCGTGAGCGATGCGACGGGCGACGTGGGGGGCGTGGTCATCCGCGCGGAGACCGTCGTCCAGCGCGTGGAGCATGACCTGCGCGGCGAGGGCGCCCCGACACAGCGAATCACGCTTCTGGTCGTCTCAGCCGACGGCGTGGAGAGCGGCGTTACGATCGAGGAGGAGGCGTGATGGGCAGCACGTTCGCCGGGCTCAGTCTCTTCGATTCCGGGCCGCATCGCTTCGCGCCGCGGACGATGGGGCGTCTCTGGCTGCCGCCGCTGGCGGTGGATGCGCTTCAGGAGACGACACTGGTGCTCGATGTTCCGCGCGAGCTGATGATTGCTCAGACAGGGCGGCTGATCGCAGACGACGACGCAGGGCTCTGGGGGCAGGTGGACGTGATCCGGGGACACGCAGAGGCGGCGCTGACGGGGACGCTGGTGGAGGCGTCGGGGCGCGCCTGGGCGGGGGTGACGCTGCTGGGGTTCTCCCCCGCTGAGCAGGTGGATCGCGGGCGGCGCGTGAGTCTGAGCTACTCCGCGGTGTACATCGATCTGGCGTAGAGGAGGGCGCGGATGCTGGAGATGGAGCTGCTGACGCCGCTGACGCAGTTCGGAACGGCGGGGCTGATCGCCTGGATGTGGGTGACCGAACGGCGGCAGGCGGCAGCGCGGGATCGGGCGCTGTCGGAGGCGCACGAGGTCATCATGGAGCAGCGGGTGCAGCTCGAGCAGCTTCTGACGACTGTCTCCGCCAACACGCGGGCGATCACGGCGATGGAGGCCGCCCAGCGCCGAGTGATCGAGCTGATCGATCGCGTCATTGCGGAGCGCCCGCGCCCGGGGGAGGGGTCCGGACCGTAAACTCGCTGCTCATGCGCAGGCTGATCCTCATCTCCGCGGCGGCGCTCGGGCTCGCCGGCTGCGTCACCACCGAGCCCGGGGCGCCCGCTCCCCCAGCGGCGGAGGAGGGGGCGGGAGCGTTCGCGCCCGCGCAGCTGCGCGTGCATCCGCTGACGCGCTGGACGCGTGACAGCGATGGACGCGACGTCATCCGAGCGCACGTCGAACTGCTGGACGCGTGGGGGCATCCGGTCAAGGAGCTCGGCGCGTTTCGCGTCGATCTGCGCCGTGTGCGCCCGGGCGTCGGAGGCGGCGAGGGCGCGGCGGGCGAGCCCGAGCTCCGCTGGGAGGTCGATCTGCGCGATCCCGAGCAGAACGCCGGCGTCTACTTCGACGGCGTGACGCAGACATACGAGCTGACCTTGGGCGTGGACGCCGAGATTGACCGCTCGGAGACGTGGCGGCTCGAGGTGGTCTTCACCGACCTGTCGGGACGCCGCCTGAGCGACGCCTTCCGACTCGAAGGCCGCGGCGCGCGAGGCGGCGGCTGATGCGGCTCAGGTCTGGCTCAACTCTCGAGCGAGTTCGTCGAGTGTGGCGTCGAGTTTTTCTTCCGTCTCATAGTCGCCCTGGGCGATCTCGGAGCGGACGCGGCTGACGAGTTCCTGACGGACATCGGGGAGATCGCTCATGCGTGAGAGGAAGACAGAGATCTCGGAGAGCTCGGCCGAGTCCTGCGAACGCGCGGCGCGCGCAGTGGAGGCGGGCAGGGGCTCGCGCGGTTCGGAGACGCCGTTCAGCGAGGGCGTTTGGGGAGTGTGATGGACTGAAGAGATGTCGCTCATGCGATTTGTTTGAAGAAGGAAAGTTCCGCGCTGCGTGCCGCGCGGAAGGTGAAGGAGGGGCGTCCAATTCCCACCGAATTGGACCATCGCCCGATGGTGGGTCTATCGTCCGCGCCGGGAAATTGGCTCCAAGATTCGGGGCCGGAGAATGCGTCGGGCGACGGTAAGTCGGGAATCTAGAGGAGGTTCGGACACGATGGCGACGCATGGCTTCGTGAGGGGCCTGCTCCGGCAGATGGCGGCTCTCGCTGCGATCAGCGCGTCGCTGGCGGGCTGCGCGGGCGGGGCGGGAGCGTCCTCGAGCGGCGATCTGGCCAGCGAGGCGTCGCAGGTCTTCGGCGAGCCCGGCGCAGCGGGCGCCCGCGGCGGGGGCGGCGTCGTCCGGGAGGGGTGGACGATCATCCTGATGTCGTTCCAGGGGGATGAGGCTCGCCGACAGGCAGAGGCGATTCTGCCGAGAATTCAGCAGGAGGCGGGGCTGACGCGGGCGTTCGTCGAGGACCGTAAAGAGGGCGCCGTGATCGCCCACGGTCGATACCGCGGGCCGGGAGATCCTCGCGCGCGGGAGGATCTGGAGGAAATCCGGGGGGTCCTGCTGGGCAATGCGCCGGCGTTCCCGACGGCGTTCCTGGCGCCGCTGGCGGAGGGGGGCGCGGAGGGGGCGATCCCGGAGTTGAACCTCACCCGCGCCCGGGAGCTCTTCGGCGATCGGGCGCAGTACACGCTCCAGATCGCAGTCTACGAGAGCGCCGAGCGGCGCGACGCGATGGCGAAGGCGGAGCAAGCGGCGGCGACGCTCCGGCGCGAGGGGGAGCTCGCGTTCTACTACCACGGCCCGACACGCAGCATGGTGACCATCGGCGTCTTCAATGACGATGACTTCGACCCGACCACGGGCATGATGAGCGCAGACCTCAGAGCGTCCCGAGAGCGGCATCCGCACAACCTCTACAACGGCACGGGGATCGAAGTGCGCGTCGGAGGGCAGAAGGAGGGGCGCCTTCAGCCCAGCGGGCTGGTGCAAATCCCATAGCCGCCCGGCCTTGCGCCCGCGCCCCGGAGCGGCGCGAGGGTTTTTTCGGACGCTGGCGGCGAGCGGGACGGGGCGGTCACCCAGAAAAAATTGACGCCGTGGGGTGGATTCCCCGCAAAGAACGCTTGCAGCATCAGAACGTCACGGTATGATCTTTCCGTTGAGCGGCGTGTTCATCGCACAGGGACGCGTCTCGCTCTCGCTGAAAAAAGTTCCGGGTGGACGAGGCGGCGGCCGATTTGTGTTCGGGCCTCGGTTCTCGTTTCTCTGTGCGCGTGCTCTGCCGGATCGCGTGAGCGGTCGGCGTGGCTTGCGGCATTCGGATATCGCCTGGGGCGTTGTGTCTGTCACCAGACGAGAGTAAGAGGGAATCGCACCCCATCCGAATGAGATGCATGGCGCCGAATGACCGCATTCGCCGTCCGACGCGAGAGCGCGGGCGGCGTTTTTTACGCGCTCTCCGAGCCCGGCGCGTGGGGGTCCGTCTCGCAAACCTCGCAGGCGAGCCCTTCGCGCCGGCGGTTGGCCGCGACGAAGGCGTACACACGCGCGCCCAGATGGGAGACGCCCGGGAGAAAGAGCAGCAGCGCGGGCAGGGCGCCCAGGGGGGTCTGGAGCAGCGCGCGCCGCATCGCGGGAAAACCGACCAGGATGCGCCCGTGGCGCGTGCGCATCGGGAGGCCCTCGAGCGCTCGCTCCGGCGCCACGGGCAGCTCCTCCTCCGGCGCGCCGGTCATGTCCTGGAACCCGAGCCGATGCAGCCAGTCAAGCCAACGGAGAATGCGCACGGATCGGAGGCAGAGGCCGCAGGCGCCGTCGTAATAAAGCGTGTCGCGACCATCGGCGCGCCCGCCCGTCATGGCTCGTCCTCCGCCACCAGCAGCATCGGCTGTCGGAGCACGGCGACCGCCTGAGCCTCGCCCGCGCCGCCCGCCTGCAACGTGACGATCGCCTCCTCGCCGCCTTTCAGAGGGATCGCGAAGAACGTCTCGGGAAGCGTCTTGGAGAGCGTGGTCTGGAAGGCCGGGGCCTTATCGAGCCAGATCGTCAGGCGCGCCTCGGCGAAGGCCCACCCCTCCTCGGGCAGGATGGCGCGACCCATCAGCAGACGGGCCTGCGCAGGCAGATCCCACTCCGTGCGCGAGGGGCCGGCGAAGACGAGATCGCGCGCGCCCAGCGCCGCAAGACCCGACCTGGAAGAGGGCTCGACGGTCTCGACCCGGCTGTGCCCGTCCGCGCCGAGCGTCGCTTGCTCGCGCGGCTCGAGCTCGGCGAAGGAGAGCAGAGGATCGGGGGAGGAGCTGATGGCGGCGACGATCCCCGCCGGGACGCGCACGATGCGGCCCGTGTGGTCGGTGACGAGTTGAAGGGCGGTGGCGTCGGCGAGCCGCTGAGGCTCGATGGCGTCGGCGTGGAGAACGGTTCCATCGGCGAGCCAGATGGTGAGTCGTCCACCTCGCTCGACCGGCGGGAGGGCGGCGAAACGAATCTCGCCGATGCGATCGATGGGCAGGCGGGTGAGATCGCCGCCCCGGCGCACAAGGAGCGTGTCATCGTCGAAGGAGACGCGTCCGACGAGTCGGTCTCCATTGATCAGAGCGACCTCGTCGACGGGCGGGGCGGGCGGCGCGGGGCGGATTTCAAGCGCTGGGGGTGGACCGTCCCCTTCGGCGCGCACGATCATCGCGACAGAGTCCAGGGGCGCTTCGAGGCGCCCGAGGATGGGCGACTCCCAGATGAGCCCGTCGTCCGAGCCGCCGATGAGCCGCCCGGTGAGGCGCTCGCCGTTGCGCAGCAGAAGAGTGGCGTCGAAGCCGCGCATCGCCTGGGCGAGCGCGGGCGCGGAGGCCCAGGGCTGCCACGCCCCTGCGAAGAGGATGGCGCGGGAGTCCTGAAAGGCGATGCGGGCGCGCCGGTCCGCGCCCGCCACTCGCGCGGTGAGCCCCTCGCTGCTCCAGGCGACATCGCTCAGCCCGACGACACGAGCGGCGCCCTCGCTCCCGAGGAGGGCGACGGCGATGAGCGGAGATGATTGATCCGGCGCGTCGGGCGTGCGCGGCGGGTCGGTGGCGCGGGTGGAGGGGGCGGGGCCGACGCGCCCCTGAGCGCGCGCATCGAGCGCGCACACGAGCGCCGCCAGAATCGCGAGCGCCCGCGCTGTGCGCGCGAAGGATGGCATCAGACGTCCAGTCGTTCGACGTCGAGGGCGTGCTCCTCGATGTAGCGACGGCGCTGCTCGACGTTTTCGCCCATGAGCGTGGAGAAGAGGACGTCCGCCTCGCTGGCGTCGTCCCAGGAGACGCGCCGGAGCGTGCGCCGCTGCTTGTCCATCGTGGTGTCCCAGAGCTGGTCGGGATTCATCTCGCCAAGCCCCTTGAAGCGCTTGAGCTCGAGCCCGCGCCGCCCGACGTCGTGGAGTCTGGTCAGGATCGCCGGGACGCTCTCCGCCTCGACGTACTTGCCCTCGGGTTCGCCGGCGACCTCCTCCCCGTTGGCCTCCGCTTCCGTCTGCTTGCCGCGCGGCGCGACGACCCAGGCGTACTTGGTGGGCAGGCGCTCGCCCGTGACGGCCTCCTCCTGGCGGAGGGCATAGTCCTCGACGTCGATCCCGAGCTCGGCGAGGGACTCGAACAGGCGGGCAAGCTCCTTGTTCTCATGCAGCTCGCGGAGCGTGGCGATGGGGCGCGAATCTTCGACAACTTCCTCGCCGACGGCCTCGCCGTCGCCCGTGACCTTCTTGCCAACGGCTTCGAGGCGCAGGCCGTTCGACTCGATGATTCGCTTGGCCTCCTCCTCGCTCCAGGCGAGGGCCTCGCCGCCGGTCCAGATGAGGCGGTGCGTCGGCAGGCGGCCTCGGCCATCGGGATCGTCGTCGCGCGAGGCGAGCAGATCGACGAAGCGCACGCCTCGACGCTCGACGACTTCGACGAGCTCGGCGAGTCGCTTGAGTTGGCCGACGGCGCGTCGGAGCTCCTCGCCCTCGAGCGTGCGCACGATGGGCGCCTCTCCGGCGCCGCGCGTGGGGTCGAGCCCGCTGAGATCGCGGATGACGAGCGACGCGCCGTCGAGCCCGAGTTCAGTGAGGACCTTGTCGAGCTCGGCGTCGTTGATGACGTACTGCGTCTTGCGGTTGCGCGTGAGCTGGTAGAGGGGAGGCTGGGCGATGTAAACGAGCCCGCGCTTGATGAGCTCACTCATCTGGCGGAAGAAGAAGGTGAGCAGGAGTGTGGAGATGTGTGAGCCATCGACGTCGGCGTCGCACATGATGATGATTTTGCCGTAGCGGAGCTTGGTGGCGTCGAAGTCCTCGCCGATGCCGCAGCGCAGGGCGCTGATGAGCGTGCGGATCTCCTCAAATCCCAGGATCTTGTCGAGGCGGGCCTTCTCGACGTTCAGGATCTTGCCCTTGATGGGCAGGATGGCCTGGGTCTCGACGTCGCGCCCCTGCTTGGCGGAGCCGCCGGCGGAGTCGCCCTCGACGATGAAGAGCTCGGATTCGTCGACGTCCTTCGTCTTGCAGTCCGCGAGCTTCTCGGGCATCGAGCCCGGCTCGAGCGCGCTCTTGCGTCGCGTGAGCTCGCGCGCCCGGCGCGCCGCATCACGCGCCTGGGCGGCGATGAGGGCCTTCTGGCAGATGCGCCGCCCCTCCGCGGGATGTTCCTCGAGCCAGGTCTGCAAGCGTCCGGAGACGATGGATGCGACGAAGCCCTCGACCTCGGTGTTGCGCAGCTTGCCCTTGGTCTGACCCTCGAACTGCGGCTCGGGGACCTTGACGCTGATGACGGCGCTCAAGCCCTCGCGCAGGTCGTCGCCCGAGGGTGCGGGATCCTTCTCCTTGATCGCGCCGGACTGTCGGGCGTAGGCGTTGAGCGAGCGCGTCAGCGCGGTCTTGAAGCCGCTGACGTGCGTGCCGCCGTCAACCGTTTTGATGTTGTTGGCGAAGGACAGCAGCGACTCGTTGTAGGAGTCGGTCCACTGAAGCGCGACGTCGCAGATGATCCCTCCCTCGATCTCGCCCGAGAGGTGGATGACGTCGCTGATCGGGGTCTTCGCCTCGTTCAGATGCTTGACGAAGGCGGCGATGCCCTCGTCGAAGCGGTAGACCTCCTCCTTGGGCTCCCCATCGGCGCCGACGCGCTCGTCAATGATGCGGATGGTCACACCCGGGTTGAGGTAGGCCAGCTCGCGGAGACGGTTGGCGATCGTCGCATAATCGAACGTCGTGTCGGGGAAGATCTCGGGATCAGGCTTGAAGGTGACGCGCGTGCCGGTGCGCGAGGGGTCCTCGCCATCGCTGAGATCGGCGATTTCGTGCAGCGGGCGATCGAGCTTGCCACGCTCGAAGGTGATCAGATAGAGCTTGCCGTTCCGCGCCACCTCGACCTCGAGCCATTCCGAGAGCGCGTTCACGCAGGAGATGCCGACGCCGTGGAGGCCGCCCGAAACCTTGTACGCCGACCCCTCCTCGCCGAACTTGCCGCCGGCGTGGAGGATGGTCATGACGATCTCGACGGCCGGCTTGCCATCGAGGAGCGGGTTCTCGTGCTTCATCGGGCCGACAGGGATGCCCGAGCCGTCGTCGGAGATGGCGGCCGCGCCCTCGGCGGTCAGACGCACCTCGACGGTCGTCGCGCGCCCGGCCATCGCCTCGTCGATGGAGTTGTCAACGCCCTCGTAGATCAGGTGGTGCAGGCCCGCGAGGCCGGTGTCGCCGATGTACATGCCCGGGCGCTTGCGCACGGCCTCGAGCCCCTCGAGGACGCGGATCTGCGCCTCCGTGTAGTCGGATCCCTTTGCGCGTTCGATTTGCGCCGTCGCCTTTTCTGCCATCCGTTGCTCGCGAAGAATGAGGCCTGTGATCGCGCCCGAATCGGCTCGGGAGCCTCGCTCCCACGGCGCGTTCGGGCCGCCCGCCCGCCGCGCCGGGGACATCCCGGAGCGGGCCGGGAGGACCCATCCTTATTCTAGCGTCTCACTTGCCCAATATCCGGCTTGGCGCACGCGGCGCAGGGATCGCACAGGCGCCCCCGCCCCCGCCGCGCAGGGCAGGATTCACTCGACGATCCACACCGTGCTCACGCCTTCGTTGAGCATCTCGAAACCGAGGGCGACGTCGTCGTCCCGGAGGCGGATGCAGCCCATCGACAGCTCCTCGCCGATCGAGTCCGGGTCGATCGTGCCGTGGATGCCATAGCCCGACTCCCCGGACGTGTTCTCATCGACGCCTTCAAGACCGACCCAGAACTCCCCAATGGGATTCTCAGGGTCGTCGGCGCGGAAGAACTCGTTGGTGCGGGGATTCGTCCACGCGGGGTTCTCGACCTTCGAGCTGGTGCGCACGATCCAGCGCCCTGTCGGCGTCGATCCGTATTCTCCCAGCCCCACGGGGAAGGACGTGATGTACGTCGGCAGCTCGCCGTGATACCCCTCCGTGGTGAAGGGGGGCATGGGCGGCGCGCCGGCGTAGATGTCCATGCGGAAGTCGCTCTTGTCGACGACGGCGTGGAAGGGGCCGCGCACGAGCTTGATGGTCTGCCCGACGCGGATCTTGTTGGGATCGCTGAGTCCGTTGATCCGCTGGAGGAAGCGCCAATCGACGTTGACGGCCTGCTTGCGAGCGATCCGTGAGAGCACGTCGCCGGGCTGGATCTCATACTTCTCCGCGATCGGGTCGCCGTCGATCACGACGGGAGAGAAGACGAGCGTCTCGTTGAGCGCCGCGATGCGCTCGCGGGCCACGCGCTTGTCGCGCTCGCTGATGCGCGGATCGTGCAGCGCGCGGTTGTAGAGCGTGCGCGCATGCAGCGGGCGATTGCGCTCCGCCAGCGCCGCCGCCTCGCGCAGGAAATCCTGCACCCCGCCCGGGCTGCTGTAGGGCCCGCCGCTGATGGTTCGCGACTCCTCGTTTCGCGCGCGGGGCGCCTCCGCCTGACCCGCCTCGGGGGCGCCCATCGTCAGAACGTTCGCCGGATCCACCGTCGCGGACCGCTCGCGTGTGGCCGCCACCGTCTCGCGCGGCTCGGGCAGCGGGGCGCTGAAGCTGCGGGGCTGCTCGTCTGCCGCCCCGTTCGGCTCGGGCCGATCCGCCGAGGTGAGAGGCGCCTTGACAGAATCCGTCGCGTCGGCGTCGGTCTCCTCCCCGCTCTCGAAGGCGATGGGGGCGGCGTCGTCGCCGGGCGAGCCCGCGGGGGGAGCGGTGGGAGCGGGGGGAGGGGCGCCCTCGCCGGGCCAGGCCCACCAGACGAGCGCGCTGATCAATCCGGTCGCCAGAAGGAATCCGAGAAGCCGTCGCGCGCCGCGCCGGCGGCGTCTGCGACCACGATTCGTCGAATAGGCGCCGAAGCTGCCGCCGAGCCGTGCGGATTGCGAAGTGAGTGCCATGAAGTGTCTTCCGTGACAGATGTGGCGAGAACCAGCGCCGTCAGATTAGCACACCAGTCCAACTCCCGGCCGCATGATCCTCCCCCTTTCGCCGTTCGCTGAGGAGGCGTCCGCGAGAGGGCGGATCATCCGAGAGGCGCCCCCGTTCCGAGACCGATCACGCGCCGGTCGGTGACGATCGCATCCAACGCGACGTCGTGCGTCTCCGCCGGGAGACGCTCGACGACCTGGAAGTCGAAACAGACGCCGCAGCGCTTCGCCTTGGCGCGAAGGCCGGGCTGGGAGAGGAAGCGGTCGTAGAAGCCGCCGCCGCGCCCGAGGCGTCCGAGCATGACGTCGAAGGCGACGCCCGGGGTGACGATCAGATCGAGCTCCCCGAGCGGGATGGGGCGTCCCTCCGCCGGCTCCTTGACGCCGTGATGCCGAATCTCGCAGGGCGTGTCGAACTCGCTGAGCTCGACGGGGGTCATCCGGTGATGCTCCCAGTCCATGCGCGGGGCGCAGACCGTCTTGCCCATCTGGAAGCAGCGGAGGGCCAGCGGCGCGGTGTCCACCTCCGTTTTCAGCGGCAGATAGAGCATGACGGTGACAGCGTGCTCGAACAGGTCGAGCCGCATCAGGCGTTCGCAGACTCCGCCGGAAAGGGTGCGGCGCTTCGCCTCGTCAAGCTCCTGAAGCTGCTCCGTCATGGCCCGGCGGAGCGCCGCCTTCTCATTCGCCGCTGCGGCTCGTTCCAGTTCGCCCACCATTGACGATCCTCCCAGAGGCCCCGATCGGCGACGATCGGATCAGCCCCGGAAAAACGATTCTCGGCCCTTTCTCAACACATGGACTTCGTCCACCAATCGGCGACGGATGAGGAGCTGGTCCGCCTTTTTGCCCGCTTGCCGGCGCGATCCTTTCCCGCGGGTCAGGATCTGCGTCGCGCGGGGCGGCAGACGCCTTGGAAATCCGTGCGATCGATCCCCTCGACGAGAGCCGGGTCGATCTCGCGAGGAGTCCATGAGATCTCCCGCCGGTCATCATGGCCTCGAAGCCCTTCCCATGAAGGGAGAACCGCCAGAGCCCTCGTCTTGTTCTGCGCCGCCAGCCAGCGCGGGTTCGTCTGCATCGCCGCATCGGGCGAATCCGCGTCGAAACGGTTCACGATCAGCCCGGCGAGCGAAACCCCAGCCGCCCGAAGCGCCTGGATTGACAGGGCCGTATGGTTGAGCGTCCCCAGATCCGCCCGACAGACGAGCACGACCGGATAACCGATCGCGCGCGCCAGATCGAGCGTGGTCTCGTAGGGGCCGTTCTTCAGCGACCGTCCCGGTTTTGGGGCAAGGGGCACGAGCAGCCCGCCGATGCCCTCGACGACGATCGCGTCGCACGCCTCGTCGAGGCGCCGCAGCGCGCGGGCTATGGAGGGGACATCCATCGAGTCCTCGCCGCCCATCTCCATCGCGACCGCCGGGGCGACGGGGGGGCGGTAGCGGACGGGGTTCACGACGCCCAGCCCCCCGATCTCCGGGTCGAGGTTGGCCGCCCACGCGAGGGATTCGGCGTCCTCCGCGACAAGCCCCTCGCGCTCGCGCCGGCAGCCGGTGGCGATGGGCTTGAAGACGCCGACCCGGCGTCCGCGCCGTCTCAACTGATCGGCGATGAGGCAGGCGGCGACAGTCTTGCCGACCTCGGTGTCGGTCCCCGCCACGAAGAGGCCGGGAGTCTGTGGGGGCTCGAGGATGTCAAAGATCGACTCCATGCGGGCAGCCTAGCGAGCGAGAGGGCGTATCTTCGGGGCGTGAGCGATCCGCTGTTTCACATCGTGCTGCACGAGCCGGAGATCCCGAACAACACGGGCGCGATCGGTCGCACGTGCGTGGCGACGGGATGCGCCCTGCACCTGATCCGACCCATCGCCTTCGACACCGGGATCAAGGCGGTGCGGCGGGCGGGGCTCGACTACTGGCCTCGCCTGGCGCCGGCGGAGCATGACGACTGGGAGGCGTACCTCCGCGCGACGGGCGCGCGCCCCGAGCGGATGTGGCTGTACACGACGAAGTCGAACCGCCCGCACTGGGAGGCGGAGATCCGCAGGGGGGACCATCTCGTCTTCGGCTCGGAGACGCAGGGCTTGCCGGAGGAGATTCTGGGGCGCTATCCGGAGCGGCTGGTGACACTGCCGCTCGCGCCGGGAGAGCGATCGCTGAACATGGCGAACGCGGCGTGCGCAGCGGTGTACGAGGGAATGCGGCAGTGCGCGGGGAGGGGGGAGGTTGGGACGGACGAGCGGGGGCGGCTTAGGTCGTACTGAGCGATCGATCGGGTGCCACGGGCGGCTTGTCCGCCCGTGCCGGCGAACATTCCGGATGACGGGCACGGAACCGAGAGAATGGCTGCCGACCGACTCCGGGCCAGTCGATTCCCCCAACGTCGACGGACGCGAGCACGGGCGGGCAAGCCGCCCGTGGCGCCCGCAGGCCCAACTACTCAAACGGACTCCGCGCCACCGGTGTGCCGCAGTACATGCACTTCGCGAAGCGTGCGGCGACGGCTCGGTTGCACGCGTAGCAGCGCAGCGGACCCGTGTCGACCGCCTTCTTCCCGTCGAGCGTGCCGTCGTGCAGGTCGATCTCGTTGACGCGGTCGATGAGTTGCTCGTCGGTCAAGCCCGTCTTCTCCGCGACGAGCGTCCACATCGCCTCGCAGAGCAGGGCGAGACGATCGGCCCGGGCCTCGGCCTCGCCGGCGCGGCGCTCGGCGTCGCGCGCTCCCGACTGGGCGCCCGCCCGCGCGCCCTCCATGCCCTCCTTGTACGCGTTGTGAAAGAATCCGCTCTGGTACATGGGTGGCCTCCTCGGGTTGGAGCGGCGGCGTCAGGCCTTCACGGTCGCCCGCGCGCCCGTCTGCGCGCCGTGGAGCGGGAATCGCTCGCACAACTCGCGCACCTCAGCGCGAACGGTCTGGATCTCGCTCGCCTCGCCCTTGCTTCCGAGCACGCGATCGATCCACGCGGCGATCTGGCCCATCTCCTCGCGCCCGAAGCCGCGGGTGGTCGTCGCGGGCGTGCCCAGGCGCAGGCCGCTGGTGACGCGGGGGGAGCGCGTGTCCTTGGGGACGGCGTTCTTGTTGGTGATCAGCCCCGCCTGCTCGAGCCAGGTCTCGGCGTCGGCGCCGGTGAGCTCGGCGTCGCGGGCGCGGAGGTCGACGAGCATCAGGTGGTTCTCCGTGCCGCCGGATGTGATGCGATAGCCGTGTTGAATCAACGAGCCGGCGAGCGCCTGGGCGTTCTCAACGATCTTCTTGCAGTAGGTCTTGAAGTCGGGGCGGAGCGCCTCGCCGAAGGCGACGGCCTTGGCGCCGATGATGTGCATGAGCGGCCCGCCCTGGACGCCCGGGAAGAGGGAGCGGTCGATGCGCTTGGCGAGCTCTTCGTCATTGGTCATGACGAGCCCGCCGCGCGGGCCGCGGAGCGTCTTGTGGGTCGTGGTGGTGACGATATGGGCGTGGGGGAAGGGATTGGGATGGACGTCCGTCGCGCAGAGGCCCGCGATATGGGCGATGTCGGCGATGAGCACGGCGCCGACCTCGTCGGCGATGGCGCGGAAGCGGTTGAAGTCGATCACGCGCGGATACGCGGAGTAGCCGCACATGATGACCCTGGGCTTGTGCTCCTTGCACACGGCGCGGACGGCGTCGTAGTCGAGGCGCTCGAACTCCGCGTGCGTTTCGTCATAGTGCAGCGGATAGTGGACCGGCTTGAAGAAGACGCCCGAAAAGTTGAGCTTCATCCCGTGGGAGAGATGGCCGCCGTCAGAGAGGACGAGGGAGGCGAAGGTGTCGCCCGGGTCCATGGTGGCCATCATCGCGGCCATGTTGGCCTGGGCGCCGGAGTGAGGCTGTACGTTGGCGAACTCGCAGCCGAAGAGCTCCCTGGCGCGGTCGCGCGCGAGCGTCTCGATCTTGTCGTGGAACTCGCAGCCGCCGTAATAGCGACGCCCCGGGTAGCCTTCGGCGTACTTGTTGGTCAGGCACGAGCCCATCGCGTGCATGACGGCGGGGCTGACGTGGTTCTCGCTGGCGATCAGCTCGATCGTCGTCTCCTGCCGCTCGCCCTCCTTCGCGATGATCTCCGCGGCGGCGGGATCCTGCTGATGGATGCGATCGAGGACTGACTCGGTGATGGGGTCGAACGCCACGGGCGGCCTCCTCAGGCGAAGATAATGGGCTTCAAACACGCCATCCTACGGCGGTCGCGGCGCGCTTTCCGCCCGGGCGGCCCGCACGGGAGATGGAATCAGTTCTCGCGAGCGGGCGTCTGCGACGCGGGCTCGGGTTGCGGCGGCGGGGCCTGCTCCTCGGATCGTCGGGCGCGCGAGCGGCGGCGTTTCTGCGGCGGGGGTGTAGCGCCGCTCATGACGGGCGACTCGAGCGTCCCCGCCCACACCGCCTTCATTTCCAGACGCGAGCTGACGCCCCACGCGCGGTAGACGGACTTGACATGATCGTGGACGGTGTGGCGGCTCTTGCCGATGCGCTGCGCGATCGTCGCCTCGCTCAGGCCCGCGAGGAGCATCGGCGTCAGCTCGCGCTGCGCCTCGCTGAGCAGCTCCAGGAGGCGTCCGCGCATCAGCGAGCGCCTCACGAAACGCGCGACGAAGGCGCGCGCCGAAATGGCGGTGAGCGCAGCGAGGGACTGGCGCGCCGCGTCGTTCGAGCGCCAGGTGGGATGACTCCCGCTCAGTTGAAGGACGATGGCGCGCCGCCCGCGCGCCTCTTCGAACGGCGCCACGGCGCGCAGGAAGTCGTAGACGCCTCGCTCGGCGCGCCGCGCCGAGGCGCGGCTCGCGCGCCAGAGCGCATCGCTCCACAGTTCAGCGCGTTCCGCGATCCAGGCGGCGTTGAGTCGTTGTCCGTCGTCCGTCGGCTCGCCGGGCCAGCCCGCCCGCCCATCCTGGATGAGCTTCCCGAGCGTTCGCTCGTCGGCTTCGCCCGCCGCCGCGGCGCGGCCCGCCCGCCAGACGCCGCGCGAGACGCCGCGCCGGCTCGGAGGCTCGACCACGAGCGCCTCGACGATCAGCTCATCCCCCGCGCAGCGGAAGACCGCCTCCGTGACGGCGCGCAGCCACTCCCCCTCATCGAGCAGCTCGACGCCTGCGATGGACGCGCTCGCGAGGGCGAGCCGATGGGCTGGGGCGTCGGTCTCGATCAGACCGGCGCCTTGATCCTGGGGAATGATCCAGCGCTCGCCGAGGTCTCGATCCATGGAGTCGCACGCGCCTGCGCCCCCGCCGCTGCCTCTCCGCGCTCACCGCGCCGTGCACACGGTGCGCGCCCTGACGCGACGGGACAATCCCCTGTCAGGGGATTTTGGAGGGCGCGCGGGTGCGCGCACAAACCGGCAGCGCCGCCGTTTGGCGCGCTGCGGCGGCCTTCAGGCGCTCCGCTGGCAGGGGGGCGCCTCACGATCGTCCACAAATGCGAGGAAAGCGCCGCCGGAGCAGACACCCGCACGCGGGTGAAAAAAATCTTCAGGCGTCGGCGGCCTCCGCAGACGCGAGGCGCTGAACGAGGCTCGCCGCCTCGCCCGCGCGGACGGGCGCGGAGAGATCAATCGGCAGGACCGCCCCCTGCTCGTGGTCGCTGTTGAGCACAACCGCGTTGGGCTCAACGATCTCGAAGCCTGTCTCCGTGTGCTCGTGCCCGAGGATGAACAGGTCCACCTCCCATTGCTCGGCGAGCCGCTCGAGGATCTCCGGCGTGTAGCGCCGCCCCCAGACCATGATGTGCGCCGACCCCTGACGGGGGGTGTAGTCCTCCTCGCTGAGATCGCGAGCCAGAATGGCGGGGTCGAAGCGATCGATGAGGTCGGGGCCGGGAAGGGAGTGCGCGCAGAGAACGCCGCGGTGACCGTTGGCGGGCTCCGTTTTCAGGGCCAGAGGCATCGAGCGGATGAACGTGCCGATGGCCTTCAGGACCTCGTCGGAGTCTTCGCCGTAGACATACTCGACGCCGGCGTTGAAGGCGTCGACGACTTTCACGCCGTCCTTGATGATCCCGGCGCCGACGATCTGGCTGAGCTCATGGTTGGCCAGGAGAGTGTGCACCTCCTCCGGATCCTTGCGCTTGAGGGCGGCGACGCGCAGCAACGCCCGATGGCTCAGATCCATGCCCCCCATGAGGCGGTCCGAGTGGATGACCTCGTGCAGGGTGAGATGATGAGGATCGTGCTCATTGGTGCCCGGCAGGCGGGCCATCTGGACGACCTTCGCGAAATGGACCGGATTGTCGTGCAGGTCGCCGGTGGCCAGCAGGATCCCCTGCGCTGGGGCGATGTCGATCGAGCCCCGGCGGTAGGGGGAGTCGAAATTCGCCTCCGCGGCCTCGCGCAACACGCGCGCGGCTTCGACTGGGGAGCGGGCGTCCACCTCGCTGAGCGGGTCGGTCCACTCCCGCGATGTCGAGCCGAGCGGCATGGCGATCCTTTCCGGGCCGCGGGAGCGAGGCGACCGATCATCGATTTCGGGGCGATTGTCTCACGGAGCCGCGCCTACCCACACTCCCCCGGCGAACACGGAGGCCCGCCGCTCCCACGTCGCGGCCCGGGTCTAGGCCGCTTCCTCATCGTCATCATCCACGACGGCCGCAGCCTTGCCCTCTCTCGCATCGGCGTCGGCGCGGAGCTGTGCGAGGATCAGATCGAGCCGATCCGCCACGCGCTCCATGTTGTCCGGCCGCTTCGCGGGATCAATCTCGATGCAATGCGTGACGAGATCGTTCAGGCGGTCCGGGATGCGCGGGTTCAGCTCCTTGACGGGCTTGGCCTTCTCGATGAACTCGTCCTCCAGACTGGAGACGAGCGTGTCGCCCTTGGGCAGCGCGGTGGGGATGTGTTTGCTGGTGAGGACCCAGTACATCGTGGCGCCGAGGTTGAAGATGTCGGTCTTCGGGGTGATCTCGCGCCGGTGCACCTGCTCCGGGGCGATGTAGTCGGGCGTGCCCTGAATGCGCTCCTTGATGGTCCCGGAGCGGCAGGACTGCCCGAGATCGATGACCTTCACCGAGCCGTCGTCGCAGATGACGACGTTGTTCGGCTTCATATCCGCATGCACCCATCCCGCCTGATGCATCGCAGCCAGCCCGCGCGCCGTCTGCTGGGAGATGGACACGGCGTCGATCAGATTCTTCGGGGGATGCAGCTCGACGCTCACGCCGTCGATGTACTCCATCACCAGGAAGATCTCTTTGACGCTCATCAATCGACGCGACTTGATGAGCTTCGGGACCTTCCGGATGACCGGGTGATCGAGAGCCTGCGCCACCTCGTGCTCGCGCTCCGCCTGGTTGAGGAATCGCTGGTCCTTCGCGTCGTTCTTCACGACGTGTTTGAGGGCCCAGATCTGCTTGGACTTCGGATCCTGGACGAGATAAATGATCGAGGCCGCGCCGCGGCCCAGCTCCGCCAGAACGGTGAACCCCGCCGCCTTCGATCCCTGCTTGAATCCGTCGTGGTGCTTCAAAGCGCTGACCATCACCCTCGCCCGCGCCCGGCGGGTCCGACCGCCAGCCCCCTGGCGGGCCGTTCGTGAACTCTCATCCCGACAAGGACGCTGCGACGCCTCCCGGGCCCGAACCTTGGAGTATCCGCCCCTTTCCCCGACTTCGCAACGATGGATCGCGATCGCCTTGGACGACGGACACTATTCAGTCGGTCCACACGCTCCCCGGATTGAACCCAGCCCGGCGGCGTACAGCGTCATACGCCCCCGCAGGGGGGAAGGATCCGACCGGAAACCAACCACGACCAATCCGGACCAACCGGGGGATCATGTCCTCCGATGACGCAATGAGATCTCGCCCCGATCAGTCGCCCGCTTGCGCGAAGGCGTCCGCGGCGGGCCGTTCGCCTGGGCCCAACAACGAGGCGCGGAAAGACGCCTCGGGGAAGGCGCGCCCCGGGCTCGTCGTCGCCGCGACATCGCGATGCAGCACGACCTGCTCCGGATCCAGGCCCAGACGGCTCTGGAGAGAGCGGACGAGCCGCGTGACGCGGGCGAGCTGGGCTTCGGAGAAGCCGCGCCGATCCCCGTCGCCGATGAGGCAGACGCCGACATAGCGCCGGTTGTACATGTCCTGTTGGGGTCCGCCCGTGTGAGCCCCGGGGAGCTGCTCGAGCCAGCGATAGCCGACGTGCAACTCGCCGTCCTCCGAACCGGAGCCGTTGCCGATCACGAAGTGGTGCCCCAGCCCGGCGAGCCCGCGCGCCTCATGCTCGGACGCCACTGTCGCCGCTGAGCCGTGCAGGGAGCCCGAATGGTGGATCACGATGCCCTGCCACGAGCCCTCTTCGATGGCGGAGCGGGTCCTGTAGATGGCTTCGATGGGCGTGGCGCCGGCCGCGGGCGGTGTCGCCGCCAGGGCGAGCCCATCCATCCGCGGCGCCCGTTCGCCTTCGAGGGCCAGCAGGAGGCCGCCGACGGTGGTCATCGAGCCGATGAGGCAGACCCAGACCACTTGCGGTCGGCTCAGCCGGTTCAGGCTCGCAATCGCCTTCGAAAAAAGTTGGTTCGCCATCGTCATCCGTCGGGCGGGGTGTCAGCGGTCCGTCGCTGGTGTTGTAACCCATCCTTCGGACGCCCGGGCGGGCCGACTTGTCAAAAAACCCAGATGACGCCCGACGTCCGGAAGCGCGCTCACTTCGGACCCACGCGCCCGCGGATGTTCGGACGCGAGCGCCCGAACTCATCGATCACGAACATCGGCGCCTGCTGGTTCCGAACCGCGTCGTAGCGGTCGTACTGCGTGCGCGGCTGATTCTCCGGGAAGAGGGGCGCCCGGCAGCCTGTCAGGGCCGCCGTCAGCATGGCCGCAAGCCCCAGCGCCGCAGCGCCTCGTCGCTCGTGTCCCCGCCGCCGCCGGTTCCGGGTCTCTCGTCTCGCCATCGCGTTCACTCCGGCTCGTTCCGTCCGGATCCTATCCCCTCCCGACCGGGGGCCAATCTGCCCGTCCAGCCAGTCGATCGGCTTCGCTCCGCATATTCCGTGAGGGGGGCCAAAACGAGAACGCCCCGGGGCCTCGCGCTCCGGGGCGTTCGACGGATCATGCGGCATGCGTTGCCGTGTGGGAAACGAGAGATCAGAGGAGAGAATCGTCTCGCACACCTCTCTACGCCGGCGCTCGGGGCGGGTTCGCGGGCGGCGTCGAAAATTTCTCCGGCTGGCTCGCTCCACCGTCACGCGGCCTCCCGCAGGGGCGGCGCGCCTCAGGAGGTCTCGTCCTCCTCCTCAGAGTGGTGCTGGAGCTTGGGCATGGCTGTCAGGACCTTGTCCACGAGCCCGTACTCGACCATCTCCTTCTCATCGAGCCACTTGTTTCGATCGCAGTCCTTCTCGATGGTCTCATACGACTGCCCCGTCGACTCGGCGTAGATCTTGTAGATCCGCTCGCGCAGACGCAGCATCTCCCGCGCCTCGATCTCGATATCGCTCGCCTGCCCCTCCATGACGCCCGCGAGCAGGGGCTGGTGCATCAGGTTGCGGGAGTTGGACAGCGCGAACCGCTTGCCCGAGGCGCCGCTGGCGGCGAGGACGGACCCCATGCTCGCCGCCTGCCCGATGATGTAGGTGCAGACGTCGGACTCGACGAAGTTCATCGTGTCCAGGATGCCAAGCCCGGCGGTCACCGAGCCGCCCGGGGAGTTGATGTACAGGTGGATGTCCGACTCCGCGTCCTCATTGGCGAGGAAGAGGAGCTGCGCCACGATCAGATTGGCCGCGTCCTCGCTGACGGGCCCGCCCAGGAAGACGATCCGGTCGCGCAGGAGCCGGCTGTAGATGTCGTAGGCGCGTTCACCGCGTCCGGACTTCTCGATGACGATCGGCACGAGGTTGGACATCCGCGTCTGGCCCTTTCCGTTGCGTTCCTGTCAGCACTGCGCCGCCCGCGCTCCCGGGCGGCCCCGCATCCCCCGACCCCGGGCCGCTCAGCCCTTCTTGTTCTTCTCCGGCTCGACGATGACGTCATCCACCAGCCCGTATTCCTTCGCCTCGCTGGCGGAGAAGTACTTGTCTCGATCCGAGTCCTTCTGGACCTGGTCGGTCGACTGCCCCGTGTGCTGGGCGAAGATCTCCGTGAGCGCCTGCTTGGCGCGGATGATCTGCTCCGCCTGGATGCGGATGTCCTCCGTCTGCCCGTAGACGCCGCCGTAGGGCTGGTGGATCATCATCTTGGCGTGGGGCAGGATGAATCGCTTGCCCTTCTGCCCGGCGGTGATGAGCAGCGCCGCGCCCGAGTAGGCCCGCCCCATGCAGTAGGTGGCGACCTCGGAGGAAAGAAAGCGCATCGTGTCGTAGATGGCGAGCGTGTCATCCACCGCGCCGCCGGGGGAGTTGATGTAGAAATTGATGTCCTGGCCCTTCTTCTGGTGCTCGAGGTAGAGCATCTGCATCATCACGCGGGCCGCGGAGGCGTGGTTGATCTCTCCAATGAGAAAGACCACCCGGTTCTCGAGCAGCAGCTCGTCAATGGTCATCTCTCGCGTGCGCTGATACTGAACCGGGGCTGCTGGCATCGGGTCGATTCCTTCCTCTTCCGTCCCTCTTCCGTCCTCGCCTCGTCCCGCCCGAGCCCGCTCGGGCTGCTCTGACGTCGCTCTGCCGCCGTCGCTTTCTCCCGCTCTCCGACTGACACATCTCCGACCCCGCCGACGGTCGCGACGGGGCGCCATCCGAAGGGGGTTTGGATCATAACCCGCGCCGCCTCGCCGACAACCGACGCTCCCATCGGCCGAGCCGACGCCGAAATCCACCCGATCCGCTCGGGAATCACTCCGTTGCCCCATCTCCGGGCTCGGATTAGCATGACCCGCTTCGCTCCGCCCAGGAGGCCCTTCCAGCCGTGCCCACCGCCGTCATCTCAGATATCCACGGAAACGCCGTCGCGCTGCGCGCCGTCCTCGATGACATCGACCAGCGCGGCGTCCAGCGCGTCGTCAATCTCGGCGACATCATCGGCTACGGCCCCCAGCCGCTGGAGTGCGTGGATCTCGTCGGAGAGCGCTGCGAGTGGTCCCTGCTCGGAAACCATGATTTCGCCGTCCTCTACGAGCCAACGAACTTCAACCCCCCCGCCGAGGCCGCCGCATTCTGGACGCGCGATCAGTTCGACGCCGAGCCCGACGAGGGCCGCCGTCGCCGCCGCTACGAGTTCCTCTCAGCCCTCCGCGTTCGCGTCTCCGAGACCCTCGACGGCGCGTCCGAGCCCATTCTCGCCGTCCACGGCTCGCCGCGCCGGCCCGTCAACGAATACATCTTTCCCGATGACGTCCTGACGGCGCGCGACAAGATGAAGTCGATCTTCGACATGATCGACCACATCGCCCTCGTCGGCCATACGCACGTCCCCGGCGTCTTCACCGATGAGCCCGACTTCTACCCCCCCGACGAGCTGGGTCAGATGACCTACACCTTCAGCGAGGCGGAGAAGGCCATCATCAACGTCGGCTCCGTCGGCCAGCCCCGCGACCACAACCCCCGCGCCGCCTACACGATCCTGCACGACGACCGCATCGAGTTCATCCGCGTCGAGTACGACGTCGCGAAGACCGCCGATCTCATCCACAAGACGCCCGAGCTCAGCGACTGGCTCGGCGACCGCCTCTTCGAGGGCCGCTGACGCCCGCCGACTGTCGGAAGACGTCGCCCATGCCCGCCGAGAAGAACAAGACCCTTCGCATTCTGGTTCCGATCATCCTCGCCGCCGCGGTCATCTCGATCACGGCCGTCATGATCACTGCGCCGGCGCGCAAGGGGGGCGCCCCGGCGGGCGAGCAGGCGCCGCAGGCGGCCCAGCCTGAGCGGTCTTCCGAGCAGTCCCCCGAGCAGCCGGCGGATCAGACCGCCGCGACCGCGCAGGAGCAGCCCGACCCCGCCACGGAAGAACCCACCCCCGCGCAGCCCGAACCGGAGCCGACGCAGGCCCGCACGCCGCCGCCCGATCTGCCCGAGCCCCCCACCAGCGCCGCCGAACCCGAGGGGCCCGCCCCGGAGGAGCTGGAAGGCTATCGCGTCCGCACCTATTCGATGCCGGGCGGCGGCTTCTCATCGCTGGGCTCGACCGATCCGGACGGCGCCTTCGCCTTCGAGATCCAGTTCACGCCCTACGGCGCAGGCGTCGAGTCGATCACGCTCGCAGACCATTTCGAGTCGGTCGCGCAGCGGGAGCATTACACGGTCCAGCGCACGCGCGCATACAAGCCCGACCCCACGCGCGATGTGACGATCACCGTCGCCTCGCTCGCCGCCGTCGGCCTCGACATCCCCGTCGCGGACACGGCGCCCTTCTTCGACCTGCGCTCCGCGGGGGAAGGACGAACCTTCTGGGAGGAAATGGAGCCCGGCAGGTTCCGCGCGCTCATCGTGGATGAGAACGATGAGCCCGTCCTCCGGATCGACAAGACGTACCGCGTCGACTCCGACTCCTACGAGCTTGTCATCGAGCAGACGGCGACCAATCTCACCGACCGCGAGCTGCCCATCCGCTGGTATCAGTACGGCCCCGTCGACCTCCCGCAGGACCGCACGGGCTATGGCGGCGATAAGCGGCGGCTGCGCTTCGGATATCTGCTGGATCCCGCCCGCGATCCCTCCCAGCAGTGGGTGGAGTCCGACGAGAACCTGCGGAACCGCTCGGACATCGTCAAGCAGGCGGCGGCGGAGTACGAGCGGCAGCGCCAGGCGGGCGCCTCCTTCCCACGCTACGAGACGCTGGTGTGGCCCACGGACGAGGCCGCGAACAACAACTGGACGCTCTCGTGGACGGCCTTCGTCAACCGCTACTTCGCTTTCGCCGTGCATCCCCCGATCAATCTCGAAGCCTTCCAGGCGGGCGACCCCGTCGACAAGGACTTCGGGAACGTCGCGGAGGTCTACGCCGTCGTGCTGGGCTACCAGTCCCCGGACGAGACGGTCATCCTCCAGTTCAACAGCCCCCTCAAGCGCGTCCCCGCGGGCGGCAGCGTCGATCTCTCGGTGGGCGCCTATGCGGGGCCGATCTGGCGCAAGACGCTGGGCGACCGCCCCACCTACGAGGCGCTGAACCTCGACGAATTGATCGTCTTCAACTTCGGCGGCCCCTGCGCCTTTTGCACCTTCCAGTGGCTCGCCCAGTTTCTGCTGGCGATCCTGGGCTTCCTGCACGATCACGTCTTCTTCGACTGGGCGATCGCGATCATGTTCCTGGTCGTCGTCGTCCGAGGCGTGCTCCATCCGGTCACCAAGCGCTCGCAGATCTCCATGCTGCGCTTCGGAAAGAAGATGCAGAATCTCGCGCCCAAGCAGAAGAAGCTCCAGGAGAAGTATCGCGACGATCCGCAGAAGATGCGCGAGGAGATGACCAAGCTCATGCGCGAGGAGGGCGTCAACCCGGCGCAGGCGCTGGGCTGCCTGCCCATGTTCCTCCAGACGCCCATCTGGATCGCGCTGTACGCGATGCTCTACTTCACCTTCGACCTGCGGCACGAGCCGGCCTTCTTCGGCGTGGTGCAGGCGATCACGGGTGGGAACTGGCAGTTCCTCGCCGATCTCTCCGCGCCGGACTCGTTCATTCCGCTGGGGACGGGCTTCAGCATCCCGCTCATCTCGGGGCTGATGGGGCCGATCACCTCCTTCAACATCCTGCCCCTCGTGCTGGGCGTCGTGTTCTTCATTCAGCAGAAGTATCTCTCGCCGCCGCCCAGCGCCAGCATGACGCCCGAGCAGCAGCAGCAGCAGAAGATCATGAAGGTCATGCTCGTCGTCATGTTCCCCGTCTTCATCTACAACGCGCCGTCGGGGCTGGCGATCTACTTCATCACCAACTCCAGCCTCGGCATCCTCGAATCGCGATACATCCGATCCCACGTCGATAAGGAGGACATCGAGGAGGGCCCCACCGTCAAGCGCAAGAAGCGCTCCGGCTTCATGGCCCGACTCCAGGCCGCGGCGGAGGAGACGCAGAAGCGCCGGGCCATGCAGCAGGCGGCCGGCGGAAAGACGTCCAAGCGCGCCCAGCAGCAGGCCGCGTCGCCCTTCGGCAAGCCCAAGAAGCAGGTCCGCGAGGGATCGCCCTACAAGCGCAAGAAGCGCAAGTGAGCGAAAGACGCGCGACATGCGCACTGACGACACCATCGCCGCGCAGGCGTCGCATCCCGCGCCCGCCCCGCGCGCGCTGATCCGTCTCAGCGGCCCCGCCGCGTTCCAGACGATGCGCGCGTTGCTCGTCGGGCCCGAGCGCCCGCCGCTCGATAGCCGCGGAATCTTCAAGGCGCGCATCGCGCTTGACGCCGACGCGGCGCATCAGCTCCCCATCCTCGTCATGGTCTTCCCGAAGCCCGGGTCGTACACGGGAGAGGACGTCGTCGAGATCCTCCCCCCGGGCGGACCGCCGCTGGTGCGCCGCGTCCTCGACACGCTGCTTGCGCACGATGATGTCCGCCTCGCCACCCCCGGGGAGTTCACCGCCCGCGCCTTCCTGAACGCCCGCATGACGATCGAGCAGGCGGAGGGCGTGGCGATGGCCATCGCCGCCGAGTCCGAGGCCCAGCTCGACGCCGCGCAGCGCCTGCTCTCGGGCGCCTCCGGCGCCGCCTACCGCCGCATGGCCGACGAGCTCGCCTCGGCGCTGGCGCTCGTCGAGGCGGGCGTGGACTTCACGGATCAGGAGGACATCGTGCCCATCGCCGCGACGGAGCTGGCGCAACGCCTGCGCGCGCTGGAGTCGGAGATGACGAACCTCCTCGCAGCCCGCCGGGGCGAGGAGCGCACGAGCGCACGCCCCGTCGTCGTCCTCGCCGGCCCGCCCAACGCGGGCAAATCGACGCTCTTCAACGCGCTGCTGGGACGCGAGCGCGCCATCGTCTCCGAGCGGGCCGGCACGACGCGCGACGCCATCGCGGAGGAGCTGGATCTCGCCGGCGCGCTGCATGCGCCCCCCGGCATGGCGCCCGTCATCACGCTCGTCGATCTCGCGGGCCTCGACGAAGCGCTCGGCGCGCGCTCGCAGGCCGACGCCGCGTCGCAGCGCGCGGCGCGGGAGGCGATCGAGCGCGCCGACGCGCTGGTCCTCTGCGATCCCGCGGGGCGCTTCGATCTCGCCGCCCTCGGGATCGAGTCACTCCGGGCGCCGCTGCTGCGCGTGCGCACAAAGGCCGATCTTCCGGGCGAGGCGCGGGAGGCGGACGCGCGCGTCTGTGCGCTCGATGGCTTCGGCGTCAGCGCCCTGGCGCGCGCGATTGCCGACGCCGTCGAGGGCAGCGCCGCCGGCGCCGCGGAGACGGTCCTGCCCCGCCACCGGCGCGCTCTCGAGACAGCGCAGCGCTGGGTGCGCGAGACGCTCAAGGCGCTCGAAGGTCAGGAGCGGGAGATCGCCCAGCCCGAGCTCGCGGCCGGAGGCATGCGCGCGGCCCTCGACGCCCTGGCGGAGGTCGCCGGCGCCATTCCGCCCGACGACGTCATCGGGCGCATCTTCGCGTCCTTCTGCATCGGGAAGTGAAGCTCACCCGGTCCGCGCGCGCTTCACCGCCACATCGAGGAACTCGTCCGCATAGCGCTCCAGAAACGAGTCGACCGCGACAGCCGTCCGGCGCGCATCCACGCCCCAGCACGCGGCCACCAGCTCCGCCATGTCCAGATCCATCTGAACCATGACTTGATCGTCGATCACGAACGCGCCGTCGAGCTTGTCGGCCAGGTAGGCGGTCAGCGCGTTGGCGTGGGGGCCGCCCACGCTGATCGTCGGCGCCGAGCGCAGCTCGTCGTTGTTCAGCGCCCAGATGTCCGAACAGACCAGAGGTTCGAGCGCCGGCTCGTTCGGCGCCCGCGCCTCGAGACGACCCGCCAGCTCGTCGGCGAGGGCATACGCGATGGGGCGGTCCGCCGCCTCGGCGCGCAGCGTCGAGCCGGTGACGATGAGCAGGAGGCGGTCGGTGGTGGGCTCGTGCTCGACGAGCTTGAGGTTCGGTAGCGCCATGGAGTCCTGATCGGCTGATCGGCTCTCACGCGCGCAGTGATTCGAGCGCCGCGGGCAGATCGTCCGCCAGCTCCTCCGCCAGCAGCCCGCCCGTGGCGACGACCCGCTCCCTCCACGCCCGCGCCGCGCGCGCATGCGCCTCCACAGCCAGGCGGGCGCAGTCGTACAGCCCCAGCCCGCCGCGCTGCTCGCTCGTGATCGTGCGCTCCCCGGCCAAAAGCGGGCGGCGGTGATGCTGCGCGACCAGCGCCGCGAGCAGACCCGTCAGCACGTCCCCCGTCCCCGCCGTCGCCAGCGCCGGATTCTCCTCGGCGCACGTCCACGTCCGCTGCCCGTCGGAGACGACCGTCCCGGCGCCCTTCAGGATGACCACCACACCCAGCACCTGCGCCAGCCGCTCCGCCGCCCCCGGGCGATTGTCCGGATCCTTCGCATCTTCCTTCAGATCGAGCGCCTCGGCCAGACGGGCGTACTCGCCCGGGTGGGGCGTCAGCACGGCCTGCGCATGGAAGTCGCGCTGGAGCTCGGGGATGTCCGCGAGGTTGTTCAGGGCGTCGGCGTCGAAGATGACGGGGACGGTCTCCTG
Organism: uncultured Phycisphaeraceae bacterium; assembly: GCA_964451515.1. Taxonomy (GTDB): domain Bacteria; phylum Planctomycetota; class Phycisphaerae; order Phycisphaerales; family UBA1924; genus CAYVIJ01. Next base: position 34,071 of record CAYVIJ010000004.1, on the reverse strand, counting down.
CACCGCCGCGCGCAGGCTCACCGCCCGCGCCCCCTCGCCCACGCCCAGCCCGGGTCCGATCGCGAGGCAGTCCACCCCGCCCATCACGCGATCCAGGATCACCGCCGACTCATGCGCAATGAGCGCTCGTTCGTGATCGACGGGCAGCGCCGCCCCCGTCGCCGAGGGCGTGAGGATGATCGCCGCATCGAGCACGGGCCCCGGCGCCACGAGCCGCACCAGCCCCGCCCCGCCCCGGCACGCCGCGCGTGCGGCGAGAGCGGGTCCGCCAATCATGCGCGTCGCCGCCTCCGCGCAGCCGCCCACGACGGCGACCGTCCCGAAGGTCCCCTTGTGGCCCTTCGGATCGCGCGCCGGCAGTTGGGGGAGCGGTTCGCTCATGGCTGCTCGGGCGCCTCTTTCAGCGCGGGCGGCCGGGACGATGGCTCGTCCTCAAACTCGTTCTCGAAGAGGAGCCGTCCCGACTCGGCGAAGGAGGTCGAGGGTCGGCGCACGCCGGCGTCGAAGAGCAGCTTGGCGAGCCGGCTGGTGGCCTGGTAGGTGACTGTGGCGCGGAGCGCGTAGCGCAGCTCCCCCGGCAGGGCCGGCTGCTCGCTCGGGTCGGCGGCTCGGGCATCGAGCTCGCCCCAGCGGAAGGCCGCGGGCAGGATGAAGGACTGATCCCCCCGCCGGGGCAGCGTCGCCTCGGGGGAGCGTCTCGCCCGGAACTGGGCGCTGGGCTCGAGCTGGACGCTGTAGTCGACGGTGCGCAGCGGCAAGGGGTCATCGCCCTGGTTGAGGCCCCGGACCTCGAAATCGAGGACGAAGCCGTCGTCCGTCCGCTCGGCAAGCGTGACGGACGTGATCTCGAAGGAAGGCGTCGGGCCCGTAGCGCACGCGCCGAGGGGGAGAGCGAGGAGGATGAGGAGGGAGAGGGCAAGGCGGGGCATGGGGGAGAGGGTAGCGGCTGTCCCCTTTTCCAGAGCGTTTACGACCCGCCCGCTGGTCCCCATGCGCCGAGGAGCAGGGCCAGATCGGCGGAGCCCACCGCGCCGTCGGCGCTCAGATCGGCGGCGCAGGCGGCGCCTGGCGGGCATGTTCCCCAGGCGCCGAGGAGAAACGCCAGGTCGGCGCTGCCTACGAAGCCGTCGCCGTCGAGATCCGCGGACTTCTCAACCGGCTGGCACTGATTGAGCAACATGGAGACGCCGCCACCATTGTTCGCCACGGCGAGGTCGGGGTTCCCGTCGGCGTCGAGGTCGGCGATGGCGACGGACCGCGGCCCATCGCCCGCGCCGAAGGTCTGCTGAGGGGCGAATGTCCCGTCGCCGACGCCCAGGATGACGGAGACATTGTCGCTGAAGAAGTTCGCCAAGGCGAGGTCGGGAATCCCGTCGGCGTCGAGGTCGCCGATGGCGACGGAAAGCGGGGGATCGCCCGCGGCGAAGGTCTGCCGCGGCGCAAATGTCCCGTCGCCAGCGCCCAGGAGGATTGAAACATCACCCGGGACCGGCGGATGGCTAAACCGATCACCTGCGTTCGCGACGGCGAGGTCGGGGATCCCGTCGGCGTCGAGGTCGCCGATGGCGACGGACGCCGGCCCATCGCCCGCGGCGAAGGTCTGCTGGGCGGCGAATGTCCCGTCGCCGGCGCCCAGGAGGATGGAGACATCGTTGCTGGAGTTGTTCGCGACGGCGAGATCGGGGATCCCGTCGGCGTCGAGGTCGCCGATGGCGACGGACACCGGCACATCGCCCGCGGCGAAGGTCTGCTGAGCGGCGAATGTCCCGTCGCCGGCGCCCAGGAGGATGGAGGCATCGTCGCTGCCTGCGTTCGCGACGGCGAGGTCGGGGTTCCCGTCGGCGTCGAGGTCGCCGATGGCGATGGAAAGCGGCCGATTGCCCGCGTCGAAGGTCTGCTGGGCGGGGAACGTCCCGTCGCCGACGCCCAGGAGGATGGAGATATTGTCGCTGAAATCGTTCGCCACGGCGAGGTCGGGGATCCCGTCGGCGTCGAGGTCGCCGATGGCGATGGACTGCGGATCGCCCGCGTCGAAGGTCTGCTGGGCGGCGAATGTCCCGTCGCCAGCGCCGAGGAGGATGGAGACATCGTAGCTGAAATCGTTCGCGACGGCGAGGTCGGGGATCCCGTCGGCGTCGAGGTCGCCGATGGCGATGAACACCGGCCCATCGCCCGCGGCGAAGATCTGCTGGGCGGCGAATGTCCCGTCGCCAGCGCCGAGCAGGACGGAGACATTGTCACTGACTTCGTTCGCCACGGCGAGGTCGGGGATCCCGTCGGCGTCGAGGTCGCCGATGGCGACGGACCGCGGCCTATCGCCCACAGCGACGGTCTGCCGGGCGGCGAATGTCCCGTCGCCGGCGCCCAGGAGGATCGACACATCGCGGCGGTATTTATTCGTCACGGCGAGGTCGGGGGCGCCGTCGGCGTCGAGGTCGCCAATGGTGATGGACACCGGGCCAAAGCCCGCGTCGAAGGTCTGCTGCGGTGCAAATGTCCCGTCGCCGGCGCCGAGGAGGATCGAGACATCGTTGCTCAAATTGTTCGCTACGGCAAGGTCGGGGATCCCATCGGCGTCGAGATCGCCGATGGCGATGGATGACGGCCAATCGCCCGCGGCGAAGGTCTGCTGGGCGGCGAATGTCCCGTCGCCGGCGCCCAGGAGGATGGAGACATCGTTGCTGGAGTTGTTCGCGACGGCGAGATCGGGGATCCCGTCGGCGTCGAGGTCGCCGATGGCGACGGACACCGGCACATCGCCCGCGGCGAAGGTCTGCTGAGCGGCGAATGTCCCGTCGCCGGCGCCCAGGAGGATGGAGACATCGTCGCTCATGAGGTTCGCCAGGGCGAGGTCGGGGATCCCGTCGGCGTCGAGGTCGCCGATGGCGACGGACACCGGCCCATCACCCGCGGCGAAGGTCTGCTGCACGGCGAATGTCCCGTCGCCGCCGCCCAGGAGGATGGAGACGTCGTCGCTCCTCCAATTTGCCACGGCGAGGTCGGGGATCCCGTCGGCGTCGAGGTCGCCGATGGCGACGGAAACCGGTTTATCGCCCGCGGCGAAGGTCTGCTGCGCGGCGAATGTCCCGTCGCCGGCGCCCAGGAGGATGGATACATCGTCGCTGTCTGCATTCGCCACGGCGAGATCGGGGATCCCGTCGCCGTCGAGGTCGCCGATGGCGACGGAGCGTGGCGCATCGCCCGCATCGAAGGTCGGCCCGGGGAAGAGGCGACCGTCCGCCGGCGCGGCGGAGGCGGGCGTCGACCAAAGGGAGGCGGCGGCGCATGCGAGAAGCGGATATCGGCTGAGCATGGGATGGCTCCAAGAGCGCGATATGTGGATAACTTAGTCTACCATCCGCTCGCAGGGAGCCGCAAGAAAAAACTGGGGGTTTGCACAAGGCAGCGTATTTGAACGTCTCCCCCCGCCGGCACGGGGAGTCCTTATCGTGTCCCTGACACCATCCTCCCGCTTCTCCTCGGCGCTCGAGATCATGCTCGCGGGGACGTGCTCTCGGCGCGGCGGCCGGGCGCGGAGGGTGGAGCTGACTCGGGAATGGAGTGGCCGCAGCCAGGCGCCGCGCCGTTCACTTTTCCGGCTGGGCGGCGAGACTGCTCGTTGGAGCGATCTCCTGCTCGCGGGGCCGTTCCGTTTCCAGAGCGTTTACGACCCGCCCGCTGGTCCCCAGAGGGCGAGGAGTTGGGCCAGATCGGCGGCGCCCACCGCACTGTCAGCGTTGAGATCGGCGGCGCAGGCGGCGCCGGGCGGGCATGTGCCCCAGGCGTCGAGGAGCAGCGTCAGATCAGCGGCGCCCACGACGCCGTCGCCGTCAAGATCCGCGGACTTCTCAACCGGCTGGCACTGATTGAGCAAGATGGAGACGTCGTCGCTGCTCGCGTTCGCCACGGCGAGGTCGAGATTCCCGTCGGCGTCGAGGTCGGCGATGGCGACGGACCTTGCCGCAGTGCGCGCGGCGAAGCGCTGTTGAGCGGCAAATGTCCCGTCGCCGACGCTCAGGAGGATCGACACATCCTGGCTGGCTCCGTTCACCACGGTGAGGTCGGGGTTCCCGTCGGCGTCGAGGTCGCCCATGGCGATGGATTGAGGGCCATTGCCTGCGGCGAAGGTCTGATGCGGGACGAATGTCCCGTCGCCGACGCCGAGGAGGATGGAGACATCACCCGGGATACGCAGATCACCTCCTTGGTTCGCGACGGCGAGGTCGGGGATCCCGTCGGCGTCGAGGTCGCCGATGGCGACGGACACCGGCACATCGCCCGCGGCGAAGGTCTGCTGAGGGGCGAATGTCCCGTCGCCGGCGCCGAGGAGGATGGAGACATCGTCGCTGCCCGCGTTCGCCACGGCGAGGTCAAGGTTCCCGTCGGCGTCGAGGTCGCCGATGGCGATGGAAAACCGCCCATTGCCCGCGGCGAAGGTCTGCTGGGCGGCGAATGTTCCGTCGCCGGCGCCCAGGAGGATGGAGACATCACCCGGGATTGGCGGATTGCTAAACCGATCACCTTGGTTCGCCACGGCGAGGTCGGGGATCCCGTCGGCGTCGAGGTCGCCGATGGCGACGGAGTTCGGGAAGTCGCCCGCGGCGAAGGTCTGCTGCGCAGCGAATGTCCCGTCGCCGGCGCCCAGGAGAACGGAAACATCACCCGGGATTGGCGGATTGCTAAACCGATCACCTTCGTTCGCGACGGCGAGATCGGGGATCCCGTCGTTGTTGAGATCGCCGATGGCGATGGACGCCGGCCCAAAGCCCGCGGGGAAGGTCTGCTGCGTGGCGAATGTCCCATCGCCGCCGCCCAGGAGGATGGAGACATCGTCGCTGAACCGGTTCGCGACGGCGAGGTCGGGGATCCCGTCGGCGTCGAGGTCGCCGATGGCGACGGATTTCGGGAAGTCGCCCGCGGCGAAGGTCTGCTGCGCGGCGAATGTCCCGTCGCCGGCGCCGAGGAGGACCGAGGCATCGTCGCTAAACTCGTTCGCGACGGCCAGGTCGGGAATGCCGTCGCCATCCAAATCGTCGATCGCAACCGAAAACGGACTTTCGCCCGTTCCGAACCGCTGTTGAGCGGCAAATGTCCCGTCGCCGGCGCCGAGGAGGACGGAGACATCGTCACTAAACTCGTTCGCGACGGCCAGGTCGGGGTTCCCATCGGCGTCGAGGTCGCCGATGGCGACGGAGCGCGACTGAACGCCTGCGGCGAACGTCTGCTGGGCGGCGAATGTCCCGTCGCCGGCGCCGAGGAGGATCGACACATTGCCCCTGAAATCGCTGTTCGCCACGGCGAGGTCGAGGTTCCCGTCGGCGTCGAGGTCGCCGATGGCGACGGAGCTCGGCTCATCGCCCGCGGCGAAGGTCTGCTGCGTGGCGAATGTCCCGTCGCCGGCGCCCAAGAGGATCGACACACCTCCGAAGAAGTTGCCGTTCGTCACGGCGAGGTCGAGATTCCCGTCGGCGTCGAGGTCGCCGATGGCGATGGACTGCGGCAAAGAGCCCGCGTCGAACGTCTGCTGTTCGGCGAATGTCCCGTCGCCGCCGCCCAGGAGGATCGAGACATCGTCGCTGAAGAAGTTCGCGACGGCGAGGTCGGGGATCCCGTCGGCGTCGAGGTCGCCGATGGCGACGGACCGCGGAGAAAGGCCCGCGGCGAAGGTCTGCTGTTCGGCGAATGTCCCGTCGCCGACACCCAGGAGGATCGAGACATCGCCCCCGGTGTTCGCCACGGCGAGGTCGAGGTTCCCGTCGGCGTCGAAGTCGCCGATGGCGATGGACAGCGGCACATCGCCCGCGGCGAAGGTCTGCTGCGCGGCGAATGTCCCGTCGCCGGCGCCCAGAAGGATGGAGACATCGTTGCTGCTTCGGTTCGCCGCGGCGAGGTCGGGGATCCCGTCGCCGTCGAGGTCGCCGATGGCGATGGACCGCGGCGCATCGCCCGCGGCGAACTTTGGCCCGAAGAAGAGGGGACCGTCCGCCGGGGCGGCGGAGGCGGGCGCAGATAAAAGCGAGGCGGCGGCGAACGCGAGAAGCGGATATCGGCTGAGCATGGGGCGTCTCCGGGAGCGCAGTGACAACTAAGATGATTCTATGATGCGCGTGCGGGAAACCAGAGGAAATCCGGCGGCCGGACATGTCAGGGGGCATAAAAAGGGACGTCTATGCCGATAGGTACGATCTCTACCCAGGGCGTGGTTCCATGCGAACCCCGGAAAGAGGCCGCGATGAACCCTGACACCGTCCTCCCGCTTCTCCTCGGCGCTCGAGACCCTGCTCCCGGCCATGTGGATCTCGGCGCGGCGGCGGACGATTCTCGTCTTTCATGATCCGGGCAAGGGGGATGGAGCCGACACGGGCCTCGAGCGGCTGGCGGTGTCGCGCTACAGCGTGGGGGAGTCGTTCGAGGCCGCGTGGGATCCGGAGACGCAGCCGGATCAGTGGGCGCGGCTGGTGGAGATCATCGAGGAGCGCAGTATCGAGCGGTCGGAGCGCGCGACCGGCCCATCCGCAACCGCACGGCGTACGCGATCGAGCTGAGCGTGACGGTCCCGATCCCGGAATGGGACGGTCAGGAGGCGCCCAGCATGCTCGAGGAGGACGCGTCCTTCGAGGACGGGCGCGTCGAGTACATCGACGGGCGGCAGACGGAGCTGCGCGTGGTGCGATGAGCGTCAGTCGACGCTCCAGACAGTGGCGGTGAGGGCGAGGGTTTCGTCCTCTTCGGGGAAGTGCACAACCGCAAAGACGATCTCGACGTTCTCCGGGGCTGTGATCACGCTGGAGATCGAGCGGCGGTCGATGATGGGAAGTTGCATGGGGGCTTCCACGGCGCTCCCCGCAACGCCGGTGGTAATGTGTTCATCGAGAAAGACGCGGGAGAATGCTCCCGACATGCGCAAGGTTGCGCCGCCGTTCGCGTGATCGCCTGCATGGACAGTGAGAATGACGCCCGTCTCGAGTTGGGCCACGAGCGGGTCGTGCGCAATCGAATCGGTTCCGACGATTGGGTTCAGATCGTTCACGTACGCCCGCCCCGTCGCGCTTTCGATCATCGTCGGCAGGCCGAGATGGATCACCTGCTCGTGCCGCAGCGCGAGCTCGCCCGCATTTTCCGGCAGCGGCATGCCGGCGCGGACCTCGTCGAGTTCTCCGCGGGAGAGATGACGGACGGCGATGCGGATGCCCATGGGCTCGCCCTCGGCGGCGCGGAGCGCGTTCATCGCCTGCACGAACGTCGCGTGACCTTCGTCATCCTCTTGGAGCGCGATCAACCCGGGCCCGAGCGGCTGAGCGGACATGCCGTAGAACTCCTCCGCGATGAAGACGGCGACGTCGACGGGACTCTCAAACCGCTCCTCGTCGAAAAGCGGCAGATCACCAACGTGGTAGACGCGCAGCTCGCCGACAGGCTCCGCGTCCGCGAGGGCGACGGCGCTGGAGGCGAAGGCGATCGCGAGGACGGACAGTGTGCGCATGAAGTGTGTCATTTCGGGCTCCTTCGGTGTGTGTCGTGTCAGCGTGCGGCGTAGCTGGCCAGCCAGGGGCGCAGTTCGGGGTGTTCGGAGAGCTCGCGCCGGAGATCCTGCGCGAGCGGGCGCGTGGCGGGATTGGCGAGCATTTCCTGGAGGCTCGAGAAGACGACGGGGCGTAGGGCCGGGCGGCGCGCCCAGACGCGCACGGCGGAAAGGCGTCGCTCGGGCGGGAGCATGAGCAGGGCCTCGCGGGCGGTGTCGGCGGAGAGGAGGAGGGCGCCGATGCGCTCGAGCCCGGCGTCGCCGGGGGCGCTCTCGTTGAGATATCGCATGACTCGGACGGAGTCGCCGCTGCGCAGCGCCTCCTCGAGTGGGCGAATCGTCGACTGCGCGCGCTCGGACGCGCCGCCGTCGGTGCGAGCGAGATCCGGCCTGGTCCGCCCCTGTTCACGCTCGCGGCGCTTCGAGAGATCGATGACGAGGACGACGCCATCTTCATCCCAGGCGGGTTTCGGGCGGTTGTCTTCGGGCTCGTCCGGCGTCTCGGCGGCGATGGGCTCGCGCTCGAGCGGAAGAGGCGTTGCCGGAGTCATTTGCCAGAGCACGAAGCCGGCGCCCGCGACGATCAGGACCGCCGCGGCGGCGACGAGCGGTGCGCGCAGTTTGAACGGTGATGGCTCGCGCTGCGCCGGCGCGAGCAGCGCGGCTCGCGCGTCCGCGTCGAGACGGCGCACCGCGTCAAGACGCGCGCGCAGGTCGGGGTCGGACATGAGGTCGCGGTTGAAGGTGTCTGCAAGGTCCGGCGGGAAATCGCCGTCGTGATAGCGCTCGATGTCGAGGTCGGTCCAGCGGTGGTCGTTCGTGGGGTTCATGTGTCACCCTCCAGTTCGGCGCGGAGGCGGGCGCGGGCCGCGTGCAGCGCGGAGCGCACGGCGGGCTCCGACAGATCGAGGGCCCGCGCGATGTCGCTTGCAGTCATCTCGCCGACGAGGCGCATGACGAGAACAGCCCGCTGCGTCGGCGGGAGGCGATCGATGCGTCGTCTCAGATGCGCGAGGCGCTCGGATTGATCGAGGTGGTCGTGATCGGCGCGACCGCGCGCCGGCGTCCGCGCGAGCGCTGCGAGTCTGGCGAGGCGGCGGCGGGTCGAGCGCTGTTCGTCGAGCCAGAGGTGAACGAGCGTCGAGCGGGCGTAGCCGAGGTGATCGGCCCGCTCCGGCGCCTTGACCATGAGGCGGACAACGGCGCGCTGGGCCAGCTCCTCCGCGGCCTCCTCGCCGCGGGGGCCGACGAGGGCGCGGGCCATGTCATGGAGGGCTCCTGAGAGGGCGGCCCAGTCGGGATCCCGTCTTTCGGCGCCTTCCGTGATGCGGGCCATCAGCAGTCCCATCGATACGTCCTTCAGGTGAAAGACGCCGATGGATCGCCGAAGCGCTGGAAGAATCGAAAAAAAATAGGAAGGCTCGGGCGCCTGTCAGCCCCGGGCGCCCTCGCGCGATCGTGTCGGCGTCACCACCGCCGGCTCCGTGGGCTCGACGTAGGCGTTCGTGAAGTCCTGAAGGGCGGTGGGGGACCAGTCGCCGGCGCGCAGACCCTGGATCGCCTGGACGAAGGCGCGCGCGCCCGTGGCGGTGGTCATCATGGGCACGTTCAGACGCACCGCCGTGGCGCGGATCTTGCCCTCATCCGTCGCGAAGCCTGTGCGCGTGGGCGTGTTGATGACGAGCTGGATCTCGCCGTTCATGAGCTTGTCGACGACGTTCGGGCGCGCGCCCTCGGCGATGCGCTGAAGTACGGTCGACTTGATCGAGTGCTGCGCGAGATACTCGGCGGTGCCGACGGTTGTGAAGAGGCTGAAGCCCATGGCCACGAGCGCGCGCGCTGTGTCCACGAGATAGGGCTTGTCCGCGTCGCGGATGGAGAAGAAGACGGCGCCCTCGAGCGGAATCTCGCCGCCGGTGGCCATCTCCGCCTTCGCCAGCGCGATGGGCAGCGAACGATCAACGCCCATGACCTCGCCCGTCGAGCGCATCTCCGGGCCCAGCACGAAGTCCACCCGCGGGAACTTCTGAAAGGGAAAGACCGACTCCTTGACGGCGTAGTAGCCCGTGTCCGGGCGCTCTTGCGCGCCGAGCTCCTCGAGCGTGGCGCCCATCATCACCTTCGCCGCGATCGAGGGCCACGGCACGCCCTTGGCTTTCGACACAAAGGGCGCCGTGCGCGAGGCGCGGGGGTTCACCTCGAGAATGGAGATCTCCCCGCCCCTCACGGCCATCTGAACGTTCATCAGCCCGCAGACGCCCAGCGCCTGCGCGAGCCGGCGCGCCATCACGCGGATCTCCTCGATTGTGTTCGGTGGGAGGATGTGCGGCGGGATCGTGCAGGAGGAGTCGCCCGAATGAATGCCCGCCTGCTGGATGTGCTCCATCACGCCGCAGACGAGCGCGCGCCGCCCGCCGTTGTCCGGATGATCCTCCGGCAGGGCGGGGATGAAGTCGGCGACAACGTCGACATCGACTTCAGTCGCGGCGTCGAGGAACTTGTCGACGAGCACCGGCGCGCCGGCGAACTCGCTCACGCCCAGCGCCGAGCGCATGTACTGCCGCATGGCGCGCTCGTCGGGGCAAATCTCCATGCCGCGCCCGCCGAGGACGTAGGAGGGGCGCACGAGAACGGGATATCCGATCTCACGAGCGATGGCGATCGCCTCGTCGATGGAGGTGGCGATGCCGGCCGGCGGCTGGTGAAGGCCCAGTCGGCTCAGCAGGTCGCTGAAGCGGCGGCGATCCTCGGCGAGATCGATCGAATCAAGGGACGTGCCGACGAGCGGCGCGCCGGCGCGATCCAGCCCCTCGGCGAGATTGAGCGGCGTCTGCCCGCCGAACTGGATGATGACGCCCTGCACGAGCCCCGTCGGCTGGGCATTGGCCTTCTTCGTGACGGTCGGCTCGAGGGGGGCTTCGTTCAGGCGCTCGATGACGTTCAGCGTGTCCTCGAGCGTGAGCGGCTCGAAAAAGAGCATGTTCGAGGTGTCGTAGTCCGTCGAGACGGTCTCCGGGTTGGAGTTGATCATCACCGACTCGATGTTGCGGTCGCGCGCGGCGAAGGCGGCGTGGACGCAGCAGTAGTCGAACTCGATCCCCTGCCCGATGCGGTTGGGTCCGCCGCCCAGGATGATGATCTTCGGCGAGCGCGAGACGCGGATCTCGTCGTCGAAGCGCGTTTCACCGCTCGCGTCGAAAGACGCCTCGTAGGTCGAGTAGAAATAGGGGGTGACGGCCTCGAACTCCGCGGCGCAGGTGTCGACGAGTTTGTAGACGGGCTCGATCCCGAGCGACTTGCGCCGCGCGCGCACGTCGAGAATCGTCTCGCTGGAGATGTCGCCGAAGTAGAGATGGGCGAGCTGCGGGTCGGAGTAGCCGAGCTGCTTGGCCCGGCGGAGCGTCTCGGGCGGGACGTCGTCGAGCGACTTGTAGGAAACGAGCACATCCTCGAAGAGGACAAGATCGCGGATCTGATCGAGGAAGAAGGGATCGATCCGCGTGTGCTCGTGCACGCGCTCGATGGACCATCCCAGCTTGAAGGCGTAGCGGACGTAGTAGAGCCGGCCCTGCGAGGGGACAGCAAGCTTGCGGATGAGCTTCTCCTCCGGGACGGGCCAGGGATCGTCGGGGAGGAAGGGCAGGCCCTTGTCCTCGCGGCGCTTGTGGCTGAGCCACTTGTCGTTCTTGTCAAGCCCGAGCCCGAAGCGCTTGACCTCCATGGAGCGGATGACCTTCTGGAGCGATTCCTGGAACGTGCGTCCGATCGCCATGGCCTCGCCGACGGACTTCATCTGCGTGGTGAGCGTCTCGTCCGCTTCGGGGAACTTCTCGAAGGTCCAGCGCGGCATCTTGGTGACGACGTAGTCGATGGCGGGCTCGAAGCAGGCGCTGGTGGAGCCTGTAATGTCGTTGCGCAGTTCGTCGAGCGTGTAGCCAACGGCCAGTTTCGCAGCGATGCGCGCAATCGGAAAGCCCGTCGCCTTCGAGGCCAGCGCGCTCGAGCGCGAGACGCGCGGGTTCATCTCGACGACGACCATGTCGCCGTCCTCGGGATCGACGGCGAACTGCACGTTCGAGCCGCCCGTCTCGACCCCGACAGCGCGCATCACCGCGATCGCGGCGTCGCGCATCCGCTGGTATTCCTTGTCGGTGAGCGTAAGAATGGGCGCGACGGTGATGGAGTCGCCCGTGTGGACGCCCATGGGATCGACATTCTCGATGCCGCAGACGATGACGCAGTTGTCGCTCTTGTCGCGGACGACCTCGAGCTCGAACTCCTTCCAGCCCAGCAGCGACTGATCGACCTGCACTTGATCGACAAGCGAGGCGCGCAGGCCCCGCGCGACGATCTCCTCGAACTCCTGCTGGTTGTACGCCACGCCCCCACCCGTGCCCCCCAGCGTGAAGGCGGGGCGGATGATCGCGGGCAGGCCGAGCTCCTCGAGCGCCGCGATGGCGTCGGCCATGTTCGAGACCACGCGCGAGCGCGGGACCTTGAGATCGATCGACTCGCAGACCTTGTTGAAGGCGGCGCGGTCCTCGGCGCGATGGATGACTTCCCGCGTGGCGCCGATCATCTCGACGCCCAGCTCCTCCAGCGCGCCCGAGTCCCACAGCGCGCAGGCGCAATTCAGCGCGGTCTGCCCACCCAGCGTGGGCAGGATCGCGTCGATCGGGTTCCCGAGCGTCTTTTCGCGCTCGATGATCTTGCGCACCGAGGCGGGCGTGATCGGCTCGACGTAGGTGCGGTCGCTGAACCCCGGATCGGTCATGATCGTCGCGGGGTTCGAGTTGACCAGGACGAGGCGGTAGCCCTCCTCCCGCAGCGCCTTGCACGCCTGCACGCCCGAATAGTCGAACTCGCAGCCCTGACCGATGACGATCGGGCCCGAGCCCAGAAGAAGGATGGTCGAGAGGTCATCTCGGCGGGGCATGAGGGGATCCGCTTCGGCGCCCGAGGACTCGCGGCATGGGGGCCGCGCGGGCGCAAACCGCCTGAGCGTACGATGCGGATGGAAATGTCTCAACGCCGGGGGCTCTGGCGCGGACCGGCGCCGGAGGGACGCATGGAGGCGACGCGGCGCGCATGAGTGTCTGGGTCTGGATTGGCGCGGGGGTGGCGGCGTGGCTGGGGCTGGGCGTCCTGCTGGGTGTGGCGGCGCGCGTCTCGCCGAGGCAGGAGGATCCCTTCGCCGGGCTGGTGCTGCTCCTGCTGCGAGCGTACGCCCGCTGGTGGCAGCGGATGGAGGTCGTGGGGCGCGAGCATCTGGAGGCGGTCGCGAAGAGCGAGGGGGGGACGCTGATCGTGGCGAATCACACCGCGGGCGTGGATCCGGTCCTCCTTCAGGCGGCGTGCCCCTTCGAGATCCGCTTCATCATGGCGGAGGACATGCGCGTGGAGTGGATGGAGCCGATCTGGCGGTACGCGAGGGCGATCTTCGTCGAGCGGGACCGGAGCAGGGATGGGGGCGGACGCGGCGGCGGCGGGTTTCGGGAGGCGCTGCGGCATCTCAAGAGCGGGGGCGTCGTCGGCGTCTTTCCCGAGGGGCGGATCGAGCGCGAGCCCGGACGCGTCAAGCCCTTTAAGGGCGGCGCCGGGATGCTGGCGAGCGTCACGCGGGCGCGGGTGATGCTGGTGGGGATCGAGGGGACGCCAAGAGCGGAGACGGCGTGGGGCAGCCTGTGGCGGCGGGGGCGGGCGCGGTTGACGTTCCTGGCGGCGACGAGCGCGCAGGACCTGACCGGCGAGCGGCGCGCCGAGCCGGAGGAGACGGCGGAGGCGATGCGCCGGCGTCTGGCGGAGGCGATGGGCTGGACGCTCGTCGATGACGAAGCGGATGAGAATGGCGGCTGAAGCGGCGTCCGAAAAGCAGCGCTTGCGCGCGGCGGCGCTCATCATGCGGGCGGCGCGGGTCTTGCAACCGTTTGCGGGTCGCTCCGGCGTCGGCGCGGGCTAGAGTTGCCGAGAGGGACAGGGACGGCGCGGCGCTGCGCATGCGCTCGAATTCGTGGGTCGTCTTGGGAGGAGATCGGAGATGGATTGGCTTCGTCTGGCGGCAGGGGCGCTGGCTGCGAGCGTCTGCGCGCAGGCGCTCGGCGAGACACTAACGCTGCGCGTGGAGATCGCCGAGGAGACGTTCACTCCGCTGCATTCCTACGCCGTGGGCGAGGTCGAGGGCGATCCGATCTTCTTTGGCGGCATCGCCGGCATGGGCCTTCATGCGCGCACGCAGAACGGCAGCGAGATCGGCTTCCCGACAAACGTCTTCAGCGAGGAGATCCACCTCTTCGACGTCGAGACAGGCGCCACGCACACGGGCGGCACGGCGCATCTCTCGGACGACGTCCGGCGCGCCCTGCTCGTGACCAACGCGGCGCACGTGCAGATCGGCGGCGCTCTGTACATGTTCGGCGGCTATGGACCAACGCTGGACGGGACCGACTGGAACACCCGCGGCACGGTGACGGCGATCAATCTCGCGATGGTCAAGGAGGCGCTCGAGACGGGCGTGAACGTTCCCGAGAGCGCCTTCAGCGTGATGGCGTCGGCGGAGGCGCGGGTGGCGGGCGCCAAATGCGTGCGCCTGGGCGACGACTTCGCGCTCATCGGAGGGGCGAACTTCACCGGCGACTATGGCGACCGCTTCAACTTCACCGAGGCGTACGCGCATGAGATCCACATATTCGATCCGGACGTCAGCGTCGCGACGCCGACGCAGACCTTCAGCGGGATGGTCAGTTTCAGCGATCCCTTCCGCCGTCGCGACTTGAACGCCGCGCCCGCGACGCTGCCCGACGGGCAGGGCGGGCGGACGGAGGGCTTCGTCGTCCTGGGCGGCGTCTTCAAGGACGGCTTCACCGCGTGGCTGACGCCCCTGCGCTACGCCAGCGGCGATTCGGAAGTGAGTCATGTGCTCGCCTTCGAGCAGAAGATGCATCAGTACGAGGGCCCCGCGGCGAGCTTCTACTCGGAGTCGCTCGATCAGAACCGCTTCGTCCTCATGTCGGGCCTCTCCGCGCACACATGGGACGGCCAGAGCTTCCAGCCGATCGCCGGCGGGCTCTGGAACATCCCCTGGACCGACGAGATCACCGAGATCGTGATGGAGGGGGGCGTCTTCACCAGCGAGACGGTCACGGGCGCGATGCCCCTGCCCATGGTCAACGGCGAGCTCGTGCTGGCGGAGGGGATCCCGACCAATGAGAGCGGGCAGATCCTGCTGGACGAGTTGCCCGCGCGGGAGATCCTGCTTGGGCGAATCTTCGGCGGGCTGAAGGCGGCGACGGCGTCGGCGGCGCCGAGCACATGGGCGTCGAACCAGACGCTGGAGGTCTATCTCCTCTACGGCGTCGAGGGCGATCTGAACCGCGATGGCGCCGTCGGCGCCCAGGATCTGGCGATGCTGCTTGGGCTGTGGGGGACGACGGACGACGCGGGGGACCTGAACGGCGATGGCGTCGTAGGCGCGCAGGATCTCGCAGCGCTGCTCGGGCGTTGGGGCGGCGGCTCGGAGTGACCCTTATAGGACGCACGCCGGGCGGCGGGTGGCCAGGATTTGCGCCAAGGGCGGGAAAGCCGGAATATGTCGGGCGCGGGAGCTTGAGTCGTCCCCCGACTCGGGTATTTTCGGTGCAGTCGTCCGACGCGGTCGGACGGTGATGGAGGAGGAGATTCGCGCCGGTGGGCGGACGCCCCGCCGGCGCAATGCAATCAGGCGCTCAAAGCGATGAGTGGACGGAGCTGGCTGATCGGACTGGCGGCGGTGAGTGTGTCGCTGTGCGTCGCGTCGGGCGTGCGCGCGGTCCCCCCGATGGACACACCAACTTCGACCAGCGCCGACGCCGGCGAGCGGGCGTCCGCGCGGCTGGCGCGCTGGCGGGGCGGCGATTTCCTCCCCTGCGCCCTCTTCGACGAGGGGACGGACCCCGCGTACGTCGAGGAGGTCACCGCCCGGATGGTCGAGCTCTGGCGCGGCGGAGGGCTCGAGCGGTTCAATCTCGACGATCCCTGGTTCGGCGGCGCCGGTGTCGCCGGAGCGCTGACATACAGCTTCCCGCCTGATGGAATCAATATCTCCGACGGCATCGGCGAAGGGTCGGCCCCGAACGTGCTGCACGCCACGCTGACGCTTCAGTTCGGATCGGAGCAGGCGTGGAAGGACATCTTTCGGCAGGTCTTCGATCGCTGGAGCGAGATCACGGGGATGGAGTACATCGAAGTCCCCGATGACGGCGCGACCTGGGGGCTCTCGGGCAGCGCCAATCGCGGCGACATCCGAATCGTCATGAAGCAGATCGACGGCCCCGGCGGCGTGCTGGCGTACAACCAGTTCCCGACCAATGGCGACATGGTCCTCGATCGCAGCGAGTCCTACTCGAACAGCGCCAACAACTTTCGCCGCTTCCGCAACATCATCTCCCATGAGCACGGCCACGGGCTCGGGCTGCGCCATGTCTGCCCCGTGAACTCCAGCAAGCTGATGGAGCCGTTCGTCTCCACGATCTTCGACGGGCCCCAGCACGACGACATCCGCGGATCGCAGTTCTTCTATGGCGATCCCAACGAGCCCAACGAGAGCTTCGATCAGCACACCACCCTCGGCGCCGTGCAGCGCGGCCAGACGCTCACCATCACCGATCTCAGCCTGCGGGATGACGGCGACGTCGATTTCTACTCCTTCGCGGTCCCCGACAACGCCATCGTCTCGATCTCCGTAACGCCGGACGGATTCGAGTATCTCCAGGATCGACAGAATCTCGACGGCACATGCCCCACGGGCGAGCCCTTCGATTCCGCCTCGCGGATCGATCTCGGGCTCGAGCTGATCCTTCCCGACGGGCAGACGACGCTGCGCGAGCAGGTCGGCGGCGGCCTGGGCGAGCCGGAGGCCATCTCCGAGCTTCCGCTGGAAAACGTGCTCCCCGCCGTGTTCTACGCGCGCGTCTCGGCGGAGGATCTGGTCGGCGGCGCCCAGCTCTATCGGCTCGCGATCAGCGTCGCCGAGACCTCCGCCGAATGCGACGGCGATCTCAACGGCGATGGCGTCGTGGGCGCGCAGGATATGGCCACGCTGCTCGGGGGTTGGGGGCAGAATGAGCACGATCTGAATGGCGACGGCGTCGTCACCGCGGCGGATCTCGCCAAGTTGCTGGGATTCTGGGGCCCGTGCTCCTAGGACGCCCGCGCGGTATGGATGATATTTCCGGATCCGGATATCTCGCAACGCGACGCATCGGCGGAACAATCGGTCTGGGAGGACGTCTGAAACGCGGACGAGCCGGAATCCGCGGTCGCTGAACTTCGGCGGCGGGCTATCCTTATCGAGAGGGGCGGAGCGCGCCGTCGCAGGCGTTCCGGACGCCCGCCGCGAGCGGCGCGGCTGGACGATGGATGGTGGGTGGATCGGAAAGGCGAGCCGAAGATCTGATGAGCCGTTTGTGGTGGGCGACAATAGCTGGTCTCGTGCTGGGAGCGGTCTTTTTTGGCATGCTCCAGCGCGGCTGCGAGGCGGAGGGCCGTCCCGGCGATGGGTCCAGCTCCAGCGTGGAGCAGCGCCAGTCCGGAGACGCCCGAGCCTCGGCGCGCCCCGGGCGACGCGCTGTCGAGCGCCCTCAGTTGCTCTCTCCCCAGATTCTGAATCGCTCCCAGCAGCGCGAGGGCCGGATCAGCCTGAGCCAGGGCGCCACCGGGGCGATCAGCCCGGCTCGCCCGCGCGTGCCCGACGATCAGAGGCAGGTTCGCCGCCGGAGCGAGCAGAGCCGCTCGGCGATCTCCGATTTCGACCCCAGACGATTCAGCCGTGAAGCGATCGAACAGGGGCGCGCCGAGCGGGAGCGGCGGCGCGTCGAGAACATGGAAAGACAGCGGCGATTCCTCGAAGAGCAGCGCCGCCGCGCTGAGGCCGCAGAGGGACGCCGCTCCGGATCGCGCGTGGATCTCGATCGAGGCGAGCGCGGGGATCGAGTCGCGCTCTCCACCATGCAGGCCGCCCGCTCCCGTGAAGGCAACGCGATGAGGGGGGATCTGGCGACGTCGCGCTTCCAGTCCTCCATCGGCGGGGCGTCACAGAGCGGGGGAACAGGCGGAGACGGCGCCGGCGCCAATGGCGGCGGGACAGCGTCCACCGGCGGCGGGCTCGGCGGATCCGGCGGCGCGGCGCAGGGCGACGGCCCCGTGGCGCTCGGCTCCATCGGCACGCCCGGCGGCAACGGAATCGGCGGCGCCGGCGCCGGTGGCGGGGGGACCGGGGGCGCCGGTGGCGGCAATGCGGGCGGAGACGTCACCGATGGCGCTGGCGGAGGCGACACGCCCCCCGCTGACGGCGACCCTGACGGGGGCGATGGCGTTGACGGCGGCGGCGCCGGCAATGGAGGTGGAGACGGCGGCGGCATCGACACGGGCGAGCCTGTCCTGGATCCCGAGCCTCCCCAGCCCCCCCAGCCCGTCCTCGCGCGCTGGGACCCGATCGAAACGCCCGACTGCCCCGACGCCTCCGGCGTGCGCACTGCCGATCTCTTCCTGGGATTTGACGATCCGGCGCTAGCCCTTGTCGTCAGTTCGCAGCCCCCGCTGGCTCTGAGCGTCGACGGCGGGCGGTTCTTCCAGGACACCTCCGGCCTCGGTTCCAACGTGCCTCCGAGCGAGGCAATCCAGAACGCCTTCCCATGCGTCCGCGCGGACAGCTTCGTCGCGCTCGGCGACGCCTCGATCGCCTTCGTCCCCGGCGGCGAGCCGAACCCCCTGGACTGGGGGTCCGCGCTGGAGGCGACGTGGTTCTCCCAGGCGGGCGCCGCGGCCGCGCCGGATCCGATCCGCTTCGGGGACGATCGCTTCTACGTCCGGGTGGCGCGCGTTTCGGTGGCGGGGACGGGTGATATCTCCGTCTCCGGCGCCCTGACGGTGAACTTCGTCAATCTTGACGAGGGGACGTCGGGGATTGCGGTCGTGGATGTCCCCAACTGCGCCTCCTGCTGGGAGGGGGTCGACTCCCCGACCGTCGAGCCGGAGCTGGAGTCTTTCGAGTTGACCTCGCGCCGAGTGACGGGCGGCGCCGCCGCAAGCGGCCTCATCGCCCTGACGCGCCCCGCGCCCCCTGGCGGGACGACGATCTCGATCACCAGCGATCGCCCCGCCGTCGCCACAGCGCCGGCGCGGGTGACCATTCCCGCCGGTGAGACGTCCGCCGTGTTCGAGATTGCCACCAGCCCCGTTTCTGAGCCGCGCCGCGCCGCCTTGTTCGTCAGCCTGGGCGAGACCACGCTGCGCCGGGATCTGGAAGTGACGCCGGTGGGCGTCGGACGGCTCACGCTCGATCCTCCTTCCGTTCTGGGAGGAGGCACGGTCACGATGACCATCGGTCTCACCGCCGCCGCAGGCCCCGACGGCGCCCGCGCCATGCTGCTGGCGAACCCCGCGGGGATCATCGAGATCCCCCCCAGCGTTCGGATCGAGCCCGGAGGCATCGAGGCGATGATCGAGGTGCAGACGCAGCCGGTCGCGCAGGAGACCACCGTTCAACTGGTGGCGTTCATCGGCGGCGTCGGCGTCTTCGCCGACCTTGAGGTGCGCCCGCTGATCGGAGACCTGAACGGCGATGGCGGCGTGGGCGCGGCCGATCTGGCGATGCTGCTGGGATTCTGGGGCCCCTGCCCCGCCGACGGCGCGTGCCCCGCGGATCTCGATGGCGACGGCGAGGTCGGCAGCCAGGATCTGGGCGAATTGCTCGGGCGATGGGGCGACACCGTCTCCGGCGACGATCCGGGCGGCGATGATCCGGACGGCTCGCCCGGAGGCGTCGTGGCGCGCTGGATCGAGGTGGACACGTCCGCCTGCGAGGAGCTCCCGAGCTTCCGTTCGGCGGATCTCTTCCTGGGCTTCGAGAACGCTCCGGCGGCGCCCATCGTCTCCTCCGATCTGGTGCGCGGCATCGAGATCGTGGGCGGTTCGTTCTACCAGAGCCCCTTCGGCGGCAACGGTCCGCCGCGGGAGGGCGTCGAGACGACCCTCCCCTGCCTCCCGCTCGACAGCCATCTCACGATCGGCGGCGCGCCGCCGCTGTTTATTCCGGGGCGGACGCCGCCCGCGGACGACTGGGGCGCGACGCTGCTGGCGGAGTGGACCGCGATTCCATCCCCGACGATCGAGGTCGTCGTCGATCCCGGAACGTTCGGCGACGATCGGGAGTATCTCCGGATCGGTCGTTTCACGGCGGAGGACACGGCGGTGATCGCGGGACAGCTCGGATTGGTCTTCGTGAATCCGACGTCGGGTCTGCTGGAGGAAAGGGTCGTGGACGTGCCGGACTGGCGCCTGGCGGTCGAGCGGCTGGACCTGAATCTGGACGGCGTGATCGATTCGCAGGATGTCGAGGCGCTGACCGGCATGATCGAGCGCGGCGAATCGGGAGGCGACCTGACGGGGGATGACATGGTCGACGGCGCGGACCTTCTGCTGCTTCTGGAGGTCGTCAGCCGCGGCGAGAGCGTGAATTCGCAGTGACCGCCGTCGTTGGCGATTATTTGCCGGGGTGATGGGGCCGATCTAGACTCGCGCTGGAGCGGCGCAGCGCCGCTGCCAGGGAATCGCACGACTGATCGGTTGTGGCCGGTCGGCGGACGTCGCGGGCCGCCCGACGGATCAACGCCAAGGCGATCGGAGTCCTATGACCAGCGCGCCAACGCAAACAGAGGATCGTCGCGGAGCGGACGAGGCGACCCGCAAGCAGCGTTCGGAGAACCTCTCCGATGAGACGCTGCTGAAGTGGCTGGCGGACATGATGCTGATCCGCGAGTTCGAGACGCGGACGATGCAGGCGTACTCGAACGCCAAGATCGGTGGCTTCCTCCACGTCTACTCGGGCCAGGAGGCGTGCGCCGTCGCGACGATGGCCTGCGTTGACAAGGAGGATCCCGTCATCACCGCGTACCGCGATCACGGGCACGCGCTGGCGCGGGGAATGGATCCGAAGGCGGCGATGGCGGAGATGTTCGGCAAGCTCGAGGGATGCGCAAAGGGCAAGGGCGGGTCGATGCACATGTTCGACCGCCCGAATCAGCTCTACGGCGGACACGGGATTGTCGGCGCCCACACGCCCCTCGCCGCGGGTCTGGCCTTCGCCGCCAAATACGAGCTCGAGGTTCTCAAGAAGGACGATGGGCTGAAGCGCGTCGTGCTTTGCTATCTGGGCGACGGCGCGCTGAATCAGGGCGCCTTCCACGAGGCGATGAATCTCGCGGGCCTCCTGTCGCTGCCGGTGGCCTACATCGTCGAGAACAACGGCTACTCCATGGGCACATCCGTCGAGCGCGGCACGACCATGGCGAACGATCTGCTGAAGAAGTCCGAGGCGTACGGCGTCGACGGCATCGAGGTCAACGGGCTGAGCGCGCTGGAGATTTACGACAACTGCAAGCCCTTCTTCGACGCCATGCGCGAGGAGCAAAAGCCCGGCTTCATCAACATGAAGACCTACCGATACTTCGGGCACTCCATGTCCGATCCGCAGAAGTACCGGTCCAAGGAGGAAGTCAACGAGTACAAGGAGAAAGACCCGATCGACAACCTCGCGCATCACCTGATGAATGACCGCGACTGCCTCAGCGAGGAGCGCCACGAGCAGATGCAAAAGGACGCGCGGGCGACGGCCAAGGAGGCGATGCAATACGCCGACGGCCTCGATCCCATCGACGTCGAGAAGGAGCTCTACAGCGACGTGTTCCATGATCCGCCGCCGCAGATGAGCCCGATCCGCGACTACATGCAAGGCGCGCCCAACGCGCTGCTGGACGGGGAGGAGCAGTCGTGACGACCGTCACCGGCAATCCCGAGATCTATGATGAGCTGACGGACCTGCCCAGCCGCGAGGGGGAGCGCGTCGTCCAGTTCCGCGAGGCGCTGCGCGAGGCCATGAGCGAGGAGATGCGCGCCAATGAACGCGTCTTTCTCATGGGCGAGGAGGTCGCCGAGTACCAGGGCGCGTACAAGGTCAGCCAGGGCATGCTCGATGAGTTCGGACCCAAGCGCATGATCGACACGCCCATCTCCGAGAGCGGCTTCTCCGGGCTGGGCATCGGCGCTTCGATGTACGGCCTGCGCCCGATCATCGAGTTCATGAGCTGGTCCTTCTCGCTGGTGGCGGCGGATCAGATCCTGAACAACGCCCCGAAGATGCTGTATATGTCGGGCGGGCAGTGGGGGTGTCCGATCGTCTTCCGGGGCAACGACGGCGCGGGCGGCCAGCTCGGCTCGACGCACTCCTGGTGCGTCGAGGGGCTCTATGCGAACGTCCCGGGCCTGAAGATGGTCATCCCCAGCAACCCCTACGACGCCAAGGGCCTCCTCAAGACCGCCATCCGCGACGATGATCCCGTCTTCTTTCTCGAGTCCGAGCGCATGCTCGGCGACAAGGCGCACGTGCCGGAGGAGGAGTACCTGATTCCCTTCGGACGCGCCGCCCGGCTGCGCGAGGGCGACGCCTGCACCATCATCTCCTTCGGACGCCCCGTGAACTTCTGCCTCGAAGCCTGCGACGCGCTCGAGGAAGAGGACATCGCCGTCGATCTGCTGGATATGCGCACGATCCGTCCGCTGGACGCCGAGGCGATCATCCAGAGCGTCAAGAAGACGCACCGCATTGTCGTCGTCGATCAGTCCTGGCCCTTCGGCGGCGTGGCCAGCGAGGTGATGGCGCAGGTGTGCGAGAAGTGCTTCGACTGGCTGGATCATCCGCCCGTGCGCGTCAACTCCGACGACGTGCCCACGCCCTACGCGAAGAGCCTGGAGCAGGCGTACCTCCCGAACAAGAGCAAGATCGTGGCGGCCGTGAAGAAGACGCTGCGCTGAGGAGCCCGCAATGCCGATCCAAGTCAGCATGCCGCGCCTCTCCGACACGATGGAGAACGGCACGGTCATCAAGTGGAACGTCGGGAAAGGCGACTCCGTCGAGCCCGGACAGGTCCTCGCGGACATCGAGACCGACAAGGCGACGATGGAGCTTCAGGCCTTCGAGGAGGGGACCGTCGCCAAAATCATGATCGGCGAGGGCGAGTCGGTCCCCGTCGGAGAGACGATCCTGATCCTCGCCGAGGAGGGGGAGGACGTCGACGAGGCCGCCCAGGCCGGGGGCAAGGACAAGGGCGAGAAGAACAAGGACGAGAAGAAGGATGAGGAGCGAGAGCCGGAGAAGGAGAAGGCGGAGAAGCAACGCGAGGAGAAAGAACGCGAGCCGGCCGAGGCGCAGGCGCGCAAGACAGAGGGCGGGGAGGACAAGCACCAGCACGCCGGCGGCACGGCCGTCGCTGATCGCGAGTCCGCCCGCGCGACGCAAACCAATGGTGAAGCGACGGAGCGGATCTTCGCCAGCCCGCTCGCCCGCAAGATCGCCGAGGAGGAGGGGCTCGATCTCTCCCAGGTCGATGGCAGTGGCCCCTCGGGACGCATCGTCCGGCGCGACGTCGAGGAAGCGCTCGCCCGGGGCGGCGCGCCAAGCGCGAAGGAGAAGGCGCCCGAGCCCGAGCGACCCGCTCCGGCGCTCATGGAGGGCGGCGGGCTCGAAGCGCGGACGGTCGAGCTCTCCAACATGCGGCGCACCATCGCCAGACGCCTCGTCGAATCCAAGACGACGATCCCGCACTACCAGGTGACGGTCAGCGCCAATCTCGACCCCATCATGTCCCTGCGCGAGCAGCTCAACGATCAACTCGAGTCGCAGGGCGTGAAGCTCACCGTCAACGACTTCATCGTCCGCGCCTGCGCCGTGGCGATGCGCCAGCATCCCTTCGTGAACAGCCGCTGGGCGGAGAAGAACGACGAGGCCTCGATCGAAGTCCAGGGCGATGTGAACGTGGGCGTGGCGATCGCGCTGCCGGAGGAGCGAGGCGGCGGGCTCGTCGTCGCGACGCTACCCAACACAGACCGCATGGGCCTGCGCACGATCTCCTCGGAGACCAAGCGGCTCGCCAGCAAGGCGCGGGAGAAGGGGCTGACCATCGAGGAGATGTCGGACGCAACCTTCACCGTCTCCAACCTCGGCATGTTCGGCGTTGAACACTTCACCGCGATCATCAACCCGCCGAATGTGGGCATTCTCGCCGTCGGCGCGGGGATGGAGAAGCCCGTCGTGCGCGACGGAGAGTTGATGGTCGGCACGGAGATGGCGATGACCATGTCCAGCGACCACCGCGTCGTCGACGGCGCCATGGCGGCGCAGTATTTAAACACGGTCAAGGAGCTGCTGGAGAACCCGGCCGCCCTGCTTGTGTAACCCGCCCGGGCGGAACGACCGACCGGCTTCGCAGTTGAGATGGGACGCGCATGACGGATCCGCAAGCGACGCAACTGGCCCCATCCGATCAGCGCGTGATCGCGTATCGGCACGTGGACGACGCCGGCTGGGCGCTCGAGCCCGCCTCGGCGCGGCGGGAGTGGATGGACGCCACCACCGGCAAGTTCGCCTATCGATGCCTTCCTCTCGTGATGGCGAATCAGTCCGGGTGGGTGGTGCGCATACCTGGGACCGTCAGCGCGAAGTGGGGCGGCAAGGTCGGCGTGGAGTCGTTGTCGCTCCGGTTTGTTGATTCACCGCCTGGCTTCGAGCGAATGGCCTTGAGTCATTTCGGACATGGGATCCTCTCGTTCGGGCTCCCGTGGGTCTTCCGGACGCCGCCGGGAATCGCGCTGCTGGTTCGAGGGCCGACCAATCACTGGGTGACCAACGCGCATCCACTGGACGGTGTGGTGGAGACGGATTGGATCTCCACGACCTTCACCATGAACTGGCAGATGACGGCGCGGAACAAGGAGGCGTGGTTCCGCAAGGGGGATCCCATCTGCATCCTGACGCCCATCGAAATCGAGCTGATGGAGCGCTTGCAGCCCGAGATCCAGGACTTGCAGTCGAATCCGACCCTGCTCCGTGAAGTCAACGAGTTCCAGCAGAAGCGCCGCTCGACGCTCGACGCCAACTTCAAGCAGTTCATGGCCGGCGGCGAGGAAAAGACGAAGTTCGAGCTGGATTACGTCCGGGGCCAGACGCCGACCGGAGCCAAGGCGGATTCCCACCGCACGAACATCAAGCTCAAACCCTGGCGCCCCTGAGAGCCGCCCGCCGCCGTCGCCGCCGCGCCGCCGGCGTGAACCCCGCCGGGGCGGAAGGGGGTAGAGTGAACCCGTCGCCGCCGTAGCTCAATTGGCAGAGCGCGTGATTTGTAATCTCGAGGTTGGGGGTTCGATTCCCCCCGGCGGCTTTGGTGTGCGTCAACGGCAGCGCCGCGCCGGCCACCCAGGCCGCCTTGCCGGACTCCGGGGCCCCGCCTACCCTCCGCATCCTTGCTCAGGCCCACACATGGGCTCGGCGATGTCCAGACCAGCGGGCGGTTACCGAAGTGGTCAAACGGGGCAGACTGTAAATCTGCTGGCTTACGCCTTCGCAGGTTCGAATCCTGCACCGCCCATTTCTCCTCCACCGCGCCCGCTCTGCCGCGCCAGCCGCCTGCGGGACAAGAGTCGAGTCCTCTCCCACCCGCGGCAGGGCGAGAACGGGGCGAAAGCCCCTCGGGAAAACCCGGGGTTGAATCTCGGACCCTTGGGAGGGGTATTTACATCCCCAATGGAGGGAGTATCCTGTTTGGGTCACCCAAGGGCTGGTGAGCGACCCGACGACCATGGTCGAAGACGGGTTGGGACGTTCACCCCGAGGTCCGTCAGCGCGCTCCCCGGGGACTTCGCATGGATGTGGTTCGCGCTCGCAGGCATGGTTTGGTCGTGGGGGATGAAGACATGGCGGGCGATGATCGTCGGGCGGCGATGGGAGGATGCATCGCGCCCGGCCTCGTGAGGGGCGTCGGATGAAGAATGGATCAGTCGGTTCGACTGGTGTGCTGGGTCGGGTGAGCAGCTACACACCGGCTTCCGATGATGCGCAGACGCTGCTGGATGCGCTCTCGCAGGATATCGAGGCGTATGTCGTGATCCTCGACGATCGCGGCGTCTTTCGTCATGCCAACAAAGAGAGCGAGCGCCTGCTCGGCAAGCCGGTCGACGAGATCGTCGGCTCGGCCCTAGGCGATTTCTTCGATCCGGACTGGACGCGCGAGCGGCTCTCTTTCGTCCGCCGCGCGATCGAGACGCGTGAACCCGTCGTCACGCTCGGCATCTGTGGCGGCACGTGGAACCGCGCGACGTATCGTGCGCTCACCCCAGGCGAGGACGGCGAGCCGCGCGTGCTCGTCGTCTGCCGACCCACAGCGGAAGACACCCGAAGTGATGGGGCCGGTGGCGTGATTCGCGCCAAGTTCCATGATCTCGGCCCGCTCTCGGCGCTGACGCCGCGCGAGATGGATGTGCTCCGTCTGATCGGCGAAGGGCTGAGCACGTCGGACATCGCCCATCGCCTGCACCGCAGCGCCAAGACGGTTGAGTGGCACCGCGTCTCGCTCGGGAACAAGCTGGGCGTCTCCAACCGGGTCGAGCTGGCGCGTATCGCGATCCGCGCGGGGCTCTCGAAGCTGAACCCGCAGGATTTCCGCCCATAAACCTCGCCTTTGGGACCGCTGAAGAACTCCCTCTCCCTCCGGAAGAAGTTTGGGGCGAGGGGGATCCC
Source organism: uncultured Phycisphaeraceae bacterium (assembly GCA_964451515.1). GTDB lineage: Bacteria > Planctomycetota > Phycisphaerae > Phycisphaerales > UBA1924 > CAYVIJ01. Next base: position 7,948 of record CAYVIJ010000004.1, on the reverse strand, counting down.
GATCTGAAATCGATGTCCCAGACAAAGCAAGGTGGCCTGTTGCGCGCCTGTTTCGCAAATATTCAGAGGTCCCCCTTGTAAATCCGGGCGGGCGGAGCGCGATCGCAGACGCGTGTTTTCGGACAGACCCGGGGCCCCGTGGGCGCTCGATTTCCAGAAGTTCATTGCTCTCAAGCACATGCGTCAGTAAACTCGGGCTCGCGGCGTGCGCCGGCGCAGGAGGAGGAGTCGTTCGGGGAGGAGAGATCGCTCGTGGGCAAGACGCATCCAAGACGTTCCCATGCGCTCGCGGCGCTGTGCGTCGGTTTAGCCTGCGCGCTGGCGCCACATGCGTCCGCTTCCGATGAGCGCGCCCTGGGCGCGAATCCGCCGGCGCCCCTCGAGCGCACGCCCGCGGGGCTCTTCAGCGATCGCGCGCAGCCGCCCGCCGGGCCCGCGATTCAGGGAACGGAACAGACGCGCGGCGACGGCGAGGAGGAGCTGCTCTTCTCGCAGCCGCCCGTCCTTGATGACCAGGGCGTCGGCCCGCGATTTCTGATCGCCATCGCGACGAGCTGCCCCTTCGGCGCGGCGGCGGCGGAGGACTTCACGCTCGAGCGCTCCACGGAGCTGACCCGCGTGGAGTGGGAGGGCGTCTACTTCGGCGCCACGTTCGACTGGCCCCTGCCCCCGCAGAATGTGCGCCTGACGTTCTATCAGGATGACGGCGCGGGCGACGCCGCCGCCGTGCTCGCGGACTTCGACGCGATCGACGTCGAGTTCGTCCGTCATGAGCGCCCGCCAATCTTCGGGCTGCATCCGGTCTACACGTTCAGCGCGACGCTGCCCGAGTCCGTGCGCATCGAGGCGGGGACGCGCTATTGGATGGCGGTGAACGTCAACGCCGCGGGCATCTTCGGGCCCGCCTTCGGCTGGCTGGCGAGCCCGTTCGGCAATGCGGCGGACACGCCCGAGTTCGATCAGCCCCTGCAAACACGCCAGACCGCCTGCGACGCCCTGCCCGATGTCGACTTCATTCCGGGCAGCGATCTCGGGCTCGACGCCGATCTCTCCCTGCGCCTCTTCGGCGGCTGCGTGAATGACTGCGACTGCGACGGCGTCTCCGACGCCGAGGAGATCGCCTCCGGCGAGGCGACGGACTGCGACGGCGACGGCGTGCCCGACTCCTGCGCCATCGCCAGCGGCGCGGCGATCGACTGCGACGGCGACGGCGTGATCGACGCCTGCCAGCTCCGCGTCGAGGTGGATCTCGACTCAGGCGCGATGGGTCCGCTGCGCACAAGCGAGGTGCTGGCGCACGATCTGGGCGAGCCGCAGCCGGCGCGCAGCGACGTCGAGATCACAGTGCGAGCGATGGGCGATCTTGACGCAGAGTCGGAGTTCCTCACCGCTCGCCTGAACGGCGTTCCCCTCGGGGATCTGTTCGTCTTCGACGCCAGCGAGTGCGAGGGCGTCGCGGACGAGGAAACGCTCATCATCCCCGCCGAGACGTTCAACCGCGCCGTCAACGGCGGCCCCGCGACGCTCACCCTCGAGGCAAGCAACGGCGTAGTCAGCTTCGGTTGCGGCGCCACCTTCGCGAGGACCACCGTGCGCTACGCCGCACGCCATCCGCAGGATTGCAACGGAAACGGCGTGCCCGACTCCTGCGACATCCTGAGCGGCGCTTCCAACGACTGCAATGGCGACTTCGTCCCAGACGAATGTCAGATCGCGGACGGGCTGGCGCATCGCTCCGGACGCCTCGACGACCCCGGGCACGACCAGCCGACCCTCTTTCGCATCGGCAGCCCCGCCCAGGCCGACAGCGAGGTTTCGGTCGTTGTCACCGTGCGCGGCGATTTCAGCCATTCGCCCGAATATCTCGAGGTCGCCATCAATGGCCGGCTCGTCGGGCGGCTCTTCGAGCAAAACGGCGCCGACTGCTCCGCAGCGCCGCTGTGGGGCGAGACGACGCTCAGCGCCGACACGTTCAATGACCTGATCGCCTCGGGCGAGGCCGTCATCGAGCTCCGCGGATCAGAGACAGTCAACCCCGCGCTCTGCCGCGACGGCTTCGCCGCCGTCAGCGTCCAGTACCGGGGCGCCGGCATGGGCGACTGCAACGCCAATGGCGTCTTCGACGGCTGCGAGATCGCCCAGGGCCTCGGGCGCGATCGGAACAACAACGGCGTGCTCGATGACTGCGAGAATCTCGGCGACCTCAACGGCGACGGTGTGCGCAACTCAGCCGACGTCGCAGTCCTGCTCATGCGCTGGGGAACAAACGACCCGGAGGCGGATCTGAACGGCGACGGGATCATCAACACGGGCGATCTTTCGTTGCTGCTGTCGATGATTGGAGTCTGAGGGCGCGGCCGATCTCCCTCGCTACCATGGCGCCATGCGCGTCCTGCTCACCAATGACGACGGCATCCGGGCGCCCGGGATCGAGGCGATGCACGACGCCCTCCTCGATCAGCGCGGCGACTTCGGTCGCCCCTTCGCCGAGACGCTGCTCACCTGCGCGCCGCTGACGGTGCAATCGGCCACCAGCCACGGCGTGACCTTCCATCAGCCCCTCATGGTTGAGGATGTGACGGTCCACGATCGCATGCAGGGCGTCGCGGTCGATGGACGCCCGGCCGATTGCGTCAAGCTCGCCCTCTCGACGCTCTGGCCCGAGCGCCAGGGCGAAGGGTCCCTCCCCGATCTCGTCATCAGCGGGATGAACGCGGGGGCGAACGTGGGGATCAACGTCATCTATTCAGGGACGGTCGCCGCGGCCCTGGAGGCGGCGTTCCTGGGGGTGCCGTCCTTCGCGGTCAGCCTGCATCTGGCGGAGGGCAAGCCCCTCTTCGACGTGGCGGCTCGTCACGCGCGCCGGGCGATCGAGCGGATCCTGGAGGCGGCGGGGCCCGAGGGGCTTCCGCGCCATGTGTGCCTGAACCTGGGCATCCCTCGCACGGAGGCGGATGGCCCGACGCCGCCCATCGTGGTCTGCCCCATGAACACCCACGGGCACTTCGACAAGTACGTCGGGCGCCAGAGCCCCTCGGGCGACCGGTATTACTGGGCCGCGACACAGGGGCTGGACTTTCGCGAGAGCGCGGAGGACTCCGACGTGGCTCACATGTGGAGGGGCGCCATCACCGTCACGCCCCTGCGCTACGACCTGACGGATCTCGGCGCGATGCAGTTCTGGCGGGATCGCCTCGGCTCGTGAGGCAAGCCAGGCGACGCAACCGTCGCTGCGCCGCCCGGAGGGAGAAAGAGAGAGTCTTATGCCCCGGCGCGACCGCTCAACTGAGCAGCGAGCGGACCTCATCCAGATGCGCCGGCAGCGCCTCACGGATGTTCTGGAGCTGCGCCTCGCTGAGCTCGAGCTCATCCAGAATGTCCGAATCGATCTCGACGCTCGGGACGTCGAGCCGGAACCCCCCGCCGAGCTCGGCGGTGAGCCGGTCTGAGATGTAGACGATGCAGGGAAGCGTCCGACTGTCCGGCGGCGCCGAGAGTGGGTCATGGTGGCAGCCGGTGACCAGCCCGAGCATCTTCGGGAACTTCCACTTCTCGCAGAGCCCACGCCCGAAATCCTGATGGGTGGCGCCGAAGACGCGCTCCTCGATCTCGAGCATGTCCTGACTCGGCGCGCCCGTGGAGTCGATCCCCAGCCCCTCGACCACCTCGATCAGCTTGTGGCGGTCCGCCTGCATCTCCACCAGCACGCCGATGTCATGGATCAGCCCCGCCAGGAAGCCTTCGTCGGGCAGTCCGATCCGAAGCGTGTCCACCAGCAGCTTGCCGCAGGCCGCGGACGCCGTCGAATGATCCCAAAGATCCCGCGCCGCGAACTGCGGGCAGAGCTGTCCGCCTCGGAACAGCTTCGCAAGGCTCGCGGCGATGGCGATGTTCTTCACCGCGTTGAGACCGAGCAGGACGATCGCTCGGTTGATGGACCCGATCTGGCCGGGCAGGCCGTAGAAGGCCGAGTTGACAACCTTCAGCAATCGGCTGCACAGCGCCGGATCGTGGGAGATCACGTTGTGAAGATCCTGCGCCGTGGACTTGGGGTCCTCGACCAGCTCGATGATCCGGAGGGTGACCTCTGGAAGCGTGGCGATGTGACTGATCTGTTGAACAGCCGACGCCACGATCTGCCCGCGCTCGCTCGTGCCCGTGGTCATGTGGGACTCCATCTGCGCGACGCCGGGGGAAGTTCGGCGCGCTGGTCGCATGGGGTCATCGTCTGCGCGCGGAGCCGACTTTCGCGATTTCCGGAGCCGTCCGGGCTTTCCACAGCTGGTGACGACACGGCAGACGCCTTCGGCTCGTCAAGGTCCGGAAAACAGGGTGTGCAAAAACTCGGCGCGCCGGCGCCGGGCGAATACGCTCAGAGCATGCGACGACGACACGGATTCACGCTGGTCGAGCTGCTCGTGGTCATCGCCATCGTGGGCGTTCTGATGGGGGTGCTTCTGCCCGCCCTCGGTCGGGCCCGCGAGCAGGGCCGCCTGGTGCGGGGCGGCGCCAATCTCAGCCAGCTCGGCGCGGCGCTGACGATGTTCCGCACCGACCACGACGACCATCTCCCCCAGGTTCGCCTCGAAGTGGCCCCGGGAGTCGAGAGCAACATCGGCGCCCTCTTCGGAGGGCGCAAGGGGCTCCTGCCCGTCTTCGGAATCAATGAATGGGGCGCCGATCGCCGCCCGCTCAACGCCTACATCGACGACGGCGACTGGGCGGAGGATGATGACGTGCCCGTCTTCGAAGACCCCGCCGATCAGGGCACGGACGATCCCTTCCTCCAGTTCTTCCCGCAGATCGACCCCAGCAGCTCCATGTACGAACTCGTCGGCGCCTCCTACAACCTCAACGATCACGCCCCCGACGACGATCCCAACCTTGACAAGTTCCCAACGCTCATCCCGCCCGAGGGCGGGCGCATGCCCCCAGTCGTGTGGCCCTCCCGGACGTGGCTCATCGGCGATCATCCGATCTACAACTACGACGACGGAGGCGATCGCGGCCAGCGCTGGCGCTTCGATCGCGTGCTGGCGAACCTGCTCTTCCTCGACGGGCACGTCAAGCTTGCCGTCGAGGTCGCGGAGGGGACGGCCCACACCACGGACGAATACACCTTCCTCCCCACGCCCGACTGGATCGAGCGCTTCCAGAACCCCTGACCAGCACGAGCCTTCCCCACCAACGCGCGGGCGCCACGGCCGGCTTGTCCGGCCGTGCTGGGGCCAGTGATCAAGACCATCTCCCGCCTTGCCCGTCCATGACCCACCTGAAATCTCAAAAGAACACCCTCTCCCCCGGGAGAGGGCTGGGGTGAGGGGATTCGCCTGCAACAAAATCGGTGGGGCAGGCCGCCGTGCCTGCCCGTCTCTTCCCGCACGATCCCAAAATGGCCGCGCGATGCGCCCGAGACGCCGCCAACCTCACCAGCGCCGGGCCACACAGAATCGCCAGCCGCGCGCCGTCAGCTCCGCTTGATGTTCTCACGCTGAATCATCAGATTCAGCGTTTGCACCACCAGATCGATCTCCTTCGGCGAAAGCCTGGGGTGGAAGGGCAGCGCGATCGTTCGGTCGCTGACACTCTCCGCGGCCGGGAAATCGCCCGCTCCGTGTCCGAAGCGTTCGCGGTAGAAAGGCTGGAGGTGGATACAGGGGAAGTAGGCGGCGGCCCCGATGTCGTGACGGCGCAAGCCCTCGATGATCCGGTCGCGCTCCTCGCGCGTGTATTCGTGGGCCAGACGGACCACAAAGACGAACCAGCTCATCGTCGTGTCCGACTCGACGGTGGGCAGCGCCAGCGCCTCCTCCGCCGCCAGCAGACGGATGTATTCGCCCGCGACCCGCTCGCGCATTTCCAGGAGATGGTTCAGCCGCTGCATCTGCCCGACGCCGATCGCGGCGGCGACCTCCGAGAGTCGGTAGTTGAAGCCCAGCCGCTCGTGCTGGAGCCAGCTTCGACCCGCCGCGACGGAAGCGGTCAGCGCGCCGTCGGCGTCGGCGGGACGCCCGTGATTGCGCATCGAGCGGCACAGGGAGGCGAGATGGTCGTCATCGGTGACGATCATGCCCCCCTCGCCCGTCGTGATCTGCTTGTTGGGATAAAAGCCGAAGACGCCGACCCGCCCGAAGGCGCCGATCGGTCGCCCGCGCCATGACCCCCCGAAGCCTTCGCAGCAATCCTCCACGAGCGGGATCTCCCGCGCCGCCGCGATCCGGCGCAGATCGTCCATCTGGGCCGGATTGCCGAAGACCTCAACCCCCAGGATCGCCTTCGTCCGGGACGTGATCGCCGCCTCGACCTTCCTCGGATCCATGTTCAGCGTCTGCGGATCGATGTCCACGAAAACGGGCGTGGCGCCCGCGTAGAGGATCGCGTTGGCGGAGGCGATGAAGCTGAAAGGGGTGGTGATGACTTCATCCCCTTCGCCCACGCCCAACGCCAGCAGCGACAGATGCAGCCCCGCCGTCCCCGAGGAGACGGCCACGCCGAAACGCCGTCCCGTCCGCCGGGCCACAAGCTGCTCGAACCGCTCCTGCACCGGGCCGATGGACAGGCGCCCGGAGCGCATCACGTCGTTCACAAGGCCGATCTCAAGCTCGGTGATGTCAGGGCGGCTGAGTGGGATCTCGTCGAGCATCGCGCGGTGTCCGTCCTGGACGGAGCCCTCCTTCGAAAACGGGTGAAGGAGCAGGTTACGCCGCTTGAGCTTCCTGTGCGATCCGCCGACCCAGCCGCTCCGCCAGCTCCGAGACGCTGACCCGCTGAAGCTCGGGTCCGCCATCGCAAGCGGCGCCCTCCTCGATCTGCTTTTCGATCCGATTGGCCGCCGTCACGATCGTCGAGTGATTCGGGCGGTGCATCGCCGTCGCGATGTCGGAGACGGAGAGCGTCGTCAGATCCCGGGCCAGGTAGGCGGTCAGCGAGCGCGCCAGAACGACGCGCTTGTGCCGCCCCCGTCCGAAGACCTCCGACGGGTCGATCCGCAGCTCCTCGCAGACCGCGCTCAGGATCGTCTGCACGCTGACCGCCCGGGTCGGCCGAGGCGGCGCCGTCCGCTCCAGGGCCATCTCGACCGCCGCCATCGAGACCGCGCCCCCGCGCTGCGTGAACTCCGGCAGGCATCGCGACAGCGCCTCGATCTTCGTCAGCGTCCCCTCGATCGCGCGCACGGAGTCGACGCACCGCGCCGCCACCGCCGTCACCGCCCCCTCATCCAGCGCCAGCCCGCGCCGCGCCGCGAGTTGGCGCGTGAGCTCCAGCCGCATCGTGCGATCGGGGCGGTCGATCCGCACCACCATGCCCGCCACGAAGCGGGAGATCAGCTCTTTCGAGAAGGATCCGATCCGCGAGGGATGCTCATCGGAGACCAGCGCGATCCGCGCCCCCTCCAGCCCGATGGCGTTGAACGTGTGCAGGAACTCGCTCTGCGTGGCGGACTTGTTGGAAAGAAAGTGGATGTCGTCGATGCACAGCAGATCCAGATCCCGGTGCCGCTTCCGAAACGCGTCGACATCGTTCTTCCGCAACGCCTGGATGAACCCGTTGGTGAACGCCTCGCCCGTCGTAAAACGCACCCGCGAGCCCGGATGCCGCTCGCGGAACCGCGCCGCCAGCCCGCGTAGCAGATGCGTCTTCCCCAGCCCGCACGCCCCATGGATGAACAGGGGGCTGAAGCCGCGGGGACCGTCCGCCTCCAGCAGCCGGATCGTCGCGTGATAGGCGAGCTCGTTGGAGCGCACCACAACGAAGTCCTCGAGCCGCATCTCCCGCCCCCCGCGCGATGCGCCCGTCCGATCGCGGGGCGCGGGCGTCGGCGCTGGAGGAGAGCCGCCGACGCCCGCCGCCGCCGCGTCGGACAAGGAGGAGAGAAGAGATTTCGTCCCCGACCCGCCCGCGCCGCCCCGCTCCACCGCCGCGCCGTCGGATCCCGCGAGCGAGAGCG
>CAYVIJ010000003.1:201642-201871 GCA_964451515.1 uncultured Phycisphaeraceae bacterium | reverse complement strand
GCCCCCGTCAATTCCTTTGAGTTTTAGCCTTGCGACCGTACTCCCCAGGCGGTGCACTTAACGATTTCTCTTCGACCGCGACGACGTCAGAGCCGCCGCGATCTAGTGCACAACGTTTAGGGCGTGGACTACCGGGGTATCTAATCCCGTTCGCTCCCCACGCTTTCGTGCCTCAGCGTCAGGTCAGGCCCAGCCGCCTGTCTTCACCTTTGGCGTTCCGCTAGATATC